>DATJIZ010000345.1:0-24164 GCA_035492735.1 Gemmatimonadaceae bacterium | reverse complement strand
TGGCTCCGGCCAGTCCCAACGCCACGCCGACGATCGCCAGCACCGCGACCTGGCGCGTCACCATGAGCTGCAGATCGCGCGGCTGCGCGCCCAGCGCGAGACGGACCGCAAGCTCTCGTGCGCGGAGTGTGACCGAGTACGAGATCACGCCATGGATGCCGACGAGCGCGAGCGCCAATGCGGCGGCGGCCGCCGCGCCAAGCAGCAGGAGCGTGAACGACGTTCGCGCCGCGGCTTGTCCCACGACATCGCGCATCAACGCGCTGCCGTACGATGGAACCGCCGGGTCGATCGATCGGACGGTCCGCTGGATGCGCGCCGAAACAGCAGCCGGATCGCCAGTGCTGCGCGCCACGAACGCGATCTCGCGCGGCGTCCACAGGCTGTCAGTCGCGACGACGTCGCCGGCACCGCCGAGCGCCGTGACCATCGGCAGATAGATGATCTCGTCGGGCGGCTGGTCGAGTCCGGAACCGCGGACGTCTCCGGCCACGCCGATGATCGTGAACCACGGGCTCTTCGGTCCCATTCGCACGCGCTTGCCGACCGCGTCGCGGGTATCGGCCCAGTAACGCGCCGCGAGCGCGCGACTCACGATCATCTCACGCCGCCCGACGTTGGCATCCATGCGCTCGAACGTCTGCCCGGCAACGAGCGGGACGCCGAGTGCGCGGAAATAGTCGCTCGTCGCGAACACCAGTTGGTGGACGTTCGGCATCACGCCTGGTGCCAGCGGATGATCCTGAACGAACAGCGCAGTGTCGCGCCGGCCTTCGTCGAGCAGCGGCAGCTTGCTCGCGGCGGCGGTGACCTGCACGCCGGGAACCGCGGCAATCGCGTCGAGCGCCCGTGCGATGTACTCCGCGGGGTCGCGCGGAGCGGCGTAGCCGGCGCGAGGCAGTGCGACCCGAAATTCGACCGCGTGGCTGGCATCGAAGCCCGGTTCGACCGAACGGAGATTCGCAAAGCTGCGCGCCATCAAGCCGGCGGCGCCGAGCAGGAGCAGTCCGATCGCGACCTGTGCGACGACGAATGCCTGGCGCGCGCCATGACGGTTGCCGCCGAGCATCGTTGACCGATTCACGGCGTTGAGCGCCGCCGACGGATTCGTTCTGCCGAGCGCGAACACCGGCGCCGCACACACGAGCGCGATGGCCACCATCGTGGTGAGCAGTGCGACGAGCAGCACCCGGCCGTCGATCGAGACTTCGTCCAGCCTGGGGACGCCGATCGCGGCATGAAGGCTCGGCACGATTTGCATGCCCGCGGCAGCGAGCGCGATTCCCAGCACGCCGCCGGCGGCAGCGACGACGATGCCTTCGGCCAGGAGCTCCGCGCCGACCGCCAGACGACTCGCGCCGAGCGCACGACGCACCGCGAGCTCGTGCTGCCGGCCCTCGAGCCGCACGAGAAAGAGATTGGTGACGTTGGCGCATGCGATGAGCAGAACGCACGCCGCCGCGCCGAACACTACCCACAGCACGCGTCCGACGTCGCCGATGACGACCTCACGAAGCGGTCGTACGACCGCGCGCATGTGAGTGATGCCGATTGCCGCGACGGTGAGGCGCCCCGGAAATGCGACCGGCACCTCGGGCAGGAGCCGCTGCAGCTCGGCTTGTGCGCGCTCCACGGTCACACCGTCGCGCAAGCGGGCCACGCCGCGATAGTCGAACGCCGCCGACGCGGTATTCGCCGGATCGATGCCGATCGGCAGCCAGAGCTCGGTCGTCGAGCTGGGCCAGCGGAACGTCGCCGGCATGATGCCGACCACCTGGCGCATCACGCCGTCGACGTCCACGCGCCGGCCGACGATCGACGGATCGCCGGCGAAGTCGCGCTCCCAAAGCCGTTCTCCGATCACGACGACGGGTGCCGCGTCGGGGCGGTCTTCCTCGTCGCGGAACGTGCGGCCGAGTCCGGGCGAGACGCGGAGCACGCCGAACGCACTCGCCGACACGCGCGCGGCGGCAACGCGCTCCGATCGTGCGGCATCGCTCCCGCGACCTGGATCGCTGAGGTTCACGCCGACGGATCGGTAAGCGGCCACGTCCTGGAACACGCGGTTGGCTTTGCGATAGTACAGGAACGTCGCATCCGATTGGTCGACGTGCGTCACGCCGGAGACGGCGAGCGTGTGCGACAGGTCGACCAGCCGATCGCTGCGCGGGAAGGGAAGCGGCCGCAGGAGTACGCCGTTGACCACGCTGAACACCGCCGTCGTGGCGCCGACGCCGAGCATCAGCGTGAGAGCGGCGGCAACGCTGAATGCGGGCGCGCGCCCGAGTCGGCGAACGGCGTGACGGAAGAGGTGCGGCAGGCTGCTCACGAAGACGCCTCCAGACGGTCTCTCGCTCAGACTAGCGGCGCGATGCGCGCCGGCGTGTCCGAGTTGTGTGAGAGTCCGGACAAGATGCCGTACGCCGCGCGCGCTGCGCCACGTACGCAGCGCGCGCGGCGCGAGTCAGGGCGTGATGCCGAACAAGGGCACGGGCTGGCGTTTGCCCTTGATCGCGTGCTCGCCGAGCGACGCGAGCTGATATGCGCTGGCAACCAGCATCTTCGTCGGTTCGTCGACGACGATCGGCGCGGCCAGATCCTTGTTGGCCAGGCCGGAGATCCGGAAGGCGAGGTTGGTGCTGTCGCCGAGCACGGCGAGGTCGGCGGCGCGCGATCCATACTGCGAAACGGTGACCATGCCTGTCGTCACGCCCCAACCCACGCGAAGCTGCGACGCCTCTGGTATCGACTCGGCGAGCTCCGAGGCGATCTGCGGCAGCGCGGCGAGCTGCGCGAGTGCCGCCGTGCAGGCCAGCTGGGCTTTTTCGGCGTTCGGCATCAGGCCGTGCTCCCAGAACGCGTAGATCGCGTCGCCCGCGTAGTCCTTGATCGTGCCGCGATGAGTCATGACGAGGTCGCTGAACACCTTGAACACGGAGTTCATCACGGCGTACATCTGCTCGGAGCCGAGCGTTTCCGACAGGCTCGTGAAGCCGCGAAGATCGGCGACGAGGTTGGTGACGTGCTGGTACACCGGCGACACGGTCGTCCACGACGTCATCGTCTGATCGGGGTCGTCTTCGTCCGTCGACGCTTCGGCTTCGGGCGAGCGGATGGTGACGGTCAGCTCGACCTGACCAACGCGAATCACGTCGCCGTCGTCCAGCGGCCGCTCGGAACCCTGGGTCACGCGCACGCCGTTCACCCAGGTGCCGTTGCGGCTCATGTCGCGCAGGGTCGTGCCATATGCAGTTCGCGCGATCACCAGGTGGTCGCGCGAGACGTTCGGATCGTTGAGCACGATCGCGCGGCTCGGATCGACGCCGGCGCAGGTTCGCCCGACGAAGGCCTTGTCGAGCACCTCCAGCTCGCGCTGCTCTCCCAGCGCATCCTGCCACTGCAGTTTCACGTCGACCATCGTTCGATACCTGGTGGTTGCTTCGAGAGCGCGATTATACGTCGGGAGCACGATGCTGAGCAACTCGCCGGACTCGCGGGTCTCGCCAGCGCGCGATACATTCGGCCATCGCGCGACTCTCTCCTGCCTTCGCGCGGCTCATTCCGCGCCGCTCACTTCGAATGGATCGCCTCCCGCCATCAGCCCGAGCGCTGCTCGTGCTCTCGTTCCTTTCCGTTCCCGCGATTGCCTCGGCGCAATTCGGGCTGGAGCACGTCATCTCCAACATCAGCGTGGCGAACGTCAACACCCAGACAAGCTGTCTGCTCGGCAAC
Organism: Gemmatimonadaceae bacterium; assembly: GCA_035492735.1. Taxonomy (GTDB): domain Bacteria; phylum Gemmatimonadota; class Gemmatimonadetes; order Gemmatimonadales; family Gemmatimonadaceae; genus JAQBQB01. The sequence goes on along the minus strand of DATJIZ010000345.1, from coordinate 20,432 downwards.
AGTCAGATGCGCTCGAGCCGGGGCGGAAGCTGCGGTCTGTATGGCTGGGGCCTCGAGATCGCGCTCGCGCTGTCGCCGGACACCGCGAAGGTCCAGTACCAATTCGCGCTGGGCTACGGCCACATCTACGGGTTCAACGCGCGGCAGCCGAACATGGACGTGCACGGCGTCATGCGCCTCGCGCCCGAAGTCTCGTTCTACGCCACCCGCAGCCTGACCAAGCTGGTGTCGCCGTACATCGGGCTGCACACCGGTCTCGTAACGCTCAACGACGTGCAGGTGTACGCGACGCCCGGAGACACGGCGTACAACTTCTCGGCCAACACGTTGCAGCTCGGCGCCACGGTCGGCCTGTCGCTTCCGTACAATTTCTACATCGACGCAGGCTACCGATATCGCGACTTCCAGTCGCTCCAGTGGCATCTGCCCAAGGGCACGCTGCCGCCGGGCTGGCCCAAGTCGCTGATCATGTCCGCGGTGCAGTTCACGGCGGGCATCCAGTTCGACGTCGGCGGAATTACCGGCAAGAAGAAATAGCTTGGCGGGTCAATGCGTCGGCCCGGCCACGGCGGGACGCGCGTACGCCCCGCCCAACAGATCGTCGCGGAGCGACGGCGTAGCCGCGATCACGTCCTGGAAATGCTGCCGGTCGAGCACGAGGCAAATGCAGTCCGTGAGCGTCGTGACCGTGGCATTGCGCGGCGCGTGGTGCAGCAGCCCCGCTTCGCCGAAGTAATCGCCGTCCTCGAGCACGACGACGAGAGTGCGCGTCCCGGCTCCGCTGTCACGCGTCACCTCCACGCGACCGCGGGCGATCACATAGAACTTGTCGGCCACATCGCCTTCGTGGACGAGCGTCGTGCCGGCGCGCGCGTGCTCCACGGAGAACGACTCGGCCAACGTGACGAGCTGGTCCTCGCCCAGTCGCGCGAGCAGCGGAACCCGGCGCAGGGCCGCGGGCGTGATCTCGATCTCGGCCGTTCCGCTCGCGGCGATGAACCCGTGCTGCTTTTCCCAGAGCGACGCGTACACGCCGGCACGCGCGAGGAGCTCGTCGTGCGTGCCTTCCTCGACGAGACGGCCGTCGGCCATCACGAAGACGCGATCGGCGTGCACCACGCTCGACAAGCGGTGCGTCACACTCACGACCGTGCGGCCCACCGACATGCGGCGAAGCGTCGCGTTCACGGCGGCCTCGGTCGTGGCATCGAGCGCCGACGTCGCCTCGTCGAGCAGCAGAATCTCGGGGTCGCGCACGAGCGCCCGGGCGAGCGCGATGCGCTGCCGCTGTCCGCCGGACAGCCGCATCCCGCGCTCGCCCACCATCGTGGCATAGCCGTTCGGCAGGCTGGCGATGAAATCGTGAATCTCGGCGGAACGCGCGGCGGCTTCGACTTCCGCGTCGCTCGCGTGTCGGCGGCCCACGCGGATGTTCTCGGCGATCGACGCGCTGAAGAGAAAGCTGTCCTGCGACACGACGGCCGTCTGCTCGCGGAGTGATTCGACCGTCCCGGCTCGCAGGTCCCGACCGTCGAGCTGGACCGATCCGCTCGTGGGATCCTGCAGGCGCAGCAGCAGCGACAGCAGCGTGCTCTTGCCCGATCCGCTCGGCCCCACGACGGCGACGGAGCTGCCGCGCGGAATGATCGCCGTCACACCGTCGAGTGCGCGGCGCGTCCCGTAGTCCACCGTCACGTCGCGCAGCTCGATCGCGCGCCGCAATCTGCCGTGCGGCGGGAGGGTCGCCGCCGCGGCGCCCTCGTCGTCGCTCGCGAGAAGCTCGTCCACGCGGCGCAGGCTGCCCGCCGCCTGAATGACCGTCGGCGCGTACTGCGAGATCCACGACAACGCGCTGCTCAACACGAGGAACATCGCCTGAAACCCGGCGAGCGCGCCCAGGCTCATGCTGCCACGCAGCGCCATCACGGCGCCCACCGCCAGCACGACGACGCGCAGGAGATTGATCCCGATGCCGGCGCTTCGCTCGACCATCGCGCTCAGGAACGTCAGCTGCCGGCTGGCATTCGCGAGCTGCTCGACCAGACCCCCGAATCGGCGAACGGATTCGCCGCCGAGCAGGAAGACGCGGACCGTCGGCTGCGCGGCGACGTTCTCGTGCACGGCGGCGAGCGTCTGCCCTTCATGTTGCTTGCGCTCGTAGCTCACGCGTGTCGCCCGATGCGCGAACACGCGCGGGAAGAGAAAACACGCCGGCCACACGAGCATCGCGACGAGCGCCAGGCGCCAGTCGAACCAGAACAGCACCACCGTCGCGATCAGCGCGTCGCACGCCGGCAGCAGGAGCCATGGCGGCGCACCCGACAGCGCGCCTTCGACCGTCGCCAGATCGCCCGAAAATCGCGCGAGAATGTCGCCGGTGTGCGTCCGGCCAAAGTAGTCGAGTGAGAGTTGCTGCAGCCGTTCGAACATCGCGATGCGCAGCTCGCGCAGCACGCCGCTCTGGACGCGCGCGTAGAGATAGTCGCGCGCGACGCCGACGAACGAGACGAGCACGGCACCCACGCCCAGCACGACGAGCAAGGCGATCAGCTCGCCGAGCCGGCGCTGCGGAATCGTTCGATCGATCATGCGGGCCAGCACGACCGGTACGAGCGCGCCGAACCCGCTCTCGATGAGCAGCGCCGCGGCGATCGTCGCCGTCGCGCGGGCGTTGCCCTTGGCCCGTCCGTGGCGCGCGAGCGTGCGCGCCATCGAGGCGAGCGTGCCGCGCGAGCCGTCGTCCGTCGTGCTCGACGTCATGCTGCGGCGCCTCCGATGACGAGGTCCCGCGAGCGCGGCAAGACGATATCCCGCCCGCCGCGCGAGTCGGCATACATCGCGGCGAGCGTCGGGCTCAGCTCGAACAGCGCCTCGAGCGGCTGCGCGACCGATGGCGTGAGCCGGGCGGCATCGAGAATCTCGCGATCCCAACGCGCGCCGAGCTCGCGCGCGTCATCGGGTCGCACGGCCCCGCGGCAATCGGGCGCACCGCAGCGGCAGTCGAAGCTCTCCAGCACGTTGATCGTCGCGTACTCGATCGTCAGCTCCTCGCCCGCGTCGATGTCCCGCACCGCGATGTCGAAGTCGCCCACGGTGCGGCAGCTCGGCCGACAGGAATGGTTGTTGAATCGCGCGTGATCCCAGCACAGCACGTAGGCGCCGTCCAGCTCGCGATAGCAGTAGCGCTCCAGCGCCGAGCGGAGCAGCGCCGGCATTCGAGCGACACTCGGCGAGTCGAATCGTCGATCGAGCGGGTCATGCACCCAGGTGATCGTGCCGCGCGGGATCCGGGCGGTGGCCACGACACCATAGCCGATCGCGCGGTCGGTGCGACGAAGTTCTGTTTGCGGGTGAATCACGCGGACAATGTTGCGCGCCGCGCGACGTCCCGGAAGGACGGGATGCGGTTCACCGCGCGCGGAATCGCGCGAGCAGATGGTCGAGCTTTCGGTAGTCGGCCGTCATCGATCGGTCCGGGTCGGCGCTCGAAGCGTTGCTCGACGCAGCACGCAGCTCGTCGCAGCGAACGTGCTGCTGTCCGAGCGCGCCGCCCGCCTTGGTGTCGCCTTCGGCGGAGAACCCGCCGACCGCCGGGGTTGCCTCCGTTGCACCTGCCGACCGGACATACGCCGCGCGCGCCGCCGCGCCGTCACCGCGACGCCAGGCAATGTATCCGGTGTAAAAGAGTGCCTGCCGGCTCTGCGCGTTCGTGCGCAGCACGTCCTCGAACAGCCCGCGCGCGGCAGCAAGATCGCCGCGGATGAGCGCGACCTCGCCCAGGTGCAGTCGGGGCGACGTTTGCTCGCGGTTGATCTGATCGGCGAGGCGAAGATGCGCCGACGCCGAATCGAGGTTGAATGGAGCGCCTGTGTCGAGGCAGAGAAACAGCGCGCCGAGCTGCGAGTGCGTTCGCCCGCTTCGCGGATCGACGGCGACCAGCCGGCGCCACGCGCGCGCCGCCTCGCCGAACTCGCCGAGGCTGAACCGCATGCTGCCGTAGTAGTAGAGCGCGTCCTCGTGAACGGGATCGAGCGCCAGCGCGCGACCGTAGGTCTGCGCCGCTGCGTCCACGTGGCCCGCGACGCGCTCCGCCGTCGCCTGCCGGTACAAATCCCAGAACGCGCTCACGCGCTGGCGATCCGGGGCGCCGGACTCGCCTTCTGTGATCGTGAGGCGCTGGTTGGCCGAGATGCCCGTTTGCACCTGGCGAGTCCCGCTCGGCCACGTGACGGCCACGGTGTCGGCGCCGGTGAGTGCGCCCAGCCCGAACGTCTCGATCGGAGCGTTCTGCGACAGGTAGGGGCTTTGCACGCCGACCTGGCGAACCTGCGCGGTGCCTCCGGCCACGACGCGTACCTTGGCGCCGATTCCGCGGCGATTGCTCTTCGTGCCGCGAAGCTCGAGCTGGAGCCAGTGATTCCGGTTTCCCCCGTCGTTGCGGAGCAGCACGCCCGGACCGTCGTGGTTGACGATGAAGACGTCCACGTCACCGTCGTTGTCGTAATCGCCGAACGCGGCGCCGCGTCCCACGTAGGCGCGACGGAAGTACTCGCCGCTCACCGGCGACAAATCGAAAAAGCCATCCTGCCGGCCGCGGTTCCAATACAGCTTGCTCTGCATCGCCACGAGCCGCGTCGGATGGTCGCGGTCCTGCAGCGTGCTGCCGTTCACGATGAAAAGATCGAGCTTGCCGTCGTCGTCGTAATCGATGAACGACGTTCCCCAGCCGATGAAATCCAGCGAGCTTTGGCCCAGCCCGAACCGGTCGGCGTCGTCCGAGAACGTCATGGGCGCCGCCGCGCCGCCGGCCGACGCTGGATGCGCCAAACCGAGCTGGTTGTCGTAGAGCGCATTGCCCTGCGCGATCCAGTGGGTGAGAAACAGGTCCTGGTAGCCGTCGCCGTTCCAGTCGCCCACCGCCATCCCCATCGAGCTGCGATAGTCCATCACGTGCGCGCGTTCGGCTACGTCCTCGAACCGGCCGTTCCCGAGATTTCTGTACAGCGCATTGCTGGATTCGTCGTTGCCGACGTACAAATCGGGCCAGCCGTCTTCGTCGAGATCGACCCATGCCGCGGCCAGGCCGCGCCCCTGCGGATTGTCGACGCCCAGCTTGTGCGCCAACTCCGTGAACTTGCCGTTACCGTCGTTGTGGAAGAGCAGATTGCGCTCGCCCTTGAACGTCACCGGGTTGATGCTCGCCGGATTCTCGACGTCGAACTTTCCCTTCGCGTCTCCCAGGTCACGTGTGTACTTGACGTAGCCGGTGATGTAGAGATCGAGCAGGCCGTCCTTGTCGTAGTCTCCCCACGCCGCGCCGGTCCAGAATCCCTCCGGGCCGCCGATGCCGGACTCCGCGCTGCGATCGGTGAACGTGCCATCGCCGTCGTTGTGATACAACACATTGTGACCGTAGGCGGTGATCAGCAGATCGACGTGGCCGTCGTTGTCGTAATCCGCCCATGACACGCCCATGCCCCAGCCATGAAAGTCGATGTGCGCGCGCGCGGTCACGTCGGTGAACGTGCCGTCGTGGTTGTTGTGATAGAGCGTCGTTCGCGCCGGCGACCGCCGACGGTCCGCGTCGGTCATGTCGATGGGCCCGGGCTCGTTGGCCACCGCGAGATCGAGCCAGCCGTCGTCGTCGTAGTCGCCCCACGCCGCGCCCGAACCCATGTCTTCGGGAATCTGCGACGTCCGCGTTCCCGAAAAGTGCCGGAAGTCGATCCCCGCGGCACGTGTCACGTCGGTGAACACCACCTGCGGGTGATCGGCCGGGATCGACCGAGCGAGATCCGCCGTGAGTCCCTCGACCGTGTCGCCGGGACGATAGACGTCAGCGTGGGCGCGCGCGCGCCAGAGGAGACCCGCCGTCCCGACAACGAAGAGAACACCGGCCGCTGCGGTGACGAACAACAGCCGTCGCCGCTTGCTCAGACGCATCGACATGCACCGGCTCAGTTGCCCGCGCCCACGCGGATGACCTTCGTTTCCTCCGACATCACCGTGACCGGCGCCGTGATGCCGGAGTGCTCGCCGAACAGGAAGTTGATCAGGAACTGGTCGAGCTTGCGGTAGAGCAGCCGGCCGCGCACGTGCAGCTCGGTCGCGCCGGGACACGTGAACGTGAACGACGCGCGGTCCGACGAGCCCGGGAACACGGAGCGGCGGTATCGCACGCCCACCATCTCCCAGAGATTGTGCCGGTCGATCAGGTTGCCGTACTGATCCACCGGCTCTGCCTTGAAGATGAACGTGCCGGGGGTGATGAAGTTCACCGAATCGCGCTGGCCGCTCTGGAACACGACCGTGCCGTTCTGGTCGGTCACCTGCACCTCGACCCACGATTGAATCAGATCGAGCGGGCCGGTGGGGAAATCGTGGCCGACCTTGTTGTTCGTGACCACGGCTTGAATCGCGATCTGCTCGCCGGGCTTGGCACTCGCCGGCGCGACGACTTCGATCGGCACGGCGGGGCCGGTGCGCCACTTGTCGGCGATCTCCGGGATGGACGTCTCTCCGCGCAGCCACTGTTCCGTGAGCCGGACTTGTTCGTCGGCGCCGGGCAGATGCATCGCCGCCGGGATGAACTGGTTGGCCGCGATGAAGCGATGGTTGCGCACCTTGCCGTCGTGCGGCGATCGATTGTAGTCGCGATCGTCGCCGCTCGACGGGTCGTGCGATGGCGTGAGTGGCATGTGGCACTCGCGGCACTCGATCGTGCGGCGGGCGTCGCCCGGATGATTCCACCGGCTCTTGCGCCAATTGTCGTACTGATTCTGCAACTGCACCCAGCCGACCTTGTTGATCTCCTTGTCGATGAACTGCTTGTGGCAGGCGGCGCAGAATTCGGGACTCTTGAACAGCTTGTGCTCGAGGCTCTTCACGTGGTAGGCGGGATACGCGCGGATGAGGAAGTCGCTCACGGTGCGCATCGCCGGTCGCTCGTCGAGCTCGAACATGTACCGATTGGGCGGCGAGAGCACGTACGCGGCGTTCCCCTTCACGTCGGTCTCCTTGATCGCGTGACACGCGACGCAGGAGACGCCTTCCTTGTAGCCGCTCTGCTCGGTGAGGTTCTCGACGAAAATGTTCTTGGTGCCCGAGAACAACGAGATCGGATCGTGGCAGCCGCCGCAGTAGCGCGTCGACTCCGAACCGTTCTGCTTGGCCATCACGGTCTGCACCTTCTGGAACGCAGCGTCCATCGCCGCGTAGCGGTGCGCGCTCACCGACCACTGATCGTAGATCTCCTTGTGGCACCCCGAGCGCCCGCACGATGCCGACCCGCCCAGCATTCGCGCGTCGTACGCGCCGCCACTTTGCGTCCGGGCCAGACTCGGCGCGAACGGCCGAGCGGGGCCGAACACGTAGCTGTAGTCCTTGGGGAGCGGTCGCGCGAGTGACGGCGCCTTATAGGCGGCGACGCCGACAGCGATCGGAACGAACAGCGCCGCGGCGAACGCGACCGCACGCCAGCCGAACCCGCGCGCCGCGCGCCGCGTCATGGCGGCCGAATCGCTCGCCCGGGCGCGCACCGCGCGCACGACCGGCGTCAATATGTGCGGCAGCGCGGACGCGATCAGCGCGAAGGTCGCGACGACGTGCACGAGATCGATCGCGTAGTTGATCGACGTCGAGAGGGTCGCCTGAATGGTCAGCACGATGCCGGACACCGCCAGCGCCAGCGTGGCGGCCATGCTGAAGTATCCGGTCAGCATCTCGTGGGACCAGCGCAGCGCCCGGTACAGGCGCCAGTGCCGAAGCTGATACCAGCCGAACGGCGCCACGAACGCGAGCCCGACGATGGTATGCACCAGCACCCCGAGCTGGTTCGATACACTGAACGGAAGCAGATAGATCGCGAGGCCTGTCAGCGTCTCGAAGGCGAGCAGTCCGCCGACGCAGTAGAGAAGCCGGCGCCTCCATTCATCGATCCTCGCCGCGTGATCCATTCGAAACCCCGGTGCCCAGGTGGTCCCAATCGTCAAGTCGGACGCGCTCGACCTCCAGTCGGAGAAGTTGCGGAACCGGCGTAGGGCGTTGCCGGACCCGGGTGTCCTCCGTTACACCTACGGCCCCTTCCGGCTCGGCCACATGGCGTGCATACTCGCGGCATGTACCGCCGCTCCCGGCGACTGCCACGGACCACCTCAACCCGCGGGCTCGGATGAACGACCCTCACGCGGCTCTCTTCGACGGATTGTTCCGCCAAGTGCTGGACGGTCCCGCCGAGAGTGCGCCCGAGGTGCGCCGCGCCGCCGCGCGAAACCTGAACGTCCCCGCCGACCTTCAGTCGCTCGTCGACAAGATCCACAAGTACGCCTACACGGTGACCGACGAAGACGTGGCGCGTGCGCAAGCCGCGTACGGCGACGACCGCATGTTCGAGATCATCGTCAGCGCGGCCCTGGGCGCATCGCGCAAGCGGCTCATGGCTGGCCTCGCGGCGCTGGAGGACGCGTGAGACTCGCCCGGGTGCACCGCGGGCACGCGCTCCCCGACAAGCTGCGCCTTGCGGCGATGCGCCTCATGACGGGCCACGCGCCCGGCGTGGTCCGCACGATGTTCTACCGGAAGAACTTCTTCGGCGCCAGGTTCTCGGAGCTCACGCATCAGGTCATGCGCGGGCCGTCGGAGTGGACCGTGGGCGAACGCGAGCTCTTTGCCGCGTTCGTCTCCCGGCTCAACCAATGCGTCTTCTGAACGAGCGCACACTCCGCGGTCGCGGAGGCAGCGCTGGGCGGCGACACGACGAGCCTCGTCCTCGCCGACTACACCACGGCGCCGATCGACGAGAAGCTTCGCGCCACGCTGGGGCTGCTCCGCAAGCTGACGCTCGAGCACGACGCGCTCGCGCCCGAGGACGTGCGCGCGGTGCTCGATCGCGGTGTATCGCGGGACGCGGTTCGCGACGCTTTCTACGTCGCGTTCCTGTTCAACACGCTCGACCGTCTGGCTGACACGCTCGCTTGGCAACTGCCGGCCGACCACTACTATGCAAAGGCAGCGCGCTTCCTGTTAAAGTTCGGCTACCGCTAGCCGCCGCGTGCTCGCGGCTCGAGGAGGGCGTATGAAGAAGAAAGGCAACCGCAACATTCCGGACTTCTCAAAGAAGCCGCACGTGCCGACGACGCCGTCGCCTGACCACAAGCTCGATCCGCACGTCCCATCGACGCCTCGTGCGCAGGTCGTCAAGCCGCACGCCACCTCGATGAAATCCGGTCGCCGCGGGCAGTAGCGGCCGCGGCCTGCGCGGCTCTCAGTAGGACCACGCCGCCGTGTTCTCGCCGACGGGCGCGGCCGCCTTGATTGCCGTGGCCACTTTCCGCACGAAGTTCGCCCAGGTGTCGGGGTGCCAGGCATGCCCCTTCATCGGCCGACCATAAACGAAGTCGCCCTCGTAGTGCGGGTTCACGGTCGTCTTCAAATAATCCTCGAATCGGTACACGGCGAGGTTGAGCCAATAGTCGTCCATGTCGCCGGCCGAAAAATGCAGCTTGCCTACGAGCTGGGAGCCGATCTCCGGCCACCGCTGCTCGGCGTAGGCACGAAGGTCGTAGCCGTGGTCTCGCATGTACGTGGCGACCGTATGATCGATGTGGCCCGTGAGCTTGTCCCATAGGGGAACCGGATATCCGTCGTCGCCCACCGGTCCATAGACCGCCTCCCACGCCTCGAGCTGGAAGCCGGATCGTCCGCGGCTGCCAAGGACCGCTTCGAACCGACTCAGGTCGCGCGTGGTGATGACCGTTTGACCGTCGGTCGTTCGCTGGAAGCCGCGCTCGACCGATGTGAACGGCCCCGTCGCGACGATGAACGCGTTGGAATCCGCGTAGATGTTCGTCATCTGGTATCGCGTGAAGTCGATCGGGTCCGGCTGGAAGATCCAGGCGCCGCCGAAGAAGTCCGGGTGCTGGAGTTGCAGCGCGAGCGTTTGCCACCCGCTGGTCGACGCGCCCTCGAGCTGCCGCGCGTACGGCTTGCCGATGATGCGAAACCGGCGCTCGAGCTCGGGGATGATCTCGTTGACGATCGCGTCGCCATAAGGACCATTGTTCGCCGAGTTGACCGAGTAGGAGTCGGGGAAGTAGGGCGTTTGTTGCTCGAGGGTGATGGCGATCAGGCGCGGATACGCATCCGACGACCACGCCTGGTAGGTCGCATAGCCGCTTTCGAGGCCCGTCGCCGGATTGACCGTGTTGGGCGCCCCATTGCGCGGCGGCGTCGTCGAAAACGAGAGCGGCGTGGTCCCGTGGCCCAGCGTGTAGACGCTCGGGTACCGCGTGTCCGGGTGGTCCGCGTAGCCCTTGGGCAAGAGCACGTGCGCATGCACGAACACCGGGCGGCCCCAGAACTTCGTGAGGAGCGCGCTCTGGATCTTTACATGCTTGAGCCAGTCCGTGTCGGTGAGCGGCGGCGCCTCCGGAATGACATGCGTGACGCGGAGCGCGATCACGCCGCCGGCGCCCACGTGCACTGGTGTGACGTCGCTGTACAAATTGCCCGCGGCGTTGCTGAAGAACTCGACGCGGCCATCGTTCATGTGCACCCAGATCGTCTTGCCGTCGCTGCGGTGCACCTGCTCGTACACGTTCACGACCGCTTGCGCGACGTAGTCGCCCGGGGGAAGCTCGGCGAGCGAGCGCGGATAGCCGATCGAGCGCTGATCGACGATAGCCGGTGCGCCGGGCGCGAGAGCCGAGAGATCGACGGCGAACATCGCCGGGCCGCGAGGCGAGATCAGAAATCTCGGCTCGGGCGCCGCCGCCTTGCCGTCGGGGGTCGGCGCCCTGGCCACCACGACCACCAACCGGCCGGTGAGCGGACCGGCGTGCGCCGCCGGTGCGACGGTGACGCTGAGTCGCGGCGCGCCGGTACGGGGGGGCTGTGCCGCGACGCTCGCGGCAATCGCGAATGAAACCGACAGGACGATTGGGAATCGCATGGTGTTGGGAGGATTGAGTTGCTTGGTCGACCATTTTGGTGTACAATCGGACCCGCCGCCACCCTTTTCTTTTTCCCGTCGTACCGAGCCGTCCCCCGACGATGCATCTCCCGCCGCGTTTCGCCCGTTCGTTGGCCGTCGTGCTCGTCCTTGCGTCGGCGCTGGTCTCGCCGCTGCTTGCGCCGCGCAACGCATCGGCGCAGCAGGTCGAAGGCACGCCGCCGATCCCCGCCTTCGACAAGACCGAGGCGATGATCCCGATGCGCGACGGCGTGAAGCTGCACACCAACGTCTTCGTCCCCCAGGGATTCGCCGGCAACCTGCCGATCATCCTGATCCGAACTCCGTACGGCATCGAAGGCGGGGAACGGTCGTTCGCCGGCGCGTACGCCGAACTGGCCCGCGATGGCTACATCTTCGTGCACCAGGACATCCGCGGCCGCTACAAGTCCGAGGGCCAGTTCGTGATGCTCCGCAAGATGCGCGACAAGCGCGATCCCAGGGCGATCGACGAGAGCACGGACACCTACGACACGATCGACTGGCTGCTCAAGAACGTGCCGCGAAACAACGGCCGCGTCGGGATGATGGGAGTATCGTATCCAGGCTGGCTGACCGTCGTCGCGATGCTCGATCCGCATCCGGCCCTCAAGGCCGCGTCGCCGCAGGCCTCGCCCGCCGACATGTTCATCGGCGACGACTTCCACCACAACGGCGCGTTCCGCCTGAGTTACGGCTTCGAGTACGCGGTCATGATGGAATCGAGCAAGGAGCGCGCGCCGTTCGCGTTCGGCGACAGCGACACCTATGACTGGTACCTCAAGCTCGGCTCGCTGGCTCACATCAACGAGAAGTATCTGCACGGACAGATTCCGAGCTGGAACGACTTCGCGCAGCATCCCAACTACGATGCGTTCTGGCAGCGCCAGGCCGCCGCGCCGTACATCGACCGCGTGACGGTGCCGACGTTGAGCGTGGCCGGTTGGTGGGACCAGGAAGATTTCTACGGTCCCGTCACGATCTATCGCCTGCTCGAGCGCTACGACCGCAACCATCTCAACTACCTCGTCGTGGGCCCGTGGAACCATGGCGGCTGGGCGGGCGCCAGCGGGCAGCGGCTCGGCGTTCTCGACTTCGGCAGCCCGACGTCGCTCGAGTATCGCCGGTCGATTCAAGCGGCGTGGTTCGCCTACTGGCTCAAGGGCATCGGCACGCTCTCGCTCCCCGAGGCGACGGTGTTCGAAGCGGGCTCAAATCGCTGGGTCAACCGCGACAGTTGGCCGATGACGAGCGGCACGACGCCGCGGCGATTGTACTTCCAGGCGAATGGCAGGCTCTCGTTCGATCCGCCGAGCGATAATACGGCCGCGGCGTTCGACTCGTACCGGTCCGACCCGGCCAACCCGGTTCCGTACCGTCCGCGGCCCATCCTGCCGACCTGGGAGCGCGGGTCCACGTGGCCGCGATGGCTCACCGACGATCAGCGTTTTCTAAAGGACCGCCGCGACGTGCTGAGCTGGCGGACCGACGTGCTGACGGACGACGTGACCATCGCCGGTGACATCACGGCGCACCTGAACGCCTCGACGACGGGCAGCGATGCTGACTGGGTCGTCAAGCTGATCGACGTTTACCCTGATGCGTACCCGTCCGATACGACGCTGGCCGGCTACCAGCTCATGGTCGCCAACGACGTCCTGCGTGGGCGCTTTCGCCGGAGCTTCGAGCACCCGACGCCGATCGCGCCCAACAAGATCGAGCCGTACGTGATCGACTTGCACACGCAGGATTACACCTTCAAGAAAGGACACCGGATCATGGTGCAGGTGCAGAGCTCATGGTTCCCACTCATCGATCGCAATCCCCAGACGTTCGTACCGAACATCTTCGAGGCCAGAGACAGCGACTTCAAGGCGCAGACGCACCGCGTGTACCGCTCGCGCAGCGCGCCCTCGTACGTACAGGTCGCGATCGTGGGGACCGGTCAATGAGCCCGGCGCCTCGCATGGCTTCGTGGCGGTCGCGGGCCTGGGCGCGGCGAGTGCTGCCCGCGCTCGCGGCCGGGGCACTCATCGCCGGACGGCATCCGCTCGCCGGCGCGCAGTCGCCCGACTGGGCGGCCTTCGATCGCTACGTGTCGCAGGCGGCGCGCGACTGGCGTGTGCCGGCGTTGGCCATCGCCGTCGTGAAGGACGACTCGGTCGTGTTCCTCAAGGCGTATGGCGTGTTGGAAACCGGCACGTCGCGCCGCGCCGATGAGCACACGCGGTTCGCGATCGGTTCGACGACCAAGGCGATGACGACCGCATCACTCGCCATGCTCGTCGATGAAGGCAAGCTGCGCTGGGACGATCGCGTCTCGAAGTACATCCCCGAGTTGGAGCTCAGCGACCCCTGGGCGACGCGCGAGCTCACGATCCGCGATCTCCTCACGCACCGCACGGGCCTTCCGGGCACCGATTTGTTCTGGGCACGACCGAGCTGGCACTACACGACCGCCGAAGTCATTCGTCGCCTGCGGTACATCAAGCCGACCGCGTCGTTCCGCTCGGAATGGCAGTATCAAAACGTCATGTACTCGCTTGCCGGCACGATCATCGAACGCGTGTCCGGCATGCCCTGGGAAGCATTCGTCCGCGCGCGGATCTTCGCGCCGCTCGGGATGACGGAGACCGAGCCGCTCGTCTCGGCGATCGTCGGAAAACCGAACGTGGCCGTGCCCCACGCGTTGATCAACGATTCGGTGACGGTGGTGCCGATCCGCTCGACCGACGGCGTGGCCTCGGCGGGCTCCGTCTGGTCGAGCGTGTCCGACATGTCGAAGTGGATGCGGTTCATGCTCGACAGCGGGCGCATCGGCTCGAAGCGAATGATCGCGCCGGCGACGTTCCGCGAGATCATCGCGCCCCAAATCCGGGCGCCGATGGACGAGTATCCGGCGCTCGAGCTCGCGCGGCCTGATTTCTTCAGCTACGGCTTTGGCTGGTTCATTCAGGACTACCGCGGCCAGCACGTGTGGATGCACACCGGCAGCATCGACGGCATGTGCGCGCTCATCGGTCTCTTGCCGGACGAACGGGTCGGCGTCTACGTGCTCGAGAATCTGGACCACGCCGAGCTGCGGCATGCGCTCATGTACTCCGTGTTCGACTTGTACAACGGCGGACGATCGCGCGACTGGAGCAGCGATCTGAAGGCGCTGTTCGCCAGTCGCGCCGGCGCGGCGCGCACCGCCGCGACCATCACGCCGGGTGCGGCTCGCGCACCGGCCCCGCCGTCGCTCGCCCTCGAGCGCTACGCCGGCACCTACGTGGACTCCGCCTACGGTGAAGTACGCGTCAGCTTCGCCAACGGCGCGCTCTCGGCCGCGGTCGTGAACGGAATCGCGGAGCCGCTCGAAGCCGTGCGCTTCGACGCGTTTCGCACCAAGCCATCGGCCGCCACGGACGATGCAATGACGCTCGTCTTCATGCCCGACGGAATGGGCGGCGTGGCATCGGTACGTGTCTCGGGCGTGACGTTCGTGCGGACGCGTGAGCGCGGCGGGTCGTAAGACAGACCCGCCGGGCTCGCGTCGTACTTCTGGGGCAATCAGGGATGGACGCGATCGATCGGCGCCGGACGTCCGACGTGCGCGACCGGATGCTGCTGCAGGAGCTTGAGCGCTTCCGCCACCGCGCGCTCGAGCTGCGGATCGTGACCCCGAATCACTTCCGCCGGCGTGTACTCGACTTCGATGTCGGGTGTGATGCCCTGGTTCTCGACGGCCCATCGACCCTGTAGATCATAGAACGCAAGACTCGGCGCCGTGACGCCGCCGCCATCGATCGTCGCCGGAACGCCGGTCGTGCCGACGAGCGCGCCCCAGGTGCGCGTGCCGACGAGCGGGCCAATCTTGCGCAGCTTGAAATAGTAGGGAAGCGCGTCGCCGCCCGAGCCCGCCGACTCGTTGATGATCATCACCTTCGGGCCGAACACACCTGCCGCCGGTGAGGACGACGGGCGGCCATCGCGCATCGCAAAGTACCCCATCGGCCGTCGATCGAGCTCGTTCACGATGTAATCCGCGACGAGACCGCCGTGGTTGTAGCGCTCGTCGATGACGACGCCGTCCTTGTCCTGCTGCGCGTAGAAGTACCGTGTGAATGCGGCGTATCCCGGGATCGACGTGTTCGGCAGCCACACGTAGCCAATCCGGCCGCCCGACAGCTCGTCGACTTTGCGACGGTTGTCCTCGACCCAGGCCCGCGTGCGCAAGGCATCATCGCTCGCGACCGGAACGACCGTCACGAGCCGTGATCCCTCGAGCGTCGGCGCGCTGTTCACGCGAATCACCGTCTGGTGGCCCGCCGTGCCTTCGAAGGCCTCGTACACGTTCATCTGTGGCGTGAGAGGCCGGCCATTCACCTCGAGCAGATAGTCGCCGTCCGCCACGTGAATTCCCGGTGCGCGGAGCGGCGCGCGCAATTCGGGATTCCAGTTCTCACCCGTGAAGATTCGGGTGATTCGATAATGTCCGTTCTCCACCGCGTAGTCGGCGCCGAGGAGTCCGACCGGCGCCGGCGGATCGCTGGGGACGTCGCCCGCGCCGAGCAGGTACGAATGACCGACGGTGAGCTCTCCGCCCGTCTGGGCCATCAGGTAGGAGAGGTCGGCGCGATGATCGACCGACGCCAGCATCGGCGCGTACTTCTTCCACACGGCCTGCCAGTCGGCGCCGTGCATCTTAGGATCGTAGAAGAAGTCTCGCTCGTTTCGCCAGGCTTCGCGGAAGATTTCCGCCCACTCGGTGTGCGGATCGATCCGCGCCTCGAGCTGCGCCACGTTCAACGCGCCGTCGCCGACGCGCGCCGGCTTGTCGGTTCCGACGATCCCCCAGCGGGCGTTCGCGCCGCCGCCAGCCGAGTACAACAGCTTCTTGCGATCGGCCGAGAGCGTGTACGATCGAATGCCCTCGAGGAATGCGGTCGGCGCCCGATCGCGCAATTGATAGCGCTGAAGCTTGAGCGATGCGCCGCCGCTCGCGTCGAGATAGAACACGGTGCCGGCCGGCCCGGCGCCGAGGCTCGAGTAGTCGCCCGCCGGGATTTCGAGGCTAATGATGCGCGCTCCGAGCCCGGGGTCGACGCGCATGATCGAATCGGGCCGCGCACGCGGCGCGGCGGGCTCGGCGCCCTCGTCGCCACTCTCCGGCAGGAGCGGCGACGGCTCGGTGGCGCTCAGCACGGCGAGATAGACCGTGCGGCGCACCGGCCGATCGACCGCGCTCATCTCGACCCAGCCGGTGCGCGGACCGTAATCCGTGCTGGCGAGGAAATAGAGATACTTGCCAGTGGCGTCGAATGCCGGCGACACCGCGTCGGCGAGACCGTCGGTCAGCTGGATCGGCTTGGGATCGGCGAGCGACCGCAGAAAGATCGCGCGCATGTGGTTGTCGAGGCTCTTCGAGTACGCGACCCATCGCGAATCGGGCGACCACACCGCCTCGAAGTCCCGGCCCGGGGTATCGTACGTATCCGCGTCGAGCTTCGTGGCCTGTCCCGTCGCGACGTCGATCGTCCAGAGATTCAGGTGGCTGTCAGCGGCGAGCAGGAGTTTGCCGTTCGGCGACCATGCCAGGTTCGAGTAGTAGCCGAGGACCGGCAGATCGATCGCGCGCGGTTTGGTGAGGCCGGACTGATCGCCGATCATGATCTGCCATTCGCCGCTCGCGTCCGACGTCCAGGCAATGTGTCGTCCGTCGGGCGACCAGGCTGGATTCGCGTCGTGTGCGCCGCTCGAGCTCGAGAGGTCGCGCCAATCGCCCTTGTCGGCCGGCACCGTGAAGATGTCGCCCCGAGCCTCGAACGCGGCGCGCACGCCGGTCGGCGAGAGCGCGGCGTCGCGGATCATGCTCGCCACGCGCTTGAACTGGGGCCGCGCCCACGGAAAGTCGCCGACGACGTCGATCGCGAGTTGTCGCGTCTGCCCGCTCTTGAGGTCGAGCAGATGGATGTAGCCGGCCTGCTCGTACACGATGTCGCTTTCGTCGCCGGACATGTTCATCACGTCGGAGTCGTCGTGATGCGTGATCTGTTTCACCTGCTTCGTGTCGAGGCCGTAGGCGTAGATGTTCGTCGTGCCGGCGCGATCCGACAGGAAGTAGATGCTGTTTCCGATCCACACCGGTTGATGATCGTTGCTGTTGGTCCAGGGCAGCTTCTCGACGGCGTTGCTGGCGAGATCGAAGATGCGGATCGGCTGCGTGCGGCCGCCGCGATAGCGGCGCCAGAAGCTCGCCTCGTACCAATCGGGCGTGAACGCGAGCGGCAGCTCGTCATACGCGAGACGGCGCGCATCCGGCGAATACGACCCCATGAACGCGCGCGGCATTGGAAGCGGCTTTTCCAGGCCGCCATCGACGCCCACGGTCCACAGTCGCAGGTATGACGATTGTGGGACAGCGGCTCGATCCGACGCGAACACGATCGATTTTCCGTCACGCGTCCACCCCATCACGCGATCGATCTGCGGATGGTAGGTCAGCCGACGCGGCTCACCGCCCGCGGCTGGCACGACGTAGACGTCGGTGTTGCCCGCGGCCGTTCGGCTGAACGCGATCAGCGAACCATCGGGCGAGAAGTGCGGATCGCTCTCGACGTCCGGGGTCGCGGTGAGGCGACGCGCCGGGCCGCCGGCCCGCGTGGTGGTCCAAAGGTCGCCGCCATGCGCGAACACGACGGCGTCGCCGTGGACGTCGGGATGTCTGAGCAGTCTCGTGCCTTGAGCGTCGAGGGCGGACGGCAGGATGAACGGTACGGCAAGGCAGAGCGGCGCGAGACCGGCAAAGCGACGGCGGGCCATACGGGGAATCCTCCGATGGAAGAGCGGCACTCCGGCGAGGTATCCCGTGCCGGAGTGGCGTGCGTTGCCGGGTGGGTGGTCGTGCTAGCGGGCGCCGCGCCGGCCAGTGCGGCGCGTGCTTCCGGTGCGACCGTTCGACGACGGCGACTCGCCGTCCCAGAAGTGCCAAATGCCACGCTCGCCGTAGGCCTCGATCACGGCCGACAGGCGCGTCGCGGCGTTGTGCCAGTTCGTTTCCGCGGCGTGCTGCGCCGCGCGCGGATCGCCTTTCGCGATCGCCGCGGCGATCGTCTCGTGCTCCTTGACCGACGTGGGCAGCTCGTCGAGCAGCACGTTCACGTAGAGACGCGCGTAGCGCTCACCCTGCGGCTTGATCGCACGGTGCAGCGCCACCACGCGCGGGCCGGCGACCCCGTCGACGTACGTCTGGTGAAACTTGACGTCGAGGTCGAACAGTCGCGACGGCGTGGCTTTGGCGCGCGAGGCATCGGCGAGCGCGCGATTGACCGAGCGAAGCTCGCGCGCCAGCGACCGGCGCCGGTCCGCGGGCAGCGCCGCCGCTTGCCGCGCGGCGAGGCCCTCGAGGTGACCGATCACCATGAACACCTCGCGTCCGTCGTCCCGCGTCAGCGGCGTGACGATCAGGCGTTGATCGCCGGCTCGCCCCACCGACGCCACGAAGCCTTCCTGATACAGCCGATGGAGTGCGCTGCGCACGGGCGTGCGGCTCGTGCCCATACGCGCGACGACGGCGCGCTCGGCGATGCGCGCCCCCGGCGGGAGCTGGCCCGAGATGATCAAGGCGCGCAGCTCGAGATAGACGCGAGACACGTTGTCGACCGGCGCCGGAGTGGCGGCTCTGGTCGCGCGGTGGTTCGTCGACGGGACCGCAGTCCGCTTGGATGGTGACTTTGGCACGCCTGCCAACCTATGGTGCCTCCCGAATGGGAGCAAGCCGGATGTCCGGGCTGACCACAACGGTATACCAGATTGGTCTATCGCACCGGCGTGCCGCCTGTTACGTTAGGGCGCCGTTCCCCCGCCGCTCTCCCTCGTCGTTTCGCTCCCGCCGCCCCCCCCCCGCTCCCCCCGCTCCCCCGCCGCCGCATGATTCGGCTCGACCGCATCTCCCTTCGCGAGATCCATCTCGCGCTCAAGGAGCCGTTCCGCATTTCATCGGGCGTCGAATCGACGCGCCGAATCCTGTTGCTCGAGCTCACCGACCGCGACGGCGCGTCGGTGTGGGCGGAGTGCGTGGCGGGTGCGCTCCCCAACTACACTCCGGAAACGATCGACACCGCGTGGCTCGCCATTCGCGAATGGCTTGCTCCGCGCCTGTTCGGGCGTACGCTGCCCGACGCCACGGGCGTGCACGCGCTCCTCGCCGAAAACATCCGCGGCCACAACATGGCCAAAGCGGCGCTCGAGATGGGCTGCTGGGGCCTCGAGTCGGTCATCCAGCGCACGCCGCTTGCGCTGCTGCTCGGTGGCACGCGCACCGAGGTGCCCACGGGGATCTCCCTCGGCATCCAATCGGCACCCGAGCGGCTCGTCGAACGGGCGCTCGCCGCGCTCGCCGCCGGCTATCGCAAGATCAAGATCAAGATCCAGCCGGACCAGGATGTCGCGTACGCGCGCGCCGTGCGGGCCGCGGTCGGTCCCGACGTCGAGCTCATGGCCGACGCCAACGCGGCCTATTCGATCGAGGACGCCGACCACCTCGTCCAGCTCGACGACGTGAAGTTGCTGATGCTCGAGCAGCCGCTTGGCGCCGACGAGCTGCTGCAGCTCGCCGAGCTCCAGCGGCGCATGACGACGCCGCTCTGCCTCGACGAGTCGATCACCGATGTGCGCCGGGCGCGCGACATGATCGCACTGGGGAGCGGCCGGATCATCAACATCAAGCCTGGCCGCGTCGGCGGCTTCACCGCGTCCAGGGCGATTCACGACCTCTGTCAGGCGGCCGGTGTGCCGGTATGGTGCGGCGGAATGCTCGAGAGCGGGATCGGGCGGGCGTACAACGTCGCGCTGGCATCGCTCCCGAATTTCTCGCTGCCCGGCGATCTGTCGCCGAGCGCGCGCTACTGGGCCGCGGACATCGTAGCGCCGGAGTGGACCATGACGGCGAGCGGGATGGTGCGGGTGCCGCGCGAGGAGCCTGGACTCGGTGTGCGCGTCGACGTCGAGCGAATCGAGGCGATCACGACGCGCACCGAAGTGCTGACCGCACCTCGGACCATGGTGCCCGTGGCATGACGATGGCGCCGCCGGCTGGCGCGCTCCGCCGGACGCTCGGTTTCACCGATCTGGTGATGCTGACGCTCGGGACGGTGATCGGGTCGGGGATCTTTCTCGTTCCGGCGATCGTGTTGCGGCAGACCGGCGAGCGTTTCGGGCTCGCGATGGGCGTGTGGGCGGCCGGCGGCCTGGTTTCGTTTCTGGGCGCGTTGACCTACGCCGAGCTGGGTGCGTCGCAGCCTGAAGCGGGCGGATTGTACGCGTACATTCGCGACGCATTCGGGCCGCTGCCCGCCTTCCTCTATGGTTGGACGAGCTTCCTCGTCATCGCCAGCGGCTCATGCGCCGCGCTCGCCGTGGCGTTCTCGAATTATCTGACGCAGGTCGTGCCACTCGGGCCGAC
>DATJIZ010000344.1:0-8105 GCA_035492735.1 Gemmatimonadaceae bacterium | reverse complement strand
TACGCGGTCATCGGGTGCGCGTCGCCGAACACGCGCCGCCGGATCTCCAGTCCGCGCTGATACAGCGGGCCCGCCTCGGCCCGACGCGCCGGCTGATCGTCGAGCAGATAGGCAAGCTGCATGACGGCGTCGGCAGTGAGCGCATGATACGGTCCATGCACCTGCTCGAAGGTCGCGAGCGCCTGTCGGATTTCCCGCTCGGCGCTGTCGGCGTGACCGCGGCGGCCGAGAATGCTGCCGAGATAGAGCTGACTCACCGCCGTGAGCGAATCGCCCGGTCCCAGCGTTCGAGAGCGCAATTCGAGTGCGGTGCGGTGCAGGCTCTCGGCAGCCGCCAACTCGCCGCGATAGACCGCGAGATCGGCCAGTTGATGCAGCGTCGTCGCCAAAGCGGGGTCGTTCGGGCCCAGGATACGACGCTGGATCTCGAGCGCCTCGCGCGCCGCGGCGTCAGCCTCCGGCAGCCGAGCGAGCGCCTTGAGCGACTGCGAGAGCTGGGTCAGCGAGCCGGCCACCTTGAGGTCGTCCGGCCGGCCCGAGCCGCGACGCAGCGCCAGCGCGCGCTGGAGCAGGTCGTGAGCGTCGGCAAACCGACCGAGCTTGAAATACAGCTGGCTGGTGATCTCGAGCATGCTCG
This sequence comes from Gemmatimonadaceae bacterium, assembly GCA_035492735.1. GTDB lineage: Bacteria > Gemmatimonadota > Gemmatimonadetes > Gemmatimonadales > Gemmatimonadaceae > JAQBQB01. The sequence continues at coordinate 7,468 of DATJIZ010000344.1, read as the reverse complement.
CCTGCTCGGCGGGATTGTCGCGGAGCCGTTCGGCGCGCGCGATACCGCGACGGACCAAGTCCTCCGCGGTGATCGTGTCGCCTCGCCCTTCGGCGGGATTGCTGGCGTCAAAGAGTCCTAATACAAAGGAAGTGACGCCCGCGGCGTCCCGCGACGCCGCCTCGGCGCGGTCGCGTTGGATCGCCGCGTGCCGCGCTTCGACGACGGACACGACCGAGCCGATCACCAGCGACAACAGCACAACCGCCGCCCCGAGCGTTCCGCGGTAATTGCGACGGATGAACCGGCGCGCGCGATAGCCCGCCGTTTGTCGGCGCGCCAAGACCGGCCGGCCGGCGAGCTGACGTCGTACGTCATCGCCAAGCGATTCCACCGTGGCGTACCGATCCTCCGGATCCTTTCTCAGCGCCTTGAGCACGATGGCGTCGATGTCACCGCGGAGCTGCCGCGCCACGTCCGGCAGCCTTCGAGCGGCGGCCCTCGATGGAACCTCGGGCTCGCGCGCGATTACGGCCGCCTCCAGCTCGTGAAAACTCGCCTCGCGCACGAACGGCGCCAAGCCAGTCACGAGCTGGTACAGCACCGCGCCGAGCTGGTAGACGTCGGTCAGCGTCGAGATCGGCTTCCCCAGAATCTGCTCCGGTGCCGCATACTCCGGCGTGAGCCACCGCTGCTGCGTTCGCGTGAGCGGCGGCAACTCGAGCTCAGGATCGGGCTGCAGCAATTTGGCCACACCAAAGTCGAGGAGCTTCACCCGTCCGTCACGATCGATGAGGATGTTCGACGGTTTGAGATCGCGATGGACGACCAGGTTGCGATGGGCGTACTTCACCGCGTCGACGACCGTGAGAAACAGCTCCAGCCGCTGCCGAGTAGTGAGCGCTTGCGCTTCGCAGTACACGTCGATCGGCTGACCATCGACGTACTCGAGCACGAGATAGTGCTGCCCATCCGCGGTCACTCCGCCGTCGAGCAGCCGCGCGATGTTCGGGTGGTTGAGCGTCGCCAGAATCTGCCGCTCGGCGCGAATGCGATGCTGGTCGATCTCCGTGTCCAGGCCGGGCCGAAGCAGCTTGAGCGCGACCTGCTGGTCGAAGTCGCCCACGGCGCGCTCGGCGAGGAAAACGCGGGCCATGCCGCCGCGGCCGGCCTCCCGCAGGATGCGGTACGCGCCGACGCGCCGGCCGGTCCAGTCGATCGCCGCTTCGGCACCGCACTGCTCGGCGAACACGGCGGCCGCGAGCGTTGTCGGCGGCGAGTCGAGGAATGCGTGGGAGCTCACCCCGTGCCGGAGCAGCGCGTCGACCTCGCGTCGCAAATCCGGGTCGCCTGCACAGAGATCGTCGAGCAACGGCGGCCAATGCACCGGCTCGATGCTCAACGCGGCATCCAGGACCTGCTCGACGAGCTGCCAGCGTGCTTTGTCCAGATACGCCTCCGGAGACATCGCGGGGACGAATGTTCGCGGCCGATATGCGGAGCGCCAGGGTGGCAGTCGGACGAGTGTCGCACGCTCCCTATTCGCTCAATCCGAAGAAATGGGCCGGCGGCCGACACGACACGCGTGCGCAGCACAGCCGGACGGCTCAGGCTCGCGCCGTCTCCATCTTGCGCAGCAGGAACATCCGCGCCTTCCGCCAATCGCGTTCCACCGTCCGCGTCGAGACGCCTAGCATATCGGCGATATCGTCCTCCGACATACCGGCGAAAAATCGGAGCTCGACCACACGCCGCAGCCGTTGGTCGAGCACGTCGAGCTGGTCGAGGGCTGCATCGAGCGCGAGCAAGTCTTCGACGTCGACCTCGATGCCGCGATCGGCGGCATCGAGTGACACGACGCGCCAAGATCCGCCGCGCTTGCTCGCCTGCCGGCGGCGGGCAAAGTCAACGAGTACGTCACGCATCGCCGTTGCCGCGGCGCCAAAGAAGTGCGCGCGATTTTGCCACTGCGCCCCGGGGCGGCGCCCGAGCTTGAGAAACGCCTCGTGGACAAGCTCGGTCGTGCTCAGCGTGTCGGCTCCCGATCGCGCGCGGAGCTGTCGATGCGCGAGCCGCTTCAGCTCGTCGTAGACGGCCGCGTAGAGCTCGTTAGAAGCAGGATCGTTCCGCACCCCTTCGTCTGTGATCATTCGATCGCCTGGTGGGCTGAGAGGCGGAGCGGTCGGCCGGCTTTCGCGCAGCTATGGGAACATCCGAATCTGCGGGTCAGGGCTCACGGCCGTCAACCGCGACGAACAGGCTCCGCGCACGCCCCCGTGATCGGCCGATCGCGGACACATAGCGAATCGCACGAGTTTGGGTTGCGCCGAGGTTGTCCGAGGCCGGTAGCGACACCAGACGAGTTGTCGGGTGAGCCAACCGTTTTGCGGATGTGGAAAGTGAGATGTGGTCACTCCCACCCTGGAGGGCTCGATGCCGAGAATTCGCGCCACCGTACTCGCCGCCACACTGGTCGCCGCCGCGGCGTGCGGCATGGATCGACCAACCACGCCGCTCACGCCGCCGGACGCGCCGCTGTTCGCCAAGAAGAACGCCACGCCCGTCATCTCGGACGTCAGCCCGAGCACTGCTTCGCTGACGATCACCGCAACGCCGGACGTCACGGTTCCGTCCAGCTTCACCGTCGCCGTCGGCAACCCCTCAGCGAATGCCATCGTCGCGGGCCTCTCCATTGCCGCGACCATCGTTCAGGGGAACGCCAGTCGCGACGCCGGAAGCGCAACGCCGGATTGCGGCGCTGGGCCAGGCGTGCTCCGACCCAACACCGGCTGCGCCGTTCCGATCACGGTAACGGCCAACAACTCGGCCAACGGTACCGGAACGCTCACCCCGGGAAACGCGAAGCTCGTCTTCAGCCTCGTGCAGTCGAACGGCACGACCGTGACGACGCTGGACACCAAAACGATCAAAGTGACACTGACCGGCGTCGTGTACATGTCCGACCTCCAGCTCCACTTCTCGTCGATGCAGATCGACGGAACCGAGCTCAACGCCTACACGATGAGCTTGGCCAACACTACTGGCCAGGACCAATCGCTCTACGTTGTGCAGGCGTACGTCGAACAAGGAGACGTGGTTCACGCCGCTGGAGGCGCGAACGTCTGTCCCGGGTTGACGGGCATAGTGCCACCGGGCGGCTGCACGTTCGATTGGCACGCGTCCGCACAAAACAGCGTCATCGGTCAGACGGGAACGCTCGTGGCAGGACCGGCAATCCTCAGGATCGAGCTCATCCACTTCGACGGCGTTTCGAACGTAGTTGTGGCGGGGGGGGAATTTGCGATTACGCTGACGGGTCCGTAAGGACGCCAGACACTCACGATGCCGGGGCGTCGGCCGATTCGGTTCGAATCGGTCGACGCTCGCGCGCCGTGGCGCAGCCGATCGCTTCAGTCGAGGGAGCGTGGCACACACACTTCCACGATGCCTCAAACGCCGCTGTCACCCGCCATCATTGCGCGAGCTCGAATACGTAGCTCTCCATGGGAGCAAGTGAGGCGACGGGCGCGTATCCACTTACCCTCCCGTCGGACTCGACCACGAGCGGCTGGCCGGCCGCTCGCCCGATGAGCGGAGTCAGCGTGTACCGTCCCGCAGCAAGCACCCCCGCCGGTGACGAGAGCCGCACGTTCACCGCGGACGACGCTCCGAGGTTCGCGATTACGAGCACGGCGTGACGACCGTCGACTCGCAAATACGCGGTGACGGCGGAGTCGCCCGTTTCGAGCCGAACGAGCTCCCCCGTGCCAAGCGCGGCGTTCGATGCGCGAAGGTGAATGAGCCTTCGATAAAGCTGGCGCAGTGAAGTCGGGTCGCGCCGTTCGACCTCCACGTTCGCCGTCATCGAGTCGGGCTGCAGCGGCTCCCAGGGCAAACCGGTCGTGAAGCCTGCCGCCGGTCCGGGCCGCCACTGCATCGGCGTCCGGATCCGCGGATCCGGTTTGTCCCCTGTCATCCCGATCTCTTCGCCGTAGTACACGAACGGCAGGCCGGGCAGCGTGAGCAGCAGCGTCGCGGCCAGCTTCGCCCGTGCAACGTCGTCGCCGAGCGCGGTCATCGTGCGCATCTGATCGTGGTTGCGGAGGAACGGCGACCAGCGATCCGCCGGCTCCATGCGCTGCATGCGCAGGTAGCCGTCGAGCAGCTTGTTCGCCGACCCGCTTCGAACTCCGTCGATCAGCGCGTCCGACAGCTCGAAGGTGAAGTACGAGTCGAGTTGGTCGGGATAGTACGCCGCCACGGCGCCGACGCTGTCCCACACCTCACCGACCGTGAACGCGCGCGGCGCGATCCGGTGGACGTAGCTCGCGTACTCGCGCAGGAACGCGTGCGTCCCCGCCGTTCCGGCGAGCTGGTTCCCTTCCTCCACCAGGTACGGGACGGCATCCAGCCGGAATCCGTCGACGCCCATGCTGTCGAGCCAGAAACGGGCGATCTTCTTGGCCTCCTCGCGCACCGCGGGCGTATCGTAGTTGAGATCGGGCATTCCCTCCCAGAACACGCCGTAGTAGTACTCATCACGCACCGGAGACTTGTGCCAGACCTCTTGGCCCCATGGTCCCTTCTGGTCGGGCTTGGTCGGCGACCAGCGGAACCAGGACCGGTACGGCGAACCCGGATCCAGCAGGGCCGACTCGAACATGGGATGCTCGCTCGAGACATGGTTGAGCACCATGTCGACGAGCACTTTGATCCCGTGACGGTGCGCGGCGGCCATGAAGCGCTTGAAGTCGGCGTTGGTGCCGTACTGTGGATTCACGCGGTAGTAGTTCGTCGCGTCGTAGCCGTGGTAGCTTGGCGACGCCACGACCGGCATGAGCCAGATGCACCTCGCACCGAGGTCGGTGGTCGAGGCAGGATTGCCGTCGTTGATGTAGTCGAGTTTCTGCGTGAGCCCGTTCAGGTCGCCGATGCCGTCGCCGTCGCTGTCGTAGAACGAGCGCACGAAAACCTCGTAGCACACGGCACCGCGCTTCCAGCCGGTGATCGCCGACGTTGGTCCGGTCTGCCCGATTGCCTGGCACGAGCTGGCGACCGCCACAGCGACGGCGATGGCGACAATTCCAGCGTAGACCCCGCCGATGCCGACGGCACGGCGCATCCTTGCCAGCATTCCCCTCCCCCTCCTTCACAAAAGGCCCGCCCAGCGACAAACTCTTCCCATGAAAAAGCCGCGTCTGAGCTTCGGGCAGCTCTTCAACATGAGCTTCGGCTTCCTCGGCATCCAGTTCGGTTGGGGACTGCAGCTCGCGAACATGTCGGCCGTGTACGAAAAGCTGGGTGCCCGGCCCGATCAGGTGCCGCTGCTCTGGCTCGCCGCGCCAATGACGGGGCTCATCGTGCAGCCGATCATCGGCGCGCTCAGCGATCGCACGTGGGGTCCGCTCGGGCGCCGCCGGCCGTACTTCCTCACCGGCGCCATCCTCGCCTCGGTCGCGCTGTTCATCATGCCGACGTCCACCACGCTGTGGATGGCCGCAACGCTGCTGTGGATCCTCGACGCATCGATCAATATCTCCATGGAGCCGTTCCGCGCGTTCGTCGCCGACAAGCTCGACGTGTCGCAGCGCACCGCGGGCTTCGTGATGCAGTCGTTCTTCATCGGCATCGGCGCCAGCATGGCGAACGCGCTGCCGCTGGTCTTGAGCTGGCTCGGCGTGAGCGGCAGCACGGCGGGGGGTATCCCGCTTTCAGTGAAGTACTCGTTCCAGGCAGGCGCGGTCGTGTTTCTGGTGTGCGTGCTGTGGACCGTCGTGACGACGTCGGAATTTCCGCCCGAAGATCCCGCCGCGTTCGATCGCGCGCGACGCGGCAAGCGCGGCCTCGGGCCGCTCGTCGGCGAGATCGTGCAGTCGATCCGCGAGATGCCGGCCACGATGCGACAGCTCGCCGTGGTGCAGCTCTTCACCTGGCTCGGCCTCTTTTGCATGTGGCTCTTTTTCGTGCCGGCCACGGCGCGCCACGTCTTTGGCGCCACGGACGCGCAGTCGGCGCTGTACACGCGCGGCATCGAGTGGGGCGGGTTCGCGTTCGCCTTCTACTCGATCACCTGCTTCGTGGTCGCGCTCGCGCTGCCCAGGCTCGCCGACGCCAGCAGCCGTAAAGCGGTGCACATCGGGGCGCTCATCTGCGGCGCGATCGGTCTGCTCTCCGTGTACGTGATCCACGACCGCTACGTGCTGCTCCTCTCGATGGTCGGCGTCGGCATCGCCTGGGCGTCGATTCTCTCGATGCCGTACGCCATCCTGTCGACGGCGCTCCCGGCGAATCGGATGGGCGTGTACATGGGCGTGTTCAACTTCTTCATCGTGATCCCCGAGATCACGGCGGCGCTTTTCTTCGGGCCGCTCATCCGCCTGTTCTTCGGCACCGACAATCCGAACGCGTCGCTCTACATGGTGATGTTCGGCGGTATCTTCCTGCTCGGCGCGGCCGCGCTCATGGGCTTCGTCCACGACGTGGGCGCACGCCTGGTACCCGAGGCGGCGGTGATCGCGGCCGACGAGGCGGAACTGCTGATGGTGCAGGAATCCGTGCAACCGGTGCCGAGCACCGGGCTCGAGGACGGCAACTGATGACGACCATGGTTCGAACGTTCGCCAAGCTGTTCGATCATTCGATCGTGCGCCCCGACGCGACGAGCGAGATGGTGTACTACGCCGCCAAGACCGCGGTGGAGTTGGGAACCGCGACGCTCACCGTGCAGCCGCACTACCTTCGCCTCGCCGTGGACGAGCTCAAGGGGACGGACGTGCTCGTGGGGTCCGTCGTGGGATTTCCGCACGGCAACGAAACGCCGGCAATGAAGGAGTACCAGGCCCGTGCCGTGCTCGATCTCGGCGCGCGCGAGATCGACATGGTGATGAACATCCCGGCGCTCAAGAATCACCAGAAGACCGTCTTCATGCGCGACATTCGCCACGTCGTAGCGGCGTCCACCGGATATCATGCGATCGTGAAGGTCATTCTGGAGACCTGCCTGCTCAACGAAGAGGAGAAGCAGCGCGCCTGCCGCTGGATCTCCGAGACGGGCGCGCGCTTCGTGAAGACGTCGACGGCGTACTCCACCGGCGGCGCGACGCTCGATGACGTTCGGCTGATGTTCCGAGCCGTCGAAGGCAAGTGCCTGGTCAAGGCGGCCGGCGGCGTGCGCACGCTCGACGACGTGCTCGCGTTCCTGCAAGCCGGCGCGCGACGATTCGGATCGACGCGCACCGATCAGTTCGTGGCGGAGTTCGAGGCGCTCCCGGCTGACAAGCGACAGGCGTTCGACGAATTCCTCGCGGTACCGGCTGGTCATGGGATGACCCAATGACCCGCCGAGCTAGGCTCGGTGTTCTTCTCGCCGGGCTGCTCGCCGTTATCGCAGGCTGCCAGAAGAAGGAAGTCCGGACCGAAGACCTGTTCCAGGCGCAGGCGCTCGGCCTCGGCTATCTCGAGACGGCGCAGCTTCCGCAGGCCGAAGAGC
>DATJIZ010000343.1:0-16702 GCA_035492735.1 Gemmatimonadaceae bacterium | reverse complement strand
CGAGAACTCGAGCGCGACATCGGCACGCGGTTGTTCAAGTATCGCGGGGACTTGAACCGCGAGCTCACCCGCTACCACCCACGCGGCGTCGCGATCGTCGGCGCGTTCGTGGACGGCGTGAACGCATACATCGACGAGACGGCGCGCAATCCCGCGCTGCTGCCGATGGAGTTTCGCGTGCTCGGCACGAAGCCCGGCCGCTGGACGCCCGACGTCGTCATCTCGCGGCACCAGGGGCTGCTCGGTAACGTCGAAGCGGAGCTGAATTATGGGCGCGCGGTCGCGGCAATCGGGCCCGCCGCCGTCAAGCGCATCGCGTACTTCCATCCCGGCGACCCGGACATTCGACTGGACACGGCGATCGACGGCTCGCTCCTCGGCGCGCCGATTCTCGCGCGCTATGAGGCATTTCACTCGCCGCTGCGATTCCGTACGGGCGCCGACGCCGAGCCCTCGATCGACGGTGGCGAGCCTCAGTCGGAGATCGATTCGGCGATGCTGCTTGGTGACTCGCCGCAGCGCCTCGACATCGGCAGCAACAACTGGGTCGTGAGCGGCAAACGGACGGCGAGCGGCCGGCCCATCCTCGCCAATGATCCGCATCGCACGCAGTCGGTACCGTCGCTGCGATACTGGGTGCACCTGGTCGCGCCCGGCTGGAATGTCATCGGCGGAGGTGAGCCGGAGATTCCCGGCGTCTCGATCGGGCACAACGAGTACGGCGCGTGGGGGCTCACCATCTTCGAGACCGATGGCGAGGATCTCTACGTGTACAAGACCAATCCCGCGAATCGGCGCGAATACTGGTACGCCGGGCGCTGGGAGCCGATGCGCCTCGTGCACGAGTCGATACCGGTGAAAGGCGAAGCGCCCGTCCAGGTCGAGCTCGCGTATACTCGCCACGGCCCGGTCGTGTACGAGGACAGCGCGAATCACGTCGCGTACGCCGTGCGCGCGGCGTGGCTCGAGCCGGGCGGCGCGCCATACCTCGCGAGTCTGCGCATGGATCAGGCCCGCACCTGGAACGAATTCCGCGACGCGTGCGCGTTCAGCAACATTCCGGGCGAGAACATGGTGTGGGCGGATCGAACCGGAAGCATTGGCTGGCAGGCCGTGGGCATCGCGCCGGTCCGGCGAAACTGGAGTGGGCTCGTTCCGGTGCCGGGCGATGGTCGGTACGAGTGGGCGGGATTTCTTCCCATCAAGGAGAAGCCGCACGCGGCCAACCCGTCGGCCGGATTCATCGCCACGGCGAACAACGACCTGATCCCGAACGGGTACGCGCACATGGACGCCGTCGGCTTCGAGTGGGCCGATCCGTTCCGCTGGCAGCGGATCAGCGAGGTGCTCGATACGGCACGCGCGGTCACCGTCGATGAGATGGCGCGGCTGCAGACGGACTACCACTCGATCCCCGCTCGCCAGCTCGTCCCGCTGTTGGCGCACGTGCACTCGTCGAGCGACGCGACCGAGCGCGCGCGGCACATGCTGCTGTCCTGGCATTTCGTGCTCGACACGGCGTCCGTGCCGGCCGGCATCTACGAGGCGTGGTTCCGAAGACTCAACGCAAACGTTCGCCGACTCGTCGTTCCGGCGAACGCGCAACCGTACATCCGCACGGTCTCGGCGACGCGGCTGATCGAATGGCTGCGAACTCCGCCGCGCGAATTCGGCTCGAGTCCGGCCGCGGCGCGCGATTCGCTTCTGATCAAGAGTCTCGATGAAGCAGTCAGCGAGCTCGCACGGCGATTCGGTCCAAACACCGACGCGTGGCGATGGGGACAACCGTCGTACCACCACATCACCATCACGCACGCGCTCAGCCCGATCGTCGACCCGGCCACGCGCGCGAAGCTCGACGTGGGCCCTGCTTCGCGAGGCGGCGATGCGTACACGCCGGGCGCAACCGGCGGCGGGGACAATCAAACGTCCGGCGCGTCGTTCCGGATCGTCGTCGACGTGTCGGACTGGGAGAAGACGCTCGGCATCAACAACCCGGGACAGTCGGGCAATCCCGACGATCGCCACTACGGCGACCTGTTTTCGGTCTGGGCCGCCGATCGTTACTTCGTGGTGCCGTTCTCGAAAGCAAGTGTGGAGGCGGTCGCCGAGCGACGCGTCGTGCTGTCGCCGCGTCGCTAGGCGACGGCTGCGTCAGGCGCGGGTTCGCTCCGCGCCGCGCCAAGTCGGCCGCGCGAGGCCGCCTGCATCCTCGTAGAACTGCAGCGCGCCCGGCGCGTGCAGCTTCGCGATGAGGATGATCTGGCCGACGTGCATCGAGAAGTGCTCCACCACGTGGTAGACTGCGTCGAGGACCGTGACCTCGCGCCCTTGAATGGACCGCATCGCGCCGAGGTCCGCGGGCGACACTCGAGCCAGCACGGCGTCGGCCTCGTCGAGCGTGGCGTCGAGGGCCGCGAGTAACGCCGGCCCATCCTGCCCCGACCGCGCCGCGAACTCGCCGGCGCGATGTCGCACGTTCGGCGCGCCGCCGATGCCGCTCACGATCCATTCGCGTACGTTGCCCGCGAGGTGCAGCAGCAGGTTGCCGACGCTGTTCGATTGATCATTGGCGCGCCACCAGAGCGCGTCGGCGGGAAGCGCCTCGACCGCCGCCCGGAGCTTGGCGCGATACTCGGTCGCGAGATAGAACCTCGACTGATCGAGGAATCGTTGTTCGGTGGGCATGGACATTGTCGAAGTGATCTAAGGCCGCGGCGCGCGGCATGGAAGCCCACCACCGTCGCTCGCGGCGCAGCGCGGCCGGTCTGTCCCTGGCTGTCCGAAATCGATCGGCGATTGCGTTCCATCCACAGCACCGGGAGATCCGCTCGAGATCTCGCGTCGCGCGACGGTCTTCGCATCGCGCGCAACCGGGAACACGTCGCCCAAGGAGGCGCTCAGCATGTCCGGGACGGAATTCTTGCGACGAGGTACGCTCGCCCTCGTCGCACTGTTCACATTGCCGATATCCCTCGTGGCGCAGAGCGCGACGGTCACGGGTCGCGTCCGAAGCGAGACGGGAAGCGCGCTCGCCGGTGTCACCGTGTCCATCGCCGGCTTGGGAGTCGGCTCGGTCAGCGGCACCGACGGGCTGTATTCGTTCACCGTGCCCGCAACTCGCGTGAACGGCCAGGCAGTCGCACTCCAAGCGCGCCGGGTCGGGCTGGCGCCGCAGAACGTGTCGATCCTGCTCGCGGCCGGCACGATCACGCACGACTTCGTGATGTCGGCGACGGCACTCCAGCTCGATCAGGTGATCGTGGTTGGCGCGGGGATCTCGCAGGTGCGGGAACGCGTCGGCAGCGTGATCAACACGGTCGACAGCACCGCGGTCCAGCGCGCCACACAACCACAGAACCTGCTCTCCGCGCTATCGGCGACCGCGGCCAACGTCCGCGTCAACACACAGTCTGGTGAACCGGGGGCCTCGGCCTTCGTGATCATTCGTGGCGCTACATCGGTGACCGGCACCAATCAGCCATTGATCGTCGTCGACAACCAGCCGATCGACAACACGACGGTATCGACGAACGGTGGTGACGGCAGCACGGTCACGCAGAATCGTGCGGCCGACATCAACCCCAACGACGTGGAGAGCATTCAGGTGCTCAAGGGCGCCGCCGCTTCAGCGATTTACGGCGCGCGCGCCGCGAACGGCGTCATTCTCATCACGACGAAGCACGGCGCCAACGGGCCCACCCGCTACAGCATCACCTCCACGCAGAGCTTCGACGACGTGCTCAAGACCGCGCCGCTGCAGCAGCAGTACGGTCAGGGCAGCAATGGTCATGCGGGTGCGTGCGCCACGGCGGATTGCAACGCGACGAGCCTGTCGTGGGGCCCGCTGCTCGCCGAAGGCACGCCTGTGTTCGCGCACGGCGACGAGATCTACCATACCGGCCTCACCAGCGACAATCACGTCAACGTCTCCGGCGGAAGTCCGCGCACGTCATTCTTCCTGTCCGGCGGGTTGACCGATCAACTGGGAGTCATGCGTGGCGGCAACAATCGCTACGATCGCTCCACCGTGCGCCTCTCGGCGAGCCACCAGTTGCTCAACACCCTCACGTTCGGCGGCAACTTCTCCTTCATCGACGCGGCCGGCGCGTACGTCCAGAAGGGCTCGAACATTTCCGGGCTGCTGCTCGGCGCGCTCCGCACGCCGCCGGAGTTCAACAACCAGCCGTACCTCGATCCGATCTCCGGCCTGCAGCGGTCGTACCGCTTTCCGCATCCCACGTCGGCGAGCCTCACGTCGCCGCGCGGCTACGACAACCCGTTCTTCGTGCTCGCAAGCAACGGCAATCGCAGCGAGCTCGGTCGATTCGTCGGCAATCTCACGGCCAACTGGGTCCCGACCTCGTGGCTCAGCCTGAACGAGACGTTCGGCGCCGACGACTACAACGACTCGCGCGTCGAGGCGCTGCCCTTCACCTCATCCGGCGACCCCGTAGGCGATGTCACGCGATACCAGATCACCAATCTCGAGATCGACCACAATCTGACGGCGACCCTGTCGCACGCGTTCACTTCGAACGTCGACGCGCGGCTCGTGCTGGGACAGAACCTCAACTCCCGGCGCAACCGTCAGGTCTACGTCTTTGGCGAAGGTTTGATCGCGCCCGAGCCGCTCGCGCTGCAGAACACGGTCAGCTTCACGCCCAATGAGACGCGCTCGCTCCGACACATCTCCGCGTACTTCGGGCAGGCGGAGCTCGACCTGCACGATCAGCTGCACGTTACAGCCGGGGTGCGTGACGACGGCTTCTCGACGTTCGGAGCTTCGGACCGCACCGCACTCTACCCAAAGGTCGACGCGTCGTGGACGTTCACGAATCTCTTTCACCCGGACGGCCAACCCCGGTTCGGCTGGTTGAGCCGCGGCCGACTGCGCGCGGCCTACGGTGAGACCGGCCGGGAGCCGCCGGTGTACGCGACGATCACGGCGCTCTCGACGAATGGGCTGTTTGGCAGTGGCTTCGGCGACATCATCGGCGCGAAGCAGAATGGTCAGGGCGGCGTCATCTCGGGTCTGAATCTGGGCAACGCCGACCTCAAGCCGGAGCGCGATCGCGAAGCGGAGTTCGGTACCGATCTCGGGTTCTTCGGCCAGCGCTCGGACCTCGGTCTGACATACTACAGCAAGCGATCGGTCGACGTGATCCTGCCCGTACCGGTGAACGCCGCTGCGACTGGCGCAAGCACGGCCCTCGCGAATGGTGCGACGATCACGAACAAGGGTGTCGAAGCCGAGTTCAACCTCCGGCCATACACCTCGTCGAGAGTGGACGTCAGCCTCGGTGCCAACTACGCACGCAACATCGGCCGAGTCGAGTCGCTCCTGCAGGGCGTGCAGTTCATCTCGTACAATACCGAGGGCTTCGTGGGCTCGGGCGGCTCATCGACGGTGGGTTTCGCGCCGGGCGTGATTCGCGGACTGGACTTCGTGCGCTGCGGTCTCGGCGAGCGCGTCACCCTGCCCGGTGTCGGAACGCTGGCCAATGTCGACTCGGCGTGCGGCGCCGGCGCGGCAAAGGGCGCGTTGTACATCTCGGGTACGAACAACCGCCCGGTAGTGAATCCGGACGAAAGAGTCATCGCCGATCCGAATCCGCGCTGGACGAGCGGGCTCACCGGCCAGGTGCGGGTCGGACCGCTTCAGTTCTCGACCCTGTTCGACATTCGGCATGGCGGCCAGGTGTGGGACGGCACGCGATCCGCGCTCGACCGCTTCGGCACGGCTGCCGAAACGCGGGTTCGAAGCGAACAGGGCATCTTCGGGCAGAACGTGCTCGCCGGCGACAAGGTGGCGGGGCCCGGGGCCCGGAAGGTCGCCTTCAGCTCCCTGGCCGACTGGCAAGATTGGTACACGACTGACGGCGGCAGCGCCGGCGATGCGCAGGCGCAATTCGTCGAAGACGGCAGCTTCGTGAAGTGGCGCGAGTTGTCGATCCTCTACACGCTCGACCAGCGCTGGGTGCAATCGCGCTTCGGCTTGAGCAGCGCGACGGTTCGCGTCGCCGGCCGCAATTTGCACACGTGGACGAAGTACAAGGGTCTCGATCCGGAGACGAACGTCGGCGGCGCCGAGTTCCTCACGCAAGGATTCGACTTCTTCCAGAACCCGCAGACGCGCTCGTTCGTCGTCGCGGTCACCCTGAATCGATAGTTCGGAGTCTACTCATACCATGCGACCAATCAGAGTCGCAGGCCTGCTCGGCGCGGCGGCGCTCGCGGCGGCCTGCAATAGCGACGGCTTTCTCACTGGCGGAGAGCTGAGTCACGACCCCAATCGGCCGACGGAAGCCACGAGCGCCCAGCTCCTCGTGGGCATCCAGGCCAACTTGTGGGCCACACTGCAAAGCGATCCTGCCCGCATCACCGGCATGTGGGCGCAGCAGTTGCTCGGAGCGAACAACCAGTACGTCGCCATCTACAATTACGGCGTCAGCGAGCAGATCACGAACGGATTCCACGCCGGGTTGTACACCGGCGGGGGCCTGGTCGACCTGCGCCGCCTCGAAGCGCAGACAAGTGCCGCGCACGACAGCGTGTTTCACGGCATCGCGCTCGTCACCGAGGCGCTCTTGATGGGAACCGCCGCCGACCTGTTCGGCGATCTGACCTATTCGCACGCGCTCACCGGCGAGCAGAATCCGCCGCTCGATCCGCAGCTCGCCGTCTACGATTCGGTGCAGAGCATCCTGTCACGCGCGATCGTGGAGCTCGGGGGCACGGGGCCGACGAACGCGGGCCCGGCCTCGTCGGACTTCGCATACGGGGGTGATCCCGCCGCGTGGACGCGATTGGCGCATACGCTCAAGGCACGCTTTCTCATGCACACCGCCGAGGTTCGCCCGGCAGTGTACGCGGACGTATCATCGGAAGCGGCCAAGGGAATCGTCGATGCCTCGCAGAACTTCAACGCCGTGTTCTCGGGGAACGCCAGTGAACAGAACTTCTGGTATCAGTTCGACGTCGTCCAGCGCGCCGGCTATCTCGCGCCCAATCCACAGTTCGTGGAATTATTGCGGACGCGGGCGGATCCGCGACTTGGCACGTACTTCAACGCGGATCAGAGTGATTTGAACGCTGCGCTGGTATCGGCGGGCGGGACGCAGCCGCTCGTGACGGCCAACGACAACCTGCTGCGGTGGGCCGAGGCCAATCAGCGGACCGGCAAGGACGCGGCGGCGCGCACGCGGTTGAACCAGGCCCGCGCACTCGCCGGACTACCGCCCGAATCCGATACGCTGGCCGGTGAGAATTTGCTCGCCGAGATCCTGATCGAGGCGTACATCGCTGATTTCATGAGCATCGAGGCGTGGAATTTGTACAAGCGAACGTGCACCCCGAACCTCGCGTCGGTGGTCGCCGGCGTGAAGATCCCGGCGCGGTTCCCATACGACGCCTCGGAGCGGAACACGAACATCAATATCCCGCCGCTCTCCCAGCAGCCAGCGCGGAACGCGAACGACCCGCCGAACTCCACCTCGGACGCCACGGGGGCCGCGTGCCTCGGCCAATGACGTACCGCCTGGCACCCTCGGTCGTGCTCGCCGTGTCGGGACTGTTCGGTACGGGATGTTATGCGTACCACGCTGCGGACGTCGCCGCGGTGCGGCCGTCCGAAGTCGTGCACGTGGTGCTCAGTCCCGAGGCGGCCGTTGCGTTGAAGCCGAGCATCGGGCCGAATGCGTTGACGCTCGACGCGCGAGTGATCGGGCTCGAGGCCGAGCGACTCCGACTGGCCGTCACACAGATCGAGCGTTCCGTCGGGCCCGAGGAGTTTCTCCAGGGCGAGCCGCTCGACCTTCCGCTGTCCGGTGCGTCATCGATCAGCGTGCGGCGCTTCGATCGAGCGCGAACGATTCTCGCCGTCGCCGGAATACTCGGCTCGGCAATCGCTGCGGCGTCGTTCGCCAACGAGCCGACGATTGCGGGGATGCACGGGGGACCGGGCGGCTCGACGCGCTGACGGCCGCTCGGCCTTACTTCCTAAAACGTCCGGCTGATTCGGATCTGACGAAAGGACGGCCGGAACTCTCTTCGACAGAACCGCATCAACCGACGGTCATGGAGGCAAGCCGGTGTGCCCTGGACAGAACAAAATTTCTTGATATATTTTCTTCACATGAGCGCCACCTCTACCGCAAACCTGGCCCGCGCCGCTGAGCTGTTCCACGCGCTCTCCGATGAAACCCGCCTCGACGTGCTCGAGATGCTGCGAGACGGCGAGCGCTGCGTGTGCGAGCTGCAAGCCGATCTCGATGCGGCACAGTCCAGGCTGTCCTTTCACTTGAAAGTCCTGAAAGACGCAAGACTGGTCGAAGATCGCAAAGAAGGCCGCTGGTCGTACTACCGCATCACACCTGGCGCGCTGGCCGAAGTTCACGACCTCGTCGTGGCAATGCAGCCGAAAAAAGGTGCGCTGCCGACGCTGCGGAGTGGAGCATGCTGCAGCTGAGGGATTTTTTTATCCGATACATCAACTTTTTTTGATAACCACGAGCGAGACATGAATACGCGGACGAAAGACGGCGCTGGTGCCACCGAGGCTGATGCCGGTCAAGCGATGACCCTCGACGAGATTCGGGCCACCGTGCAGGCGCGCTACGGCGCGACGGCCCAGCGAGTGGCGGCCGGCGAAATCAAGAGCGCGAGCTGCTGCGGCGACGCCGATGGCTCGAGCGGGTGCTGCGGTTCGACCAGCGAGACCTGGGACCCGATCACGGCGGAGCTGTACGAGGCCGGGGAGACGGCGGGGATTCCGGCCGAAGCGCTGCTCGCGTCGCTTGGTTGCGGAAATCCGACTGCGCTCGCCGATTTGCGCGAGGGCGAAGTCGTGCTCGACCTCGGCTCCGGCGGCGGCATCGACGTCCTGTTGTCGGCGCGGCGGGTCGGGCCCACTGGCAAGGCATATGGTCTCGACATGACCGACGAGATGCTCGCCCTTGCGCTCGAGAACAAGGAAAAGGCCGGAGCGACCAACGTCGAGTTCCTCAAAGGGCACATCGAGTCGATCCCGCTCCCGTCGAATACGGTGGACGTGATCATCTCGAACTGCGTGATCAATCTGAGCGGCGACAAGCGGCGCGTGCTCGAGGAGGCGTTCCGTGTGCTCAAGCCCGGCGGCCGCTTTGCAGTGAGCGACATCGTGGTTCGCGAGGGACTGCCTGCCGTGGTCCGCGAGAGCATGGCCTTGTGGACCGGATGCGTGGCTGGCGCGCTCGAGGAAAGCGAGTTCATCGCCTTGCTGCGCCAAGTCGGCTTCGAGAATCCCGGCATCGAGCCGACGCGAGTGTACACGCGGGACGACGCGGCGGCGCTGCTCGCGGGAACAGGGCTCGACCCGGCGCTGGCCGACCAGGTGAACGGCAAGATCATGAGCGCGTTCGTGCGGGCGACGAAACCGGGTTCCGCGGTACACGCCGCCAAACCGGTGCGTTCCCTTGCGTCCCTCGGCGCGAAGTCGAGCCGCGACTGCGGCTGCGACGACGGATGCTGCCGGTGAGCCACGTGCAGGCGCCCGCGCCGAGTGTGGGTGACACCCGCGCGACCCTCGTGCGTCGTGGTTTGTGGCTCAACTACATCACGATCGGCTACAACACGATGGAAGCAGTCGTGTCGATCATCGCTGGGGTGCTCGCGGGCAGCGTCGCGCTCGTCGGCTTCGGCATCGACAGCGCCATCGAGGTGACGGCCGCCGGCGCGGCCCGCTGGCGACTGCACGCCGACATCCGGCCTGACCATCGCGAGCGCGTCGAGCGAATCAGTGTGCGTATCATCGGCTGGAGCTTCCTCGCGCTGGCCGTGTACGTCGTTGCCGACAGCGCGTCGACGCTCTGGCAGCATGAGAAACCCGACACCAGCATCGCCGGGCTCGGGATTCTCGTCGCATCCGTGATCGTCATGCCCCTGCTCGCCCGTGCCAAGCGGCGCGTCGCGTTCGAGATGGGCAGCCGGACGCTGGCCGCCGACGCAAAGCAGACGTCGCTATGCGCATATCTGTCGACAATCGGCTTGGCTGGCGTTGCGTTGAACGCCGTGTTCGGGTGGTGGTGGGCCGATCCCATCGCGGCCCTCGTCATGGTGCCGATCATCGCCAAGGAAGGCCTCGAGGGCGTTCACGGTGAGGATCATTGCACGGACTGCGTTCAATGACGGCCGCGGCCCCGATTCGCCCGCCGGACGTCGCTGGTTCACGCGAAGCTCCGGCGTCTGTCGTGCGTCGACTGTCCACACTCGATCGCTACTTGCCGCTCTGGATCTTCGCGGCAATGGCGGCCGGCCTGCTCCTCGGCCGCGTGTATCCCGGTCTCGGCGCGATCCTCGATCGGGTGAAGGTCGCTGGCGTTTCCGTACCGATCGGCATCGGGTTGCTGTGGATGATGTACCCGGTGCTCGCCAAGGTGCGCTACGAATCGATCGGCCGTCACGTGGCAAACGGGAAGCTGCTCGGTACGTCGCTGTTCCTGAACTGGGTGCTCGGCCCGATCGTGATGTTCACGCTCGCCTGGGTCTTTCTGCCAGATCTGCCGGCGTATCGAAACGGGCTCGTGCTCATCGGCCTGGCGCGTTGCATCGCGATGGTGCTGATCTGGAACTCATTGGCGTGCGGATCGGGCGAGCTCGCCGCGGTACTGGTCGCGCTCAACTCCATCTTTCAGATCCTGACCTACAGCCTGCTCGGATGGCTGTTCCTCACCGTCGTGCCGGGCTGGTTCGGCGGCCAGACGGCCGTCGTGCACGTCTCGATGTGGGCGATCGCCAAGAGCGTGCTGATCTTCCTTGGAATCCCGCTGGCGGCGGGCTATCTCACGCGGCGGCTTCTCGTAGCGCGACGCGGTGAAGGCTGGTACACCGGCACGTTCATGCCGCGGTTCGGTCCGACGGCGCTGATCGGCCTCCTCTACACGATCGTGCTCATGTTCGCGATGCAGGGTGATCGCATTCTGCACTTGCCTGTCGACGTGGTGCGCATCGCGGCGCCGCTCGTCGTCTACTTCGCGATCATGTTCGCCCTGGCGTTCGTGCTCTCCGCGAAGCTGGGTTTCGGCTACGAGGAGACGGCGTCACTCGCATTCACCGCTGCCGGAAACAACTTCGAGCTCGCGATCGCGGTCGCCGTGGCGACGTTCGGCATCGGCTCGGGCGAGGCGCTTGCTGCCGTGGTCGGACCGCTGATCGAGGTGCCGGCGCTCATCGGGCTGGTGTACGTGTCACTGTGGGCCAGGCGCCGCTATTTCGCCGGGCCGGCCAGCGGTCCTGCCCTCACGACCTGAGCACTGCCAATGCGATTTGCGTTGCTCTCCGACGTTCACGCGAACCTGCCGGCGCTCGACGCGGTGCTCGCGGACATTCGGCAGCGGACGGACGTTGACGCGGTGTTTCATCTCGGCGATCTGGTCGGCTATGCGCCCTGGCCCAACGAGGTCGTGCAGCGTCTTCGCGACGAGCGCATCGGTGGAGTGGCCGGGAACTACGATTCGACGGTGGCGACGAGGTACGTCCACTGCGGCTGCAAGTACGAGGACCCGCGGCAGGAGGAGCTGTCGCATGTCTCGTACGCCTGGACGCTCCAGCAGACCTCCGCCGAGACGAAGGCGTTTCTCGGCGCACTCCCTTTCCGCATCGATCTGCGACCGCTCGGCGGTCACGTCGGCGGCCCGACGGTCACGCTGCTCCATGGCAACCAGGTGCTGAACACCGTGTACGTCTACGCGGAGCGGTCGGACGAGTTCCTCGACAGGATGGCCAGCGCCGTGGGCGCCAAGCCGGGCGACGTGATCTGCTTCGGCCACACGCACAAACCGTGGCATCGCGTCGTGGGCGATGTGCATTTTGTGAACACGGGTAGCGTGGGACGTCCCAAGGACGGCGATCCGCGCGCGGGGTACGTGCTGCTCGACGTACGAGCGCCACAGGCGGTGGACGTGGAATTCGTACGCATCACGTATGACGTGAGCAAGACAGCCGACGCAATCGTTGCCGCGGGACTGCCGAGCGAATTTGCCGACTACCTGCGGACGGGCGGAGCGCTCGCGACGATCGCCGATCGGTAGCACCGGGCCGCGACCCCAACGGCCAATCGCCCACGGGCTCGGCACGACCCTACTCTCTTCGCTACCAGGCCACGGAGGCGTGGATGCGGGGCGTCGGGCACGACAAGACTGCGGCGGAGTCAGCGGTCGCTGAGCCAGCGCCGCGCCCGAGCCGATCGCCCTTCATCGGCCTCGCCCTGGCACTGGCACTGCCAGCCGTTGCTCTTGTGCTGGAGTTGTACTTCCGGCGCTCGGCGGGTATGTGGTCGCTCTTCTACCCTGCGATTCTCGCGTGCGCGTGGTTTGGCGGACTTGCCAGCGGGGTCGTCGCCACCGTCCTGTCGGCCGCGCTCGTTTGGTGGGAGTTCATCCCGCCACCATATGAACTCGTCAAGCCGACCCATTTCCCTTACATCGGGGCGATGGTCTTCGTGCTGATGGGAATCCTCATCAGCATGCTCGTTCACCAGCATCGTCGCAACGCCGCGGAGCTCGCGCGAGAGCACGGCTTTCTCCAGAGCATTCTCGACTATTCGCCGAACGCGATCGTGATCAAGAGCCTGGACGGGCGGTACCTCAACGTCAACAACGGCTTTCTCGAGATCACGGGGATCGGAATCGATGACGCGCGTGGAAAGACGGACGCCGAGCTGCTCTCGGCATCGCTGGCCCAGCGTTTCCACAGGAACGACGAGCGTGCGCGTACGACAGGGCAGGCAGTCGTCACGGAAGAGTCGCTGGAGGTCGATGGCGGCCGCCGCGACTTTGTCGTGACGAAATTCCCGCTGCGCGATGACGCGAAACGAATCTTTGCCCTGTGCGGCATCTGGACGGACATCACCCAGCGCAAGCGTGCCGAAGAATCGCTCCGCCGAGCCGCGATCGACCTTCGCACGGCGCAACATGTCGCGCACGTTGGCAGCTGGCGGTGGGATTTCCGCACGAACACCGCGGAGTGGTCGGACGAGCTCTATGAGATCTTCGGAGTCGACCACGGTAAGCCACCGTCGCCGCTGGATCACCCGGCCGCGAAGCTGTTCGCTCTGGACAGCCTGGCGCGACTGCACGGGGCCATGGCGAAGCTGCGGATCGACGGCGAGCCGTTCGAGCTGGACCTCGAGTTCACGCGTCCGGACGGGTCGACCCGCTGGTGCGCGGCGCGCGGGGAAGCCGCCCGGGATGCCACCGACCGGATCTCGGGGATCGACGGCACGATCGCCGACATCACGCACATCAAGGAGCTCGAGCGATTGCGCGACGAGTGGACGTCCATCGTCGCGCACGATTTGCGGCAGCCGATCGGCGTCATCGCCATGGCGTCGGAGATCATCCCTGAGCTGCGTCCCGACGAGCGTGAAGAAGAACGCGCGATGGTGGAGCGGATCCAGTCGGCGAGCCGGACCCTCAAGCGGATGGTCGACGACCTCATGGACATGTCGTTACTGGAGGCACGCCGGCTGAAGCTCGAGCGAGAATGGCTCGATCCCGAGGCGCTGGTTCGCGGGTGTGTGGAGCGAGCCTCACCGCCCGCGCATGCGCGCATCAAGATCGAGTCGAGTGGGCCGCCAGCCTCCGTGTGCGTCGATGCCATGCGCATCGAGCAGGTTCTCGACAACCTGCTGTCGAACGCGGAGAAGTATGGAGATCCCAAGTCGGGGATCGAGTTGCGAGTCGCACTCGGTGAGCGCGAAGTCGAGATCACGGTCACGAACTACGGAGCGGGCATCCAACCGGGCGAGCTGTCACGCATCTTCGACCGGTTCGTGCGCTCGAAGGCGACGCAAGGCACGGGCGTGCACGGGCTGGGACTCGGCCTGTACATCTCGAAAGGCATCGTCGAGGCGCACGGCGGCCGAATGTGGGCGGACAGTGTGCGGGACAAAACGACGTTCCACATCGCGCTCCCGGCTGCCGCACCCCAGCATCAGGCGGCCTGAGAGGGACTGCGGCGGGCATCCAACGCGCGTGCTCGAGTCAGGTATATATCGACAGGGCGAACGGCACGATGAAATCGCCGTAGAGTCCAACCGCCCCGGTCGGTATTCCCGTTGACGGTTCCGGCCAGCATTTTTATGGTACGGCTTGAGCTCTCACGAGAACTCCGCGCCCGGACCAGGCGCCTGGCGATTCCGAGCCGACGTTGAGGGGCTCCGGGCCGTCGCGATCATCGGCGTCGTGTTGTTCCACGCCGGAATTCGCGCCGTTCCGGGAGGGTTTCTCGGCGTCGACGTTTTCTTCGTACTCTCCGGATTCCTGATCACCGGAATCCTTATTGCCGAGGCGGAGCGGACCGGCCGCATTTCGCTGTCGGGGTTTTGGGCCCGGCGCATTCGCCGATTGCTTCCAGCGGCCATGCTGGTGAGCGGCGTAACGCTGGTCCTTTCGGCGTGGTTCGACTCGCCCTTAGCCGAGAAGGCTTACGCCAGGTCGGCCATCGCGTTCGCGACCTATTGGTCCAACCTGCTCTATGTGAGACGGGGAGCCGACTACTTCAATCATACTGTTACCTCCGATCCGTTCCTGCACACGTGGTCGCTCGCCGTTGAGGAACAGTATTACCTGGTGTTCGCCCCGCTCTGTCTACTCTTTGCCTTGACGTTCCGTGGCCGCACCGACGGCTTTCGCCGAAGGTTTTTCTCCTGGGTTGCCGCGGTCAGCGTGGCATCGTTCGCCGCGTGCTTGTGGCTGACCTCGGCTCGGCCTCTGCTCTCGTTTTACGGGCTCCCCTCGCGAGCATGGGAGTTCGGGGTAGGTGGTATGTTGACCTGCCTCCCAACAACCAAGCGATCAGGTTCATCCGACTCGGCGGAGTGGGCCGCTTTTGCGGCGCTCATCGCGCTGGTTGGCGTTTGGTTCATCGTGGGAGAGCAGTTCCCGCACCCTGGTTGGATCACACTAGTGCCGGTCCTCGCGACGGCTGGCCTGGTCTACTTGGGTACCGGGCAGACGACGAGAGTCGGCCGAGTGCTCGAACTGCCCGTGATGCGCAAGTTGGGCCGCCTGTCCTACTCTTGGTACCTCTGGCACTGGCCCGTCACCATTTACTGGGACAGGCTATTCGGGAAAACGGGAGTTCCGCTTCTGATTGGAATGCCCGTGCTCTCGTTGATGCTCGCCCAAGCCACATACGTCGTGGTCGAGGCGCCGGCCAGGCAGGCGCGGTGGTTGCAGAGTGCGCGACGCAGCCTGCTCGTTGCGCCAGCACTCGCACTTTCCGTGATCAGCGTTTCACTGGTCAACACACGGCTCAGTAGTCGTCGAGTTCACGACCCTTCGCTCGCCTATATCCTCGGCGCAGTCGATCGCCGCACGGTACTGGACACGAAGGGATGTCACCTGGGCATCGGCGACGCGGTTCCCCGGGACTGCGTTTTTGGGCAGCCGAACTCTGATATGGTGGTAGTCCTGTTCGGAGACTCCCACGCCGCGCAGTGGTTTCCAGCCTTGGAGTCCGTGGCGCTCCAGCGAGGATGGCGGCTTGTTCCCATGACGAAGTCCTCCTGTCCGTCCCTCGATCTTTCGGTCTGGATCGATGCGCTCAAGCGGGCGTATCTCGAGTGCGATCGGTGGAGGGCGCAAGTCTTTGCTCGGCTTGCCGTCTTGAAGCCTGCCTTGGTCATCATGTCGAATTACAGCTGGTATCAACCCGCGGACAGCGGGCCCCCGGGAACGGCGGGTCCTAAGCCTATTAGCGAAACGTTGTGGCAGCGCGGTCTCGCCGAATCAGTGCGACATCTTCCAGCGGAAAGTGCGATCCTGCTGCTTCAGGATACTCCGAGGCCGGGGTTCGACGTACCCACGTGCCTCCTCGAGCACGTCTACGAACCGAGGCGATGCGAGTTCCCCCGCGACCGTGCGCTGGCCCGGATGCATGCCGCTGCCATCCATGCGATTCAGGCAGCATTCTCTCGTGTGAGCTACGCGGACTTGAACGATTTCATCTGTGACACGCTCATTTGCCAGGCGGCTCGACGTGATACCATGCTATACGCCGACCAAAATCATCTGACGTCGAATTTTGCCGCGTCACTTGCGCCTCATTTGCTGGCTTTCCTGCCGGGCGAAGTCGGCGCAAAGCAATCACTGTCGAACACACGCCCCTGACACACCCGACGGCAGCATCGTGCTGCCGTCCACGTGGCACGGATGAGTGCGGATGCTTCGTCGTTCGACGGGGCGTATTGTCAAAGTGATGCCCCGGCAAGCCTGTATCTTCCCTGCCCCGTGCGAACGGCAGCGAACCAGCGGGCGACTCGATCTCGCGATCGGCGAGGTGCAACGCGGTCGGATGTGGCGTGGCAGCCGATCTCGGATGGCTCGACCCGGGCGTGCTCGAGATGAGCTATCGGAAGGTGGGCGAGCTCGCGATGTACGCGGCTGTGCGCGAGCCGGCAAAGCTGCGCGACGTCAACGCAGACAAAAAAGCCGCGACGGCCTGATAGTGACCACGGCGGCATCTCCGCTCAGGTTTTCGCGACATACGTCCTAAGAACTTCCCACGGATCGTCACAACTTCATGGAGCGTACCGGGATCGAACCGGTGACCTCCTGGTTGCAAACCAGGCGCTCTCCCAGCTGAGCTAACGCCCCCGAACAGCGAACCCTTGCCTGCGATTCGTACATTTGAATCTATCGGCGCGCGGTGTGGCATGGAA
>DATJIZ010000342.1:0-6734 GCA_035492735.1 Gemmatimonadaceae bacterium | reverse complement strand
CGGTAGACGCGCACCAACACGCCCGTGACCAGCGCCATCTCGACGAGCGAATACGAGAAGAGCCGGAAGGCCTTGGGTTCGGAAAGCTTGAGCTCGGCTGTGTGCTTCGGAAAGAAAGTCGGCATGTTGCCCCCTCTCTTAGACAAACGAGCGGCCAACAGGGTGGCAACCCCAACCGTACGACGGCGTCGCCGAACACGGCCGCGGCCGCGCTCCTGGCCGTCAGGTCAGGAACTCGGGCAGCCGGGAATCGGGGTGGTGGAGGCCTTCCTCGGGATTCACCGGAGGGTACCCCGAGTACAGACGCACGAGCCCTCGCTCCGTTGCACGGCCTGATGCCGGGACATGGCAGCCGTTCGGCCCCGCGCTACGGCAGCGCGAAGGCGACGAGTTTGGCGCCGTTCGCCGCGCCTGTCGCGACGACGACGAACTGCTTGCCGGCGGCCGTGCGATAGGTCATCGGCGTCGCGTACGCGTTCTGTCCCAGATCGGCGGACCAGGCGGTCGAGCCGTCGCGCACGTCGATCGCGTAGAGCGTCGCTCCACCGCCGGTCACGAAGATCAAGCCGCCAGCCGTGACGATCGGGCCCGGCGAGCCCGCGACGCCGAGCGGCGGCAGGTTGAGGCCCTTGAGCAGCGGATGGTTTCGAATCGAGGGCGTGTCGCCGAGCGGGACGTTCCACCTGGTGTCGCCGGTATTGAGGTCGATCGCGACCAGCGTGCCGTACGGTGGCTTGCTGATCGGAAGGCTCGGAACGCGCTGGCCGCTGTCGCTGGGCGGAAACGTGAGCCGGAGGCCCTGCGCCGAGAAGTCCATCGCGTAGTCGGCGTCGAGCGAATCGGAGCGCACCGGTTTGACGATCTTGTACAGCGCGGGCGAGTTCGTGGCCTTGATGTAGATCACGCCCGACGCAGGATCGAGCGCGCCGCCGCCCCACCCCGCGCCGCCGATCGCACCCGGCATCACGATGGTGCCCATCAGCGACGGTGGCGTGAACAGCGGGCCAAATCGAAAGTCTTTGGTCGCCTCGAGCGCGCGCGACTTGATCGCAGGCGTGAAGTCGATGAGGTCGTTGTAGCCGAAGCCCTGCTTGGCGAACGGCCGCGGCTTGCTCGGCACCGGCTGCGACTGCGCCGCCTTTTCGCCCGGGACGTCGCTCGGCGGGACGGCGTGTTCCTCGATCGGCCAGATCGGCGCGCCGTTCGTCCGATCGAAGACGAACAGGAAGCCTGTTTTCGCCGGCACGGCGACGATCTCCCGGGACTTGCCGGCGACGGTCACGGTCGCGAGTACGGGTGCGGTGGGCAGATCGTAATCCCACAGGCCGTGGTGCACGGTCTGGAAGTACCACACGCGGTGGCCGTTCCGTGCGTCGAGGCAGACGATGGCTTCTGCGTAGAGGTTGTTGCCTTTGCGAGCACCGCCATACCAATCGTTGCTCGGTGTGCTCACCGGCAGGTAGACGAGCCCGCGCCGGTCGTCGACGCTGAACGGCGCCCAGACGTTCGCATGTCCCGTCGTTCGCCACGATTCGTCGAGCCAGGTGGCCGCGGCGGAATCGCCGCGATCCCGCGGCACCGGGCTGAAAATCCAACGTCGCTTTCCACTTTTCACATCGAAGGCCTGCACGTCGCCGGGCGGGTCGTTCGGGTAGACGAGCCGATCGGCGACGCCATTGCCCACGATCACCAGATCGCGCCAGACCACCGGTGGCGAAGTCTCGGTGTAGTGAAGCTTGTTCACGGGCTTGCCGTTTCGGCCGAGGTCCTTCGTCAGATCCACCACGCCCGTATCGCCGAACTCTCGAATCGGGCGGCCCGTCCCGGCGTCGAGCGCGATGAGACGCCAGCGGCTGTTCAGGAAGACTCGTCGCTGCTTGCCATCGGTCCACGTCGCCACGCCACGATGCACGAATCCGGTCCCGTTCGGCGGCTGTCCCGCGGCGTACGCCTTGGGGTCGTACGACCAGAGCAGAGTCCCGGTGTTCGCGTCGAGTGCTACGACGCGATTGTACGACGTACTCAGGAACAGCGTATCGCCGATCATGAGCGGCGTCGCCTGAAAATTGCCCGGCCGCGTGCGCGCGTCCGGGTTGGGAGTCTCGCCGGTCTCCCACTCCCAGGCCTTGGCCAGGCCGCTCACGTTGGAGCGGTTGATGTCGGAGAGCGTCGAATACTTGGTCGCCGCGAGGTCGCCACCGTAGACCGGCCATTCGACGCGCTGCGCTCGAGCTCCCGGGGCGAGCAACTGGCCGGCGGCGAGCACCAGACCCAAAGCGAGCGCAGGACGATGGCTAGCCATGAGCCTTGGCCGTGGCAGGAAGTCCGCGCGCGATTTCGTGCGCCGAACGCAGCGCGAGCGCACAGAAGGTGAGCGTCGCGTTGGCGCATCCGCCGCTCACCGAAGTCGGCGCGCCCACGATGAACAAATTCTCATGATCGTGCGCGCGGCCCCACGAGTCCACGACGCTCGCTGCCGGATCGTTGCCCATGCGGCATCCGCCGGCAGGATGGTCCTGAAACTCGTCCACGCTCGTTCGAACGAGCTTGCCATCGCCGGCCCGCGCCATGTCGGCAAACAGCGACCGGATGGAGTCCTCGGTTCGGCCACGCATCGCGATCGATGCCTGGTCGTCGCGGAACGAGAGCTTCGGGAGCGGGTCACCCCATTGATTCTTGCGCGCGGCGTCGAGCGTGAGCTCGCTCGTCCGATCGGGGATCACGTCGTAGTAGGCGCGCACGCGGGCCGCGCCGGTCTGCGTCCGCCGGCGCCAATCATCCAGGATCGCGTCGCCGAGCTGCAGCGTTCCGTTGTCGTCGACGAGCCGCGGTCCCTTGCCGCTCGAGGATTCCCACACGCGCAGATCGTGCCGAATGAACGGGCTGTCGGCCTTGTGACGCATGAATTGCTTGGTGACGAGGCTGTGCTGCTCGTTCATCCCCGGGTAGAGGCGAATCGGCAGCTCGACGAATCCCTGAACGTTGCGGTGGCCGGTGAGATACTTGCCCACGAGACCCGAGCTGTTCGCCACGCCGGCCGATGCATTTTCCTGTGCCGACAACAGGAGCAGGTGCGAGCTCCACGTATAGCCGGCCGCGACGACGAACAGCCTGGCGTGAAACTCGACGGGTTGGTTCGGCCGATCACGATCAGCGGCGATGGCATGAGAGATCGTCTTGCCGCCCGGCGCGAGCACGAGCCGCCGCACGAGCGTGCGCGGAATCAGCTGGATCCGGTTGGCGCGGCGCAGCGCGCTCCAGGTGAAGTCCGGCGAGTACTTCGCGCCGATCGGGCAGATCGGCGAACAGGTGTCGTTGCGACAGCACTGCGGCCGTCCGTCGTAGGCGACGGAGTTCTTGGCCGATGGCTGACTCCACATGCTGATGCCCGCTTTGCCCGCCCAGTCCTTGAGCAACGCGAGATTGTACGTGAGCGGCAGCGGCGGAAGCGGAAGCGGTTTCTTTCGCGGATCCAGCTCGACCGGACCCTGCTCACCGGCGACTCCGAGCAGCTCTTCGGCTTCCTGGTAGAACGGATCGAGATCGTCGTAGGTGATCGGCCAATCGGTGCCGACGCCGTACATGCTCTGGTGAGCGAAATCCTCGGGTGAAAAGCGCGGCGTGACGGCGCCCCAGTGCATGGCGAGTCCGCCCACCTGCATCGAGCGGGACTGGAGAGGCCCATCGATCTCGTAGCCGTCGAGGTGATCCCTGCCCCACGGATTCTCACCGTAGGCCAGGAAACGCTCCCGCGCCGCGAGCCGCTGCGCGAGGGGCACCGTGTCATCGCCAGCCTCGACGACCACGATCCGTGCGGTCGTGTTCCGCGCCAGGCGATCGGCGACCATGGCCGCCGTGATCCCGGAGCCCACGATGCAGACGTCACTCTCGATGGCGCGGCGCATTACTTCTCCGAGACCTTGAGCAGCGGCAGCGGCTTGCGTGTCTGCGCCGAGAGCGGCCGACAGGTCTCACGCCCGATCCTGGCCCCGTAGCACAGATCGAGTGCGGCCGGACTTTCGTAGAAGTGCGCGATCAGTGCGACTGCGACGTGATCGGCGGTGGCGACCGACGGCATGCGGTCGAGGCGCTGGCCGGCGAGCGCGGAGCGCACGACGTGCGTGCGTTCGGCGACGGCGAGCTCGCGGAAGGCTCGCTGATGCTCGTTGCGCGCTCGCGCATCCAGATCATCGAGTTGGGCCGCCCAGCGCGTGACCGGCGTGGGCCCGGTGCTGCGCAGCCGCGATGTTCCGTAGCCGTGAACGAGTTCGGCATTCTCCCGATAACCAGCGCTCCAGGCGCGAAATGCCTCGGCCGCACGCCGTGTCGCCGCACGCCCGAGCGACGACGGAAGCACGGCTTCGGCGAGCGCGTCGAGAGTCGCGGGGTCGCTCTCCAGGTGGACGACCGCCGCGGCGTGCGCACGACGAACGATCGCACTCAGGGGCAAGGCGGCGGCGAGCGAGGCGAGGAAATGCCGGCGGGACAGCATTGGCATCACGATGGAGCGCGAGCGTGGCGGGGGCAAGCGGGCGGCTTGTTCACCTCACCCAATGCCCAATTCGCGACCACCGGATGTTCGTGATGAATGGCACCGGCCGATCGCTCACCTGCCCGCTGCACGGACCCGTGTCGTCGCCGGGACCGGGGACGTACGAGTAGTAGATGAACAACGGCCGGCCGCGGATGTTGTTCTTGGGAACGATGCCCCAGTAGCGACTGTCCTTGGAGCAGTAGCGATTGTCGCCCATCATGAAGTAGCGATCGCGCGGAATCAGCAGCGGGCCCCAGTTGTCGTGGGTGGGCTGCGCGGGCGGCGGACCGAAGCGGGAGCCCTTGATCTCGATCGTGTGCTGCCAATCGAACAGCGGGTTCGTCTCGTTCGGATCGCCCTTCCAATTCGTCGCGGCGAAGCCCTGGCGCTGCGCGATACCGTCGATGTACACCTGGCCGTTGCGCATGTAGATCGTGTCGCCCGGCATCCCGATGAGGCGCTTCACGAGCGTCGGGGTGGGATCGCGGCCGGCTTCAGCCTCGTCGGCCTGATACGGCGAGACGAACACGACCACGTCCTGGTGCGCCGGCTTCGTGTAGCCCGGCAGATGCGAGTTCGTGAATGGGATCGCCGGCCCGTACGCGAGCTTGTTGACGAACAACCAGTCGCCCACGAGCAGGGTCGGGATCATGCTGCCCGACGGAATTCGGAACGCTTCGACGAACAGCGTCTTCACGAACAGGTAGATGACCACGGCGCCGGCGATCGACTTGAAGTTCTCCCACAGCCAGCGTCCGAATGGCGTCGAGGATTTCTTGCCGCCGCCCTGGCGAGCCTGCGCGACGACGTTCCTGGGTTTTGAGGATTTTTGAGACCGTTTGGCCATGGAGGAGATCGAGGCGGGAATCGCTAGAGCAATCTACTCCGGTCAATACGAGCGATGAACACGTGACGTTCCAACGAGTGACGACCCGGGAACGCAGCGGGGGACGCGCTCGCAGAGCGCGCCCCCCTTCCCCGAGTGGAATCGAGCGCCGACTACTTCATGTGCTTGTTGACGAGCTTGGTCATCTCGAACATCGAGACTTTGCTCTTGCCGTTGAACACGGCCTTGAGCTTGTCGTCGGCGTTGATCATGCGCCGCTCTTTCGCATCCTGGAGCCCGTTCCGCTTGATGTAGCCCCAGAGCTTCTTGGTCACTTCGGTGCGGGGCATCGCGCCACTGCCGACCACCGCGCCGAGTGCCGCATCCGGCTGCATCGGTCTCATGAACGCCGGATTCGGCGCACGCTTCGCCCGCTTGGCGCTCTTCTTCTTTGCCGTGCGCTTGGTGGCCTTCTTCGCGCCCTTCTTGGCGCCGCGGCGCTTGGCGGCCTTCTTTCCACCCTTCTTTGCAGCCATTCTCTCTCCCGGTAGATGGAATGGTTGGGGGTTGATTCACGCGAAGGTGACCGATTTCCCTATGAAAACCGATCACCTTCGAGGGCGAAAAGTATAGTCATCGGCGCAGGACGCAATAGGGAAAGCGTGGTTTTCCCCTATGAAGAACACGAATTCTCAGAGGGAAAATCGCGGAATTCCGAGCGCGGGCGCACGATTCTTCATGGGAGGAAGGTGTCGTGCATGCCTTCTGTGTCCATCGAAAATGCATTTGCACGATCGCCTGAACTTGCGCTCGTCGGACTCGGAACAGTCGCCCGGGGAGGCTGCTAAGAACGTCGGGTCGATGCGAGAGAAGCCGGATGAACGGCTCAAAACCGCCGGAGGCTCCGTGCGCGGACGCGACTCCGTGCACAGCGACGCGGGCCCTTTCCTGGGGCGGCCACTCGAGAAATCACGAGCAGCCTTCTGAGCGACTCTTCCAAAAATCGGCGTCACGGCTCGTGGTGCGACGTGGCCGCTCGCTTCGGAGCAATCAGGCAGCCTCCGGCCCGTCTCCGGCAGTTTGTTCACCCACTCAACGTTCTTAGGATCACGCTCGAGCGGCCGTCGCCAGATCAAGCGAACTGCGTCAGCCCTCCAGCTCCTCGAGCAGCGCCATCATCTGCAGGTCGTAGGGATCGGGCGTCGGGTCGTCCTCCGCGATCTCCATGTTGAGTTGCGGCGTCTCGAGAATCAGGGGAATTCCGTGCGACCGCCGATCGGCGAGCAGCGCGCGAAACGGCTCGACCCCGATCCTGCCGTCGCCGAGCAGAACGTGCCGGTCCTTGTTCGAGGCCAGCTCGCCCTCGCTGTCGTT
>DATJIZ010000341.1:0-19515 GCA_035492735.1 Gemmatimonadaceae bacterium | reverse complement strand
CTCCGGACTCGCCGTGGTCGTGAAGCTGTGCGTCGCCGTCATCCTGTTCGACGGCGCTCTCAATTTGCGCTTGCGGGATCTCCGGCTCGCGATTCGAGAGGTCCGGCGGATGGTGACGATCGGCGCCCTCGTCACCTGGGCCGGCGCCACGCTGGCGGCGTTCTTCATCGCGGGGCTGAGCGGCCCCGTCGCCCTGGTGTTCGGCGCGCTGCTGACCGTCACCGGTCCCACTGTAGTGCAACCGATTCTGCGCCGCGTGCGCGTGTCGCGGCGCCTCAAGGCGGTGCTCGAGGGCGAGTCGATTCTGATCGATCCGATCGGTGCCGTGCTCGCCGTGGCCGTCGTGCACGTCGTGCTGGGCGTGGCCGGCGTGCATCCGATTGGCTTCTTCGAGAGCATTTGGGCGTATGCCGGCCGGCTGATCGTCGGCGCCGTAGTTGGCCTGCTCGCCGCACTGCTTCTCTCGGCGCTGCTCAATCGTCGCGGACTGGTGCCCGCGGATCTGGCCAATCTCGTCGCGCTGGCCGCGGTCTGGGGTGCCTTCGGCATCTCGGAAGCGATCAAGAGCGAGTCCGGGATCACCGCCGTCGTCGCGATGGGACTCTCGATGCAGGGCGGCAGCATTCCCGAAGAGCGGCGGCTTCGCCGCTTCAAGGAGCAGCTCACCGTCCTCGGCATCAGCCTGCTCTTCGTGCTTCTGTCGGCCAATCTTCCACTCAGCGTCGTACGCGTGGAAGGTGCGCGCGGCGTGCTGACCGTGGTCGCGCTCATGCTGGTCGTGCGTCCGCTGTCGGTGTGGGCAGCGCTGCAACACAGCGATCTGTCGTGGCGTGACCGCGCATTCATTTCCTGGATCGCACCGCGCGGAATCGTCGCGGCCTCGGTGGCCTCGCTCTTCGCCATCGAGCTGAGCGAGGCGGGATTCCCGGAAGGTCAACGAGTGCTCGCGCTGACGTTCTTGACGATCGCGCTCACCGTCACGCTGCAGGGCCTCACGGCGAAACCGATCGCGCGCCTGCTGCGGCTCGAGAGTCTGGTTGGTCGGCGCGTGATCATCGTCGGCGCGGGCCCCATGGCGCTCGCCCTGGCGGCGATCTTCCGGCAGCACGGCCGACCAGTCGCGGTCATCGACCGGAATCACGAGTTGATCGAGCGCGCCCGCGAGATGGGGCTCGATGCCGTCGACGGCAACGCACTCGACGAGCCGGTGCTGGCCGCCGCTGGCGCGGACGACGCCGAAACCGTGCTGGCCATGACGACGAACCCGGAAGTGAACGCGTTGGCGGCACACCTGGCGCAGGACGCGTTCGGCATCCGCGACGCGTATCCCGTGCTCGCCAATCCGGCGCATGGCGCGGGAACACAGCTCCTCGACCGCGTCGGCGGACGCCTGGCGTTCGGTCGTCCGGTCGATCTCCGGTCGTGGGATTACGCGATCGACCACGAGCAGGCGAGAGTGATGATCTTCCGCGTGCCCGATGGCGCGACGGCGCGCGGCCCGGCCTTGCCGGAGCACACCCTGTTACTCGCCCGCGCCCGCGACCGCAGCATCGAGATCGCGACGGCGAACACGACCTGGCGCCCCGGCGACGATCTCGTGGTTGGGACGACCCTGGACGCCGGTGATGCCACGATGCGTCTTGACGATTTCTGCCGCAGCGGAGACGCCGCAGCGCCGGCGTCCTGACGCGCTCGCAGACCGCCGGCCGCCGCCGAGCGTTATCTTGATCTCATGCCCGCCCCCATCCCAGGTCCTGTGCACGTGATCGGAGGCGGCCTCGCCGGCAGCGAGGCCGCATGGCAGCTCGCCGAGCGCGGTCACGACGTGATCGTCCACGAGATGCGGGGCGTCCGCGGCACCGCGGCCCATAAAACCGATCGTCTCGCCGAGCTGGTCTGCTCGAACACGTTCAAGAGCACCGAGACCTCGAACGCCCACGGATTGCTCAAGGCCGAGATGCGGCTCCTTGGCTCGATCGTGCTGTCGGCGGCGGACGAGGCGCGGGTGCCGGGCGGCAGCGCGCTTACCGTCGATCGCGACGCGTTCTCGACCGCGGTGCACGATCGCGTCACGTCGCACCCGCGCATTACCGTGGTGCGGGAAGAAGTCTCCGAGCTGCGCAGCCCTGCGATCGTCGCCACTGGCCCGCTCACGTCCGACGCCCTCGCCGAAAC
The DNA here is from genome assembly GCA_035492735.1 of Gemmatimonadaceae bacterium. GTDB lineage: Bacteria > Gemmatimonadota > Gemmatimonadetes > Gemmatimonadales > Gemmatimonadaceae > JAQBQB01. The sequence goes on along the minus strand of DATJIZ010000341.1, from coordinate 17,340 downwards.
GATTCGCCGGCGGCTTGCCGTGGACGCGCTCGCCTTCTACGACGCCATTGCGCCAATCGTCTCGCGCGAGTCGGTGGACGACGCAATCGTCTTCCGTGCGTCGCGCTACGGCAAGGAGACGATGGACGGCGCCGGAGACGAGGGCGCGTATCTGAACTGCGCGTTCACGCGCGAGCAGTACGAGGCGTTTCTCGACGCGCTGATCGCGGCGGACCAGCACCATGGCCACGAGTTCGACGAGGTGCCGTACTTCGAGGGCTGCATGCCGGTGGAGGAGATGGCGCGCCGCGGGCGCGATACGCTGCGCTTCGGCCCGATGAAGCCGGTCGGGCTGCGCGATCCGCGGACGGGCCGCGAGGCCTACGCCGTGGCGCAGCTGCGCATGGAAGACCGCGCTGGCCGCATGTGGAATCTCGTCGGCTTTCAGACCCGGCTCCGCATTCCCGAGCAGCAGCGCGTGTTCCGGATGATCCCCGGATTAGAGAATGCTGAATTCCTGCGCTACGGATCGATCCATCGGAACTCGTACATCAACGCGCCGGCGAGCCTCACGCCCCACCTGTCGCTGCGCGACGACCCGCTGGTGCTGTTCGCCGGCCAGCTCACGGGCATGGAGGGCTACACCGAGAGCACGGCGAGCGGACTGCTCGCCGGGATCAACGTCGCGCGCATGCTCGCCGGCGACGCACCCGTCGTTCCGCCGCCCACCACCATGCTCGGCGCGCTGTATCGCTATCTGCGCGAGGCCGACCCGAATCACTTTCAACCGATGAACGCCAACTTCGGTCTGGTCGACGATCTTCCGGCACGCGTGAAGGACAAGCGCGTGAAACGGGAGCAACTGGCCGAGCGGGCGCTCGCCGAAATGCTGGCCTGGCGCGACACCCATGCGCTCAGTGGCGTCGCCCTGTGAGCCGCGGGTCGCGCGTCACCGATCGATCCGAGACGGACGCGCCGGCCACTGAAGCGCCGCTACCGGAGCTCGTGTCGGAGTACCTCGAGCATCTGGCCAAAGAACGTGACGTGTCGCCGAACACCGTGCGGGCGTACCGGCGCGACCTCCGCGATCTCGTCACGTTCCTCGGCCGCTACTATGGCGGGGCCGGATGGAGTTGGCAGGGCGTTGATCGTCTCGCGATGCGATCCTTCCTCGGGCATCTCGCCAAGCGTGGTCTGGGCAAGCGATCCATGTCGCGCACGTTGTCGGCGGTGCGGAGCTTTTACCGGTACTTGCACCGCAACGAGCTGGTCGATGCCAATCCCGCGCGGGCCGTGGGTGCTCCGCGGCTCGACAAATACTTGCCGGGCTATCTCGACCGCGCGCAGATCGATCTGCTGTTCCAGATGGCCGAGGTGCGGGCGTGGGAGGGGAAGTACGTCGACGTGCGCAACCTCGCGATCCTCGAGCTCTTCTACTCGACCGGCATGCGGCTCTCGGAGCTGCAGGGGCTGAGCCGCTCCGATCTCGACATGGTCACGCAGCAGGTGAAGGTGCGCGGCAAGGGACGAAAAGAGCGCATCGTTCCCGTCGGCGATCACGCGATCCTCGCGCTCCGGAACTACGAGGCCAAGCGGGACGAGCTCCTGCGGGCGATCGGACCGCGGGCCGACCGCACGGCGGTGTTTCTCACCGGAACCGGCAAACGCATCGGGGTCCGATCCGTGCAGAAGATCGTGACCGGATTCCTGGCCCGGATCGACGAGGACGCGGGGCTCAGCGTGCATTCGCTGCGTCACACGTTCGCCACGCACCTGCTGGACGCGGGCGCCGATCTGCGCGCGGTGCAGGAGTTGCTTGGACATGCTTCAATCTCGACGACCCAGATCTACACGCACACGAGCATCGAACGGCTCAAGCAGGTTTACCAAAAGGCGCATCCCCGGGCGTAAATGCGACTCGAGACCATTCCGCTGATCGTCGGGGTCATCGTCTGCCTGATCGGGCTCGCGATCGTGTTGGACGCGTGGACGCCGGACGACGTGATCATCAAGCGCGAGCGGCGCCGCCGGCCGCGCCTCGAGCGCAGTCGGGGCGGAGAGGCCGCCATCGGCTTCGGGATCATCTGCATGGGTGCCGCGTTCCTCGGTCGAGATACCTGGCGGTACTCGGTCGTCGCGGTGATCGTCGGCGCGGTGCTGCTCTTCCTTGGCACGCTGCGCAACCGGCACTATCTGGGGCAAGCAATCTCCAACCGCGGAGCTCTGCGCCGACGGCCGCGTTAAGTTTCCCGGCATGCCAGAGCCGGGATCGTCACCAGCGCTGCCGCGCATTCGCGCGACCACCATTCTCGCCGTCCGCCGTAACGGGAAAGTCGCGATCGGCGGCGACGGTCAGGTGACCGTCGGCGAAACGGTGATGAAGTCGCACGGACAGAAAGTCCGCCTCGTGCGCAGCGGCAAGATCGTGGCCGGCTTTGCCGGCGCCGCCGCCGACGCCATGACGCTGCTCGAGAAATTCGAGGAGAAGCTCGAGCGCTATCCGGGCAACATGCCGCGCGCCGCGGTGGAACTGGCCAAGGACTGGCGGAGCGACCGCGTGCTGCGCCGGCTCGAGGCGATGCTCATCGTCGCCGACAAGGACCACGGTTTCATCGTGTCCGGGACCGGGGAGCTGATCGAGCCCGACGACGGCATCCTCGCCATCGGTTCGGGTGGCTCGTACGCACTCGCCGCGGCGCGCGCGCTGATCGAGAACACGCAGCTCGATGCCGCCGAGATCGTGAAGCGCGCCATGCACATTGCCGGCGAGATCTGCATTTACACGAACACGAACATCACGGTCCTTGAAACGACCTAACGATCTGTAGCATGCCGTCCTCTCGAACTCAGCAGGCGCTCGCCAAGCTGGCCGATCTGACCCCGCGTCAGATCGCCGCCGAGCTGGACCGGTATATCGTCGGGCAAGCCGACGCCAAGAAGGCCGTGGCCATCGCGCTTCGCAATCGATGGCGCCGGCAGCGGGCGCCCGAGTCGATTCGGGAGGAGATCTCGCCGAACAACATCATCCTGATCGGCCCAACCGGCGTTGGAAAAACCGAGATCGCCCGTCGGCTCGCCAAGCTCGCCGGCGCGCCGTTCATCAAAGTCGAAGCATCCAAGTTCACCGAGGTCGGCTACGTCGGCCGCGACGTCGAGTCGATGGTCCGCGACCTGGTCGAGAGCGCGATCGACATGGTGCGGAGCGAGCGGGAATCGGAGGTGGAAGAGCTCGCGCACGAGCGGGTCGACGAGCGGCTGCTCGATCTCCTGCTGCCGCCGCCCGAGTCGGCCAAACCGGAGCCGGCCGCGCCGCCGAGAGAGCCCGAGGCGGCACCGCCCAATGGCGGTACGACCAATCGCGCCGACGATGACGCGCTGGGTGTGTTCCTCGTGTCGGGCGCCGGCACCATCGTCAAGGAAAAGGTCGACGCCGCGCAGGAACGCTACAAGCGCACGCGCGACAAGCTCCGCCAGCTCCTCCTCGACGGGAAGCTCGAGGAGCGCGAGGTCGAGGTCGAAGTGCCGCAGAACGCGCCCATGATCGACGTGCTCGCGTCACAGGGCGCGCCCGAAGGCATGGACAACATCTCCGAGATGCTCAAGGAGATGCTCCCCAAGCGCAAGAAGCGTCGCACGGTGAAGGTCTCCGAGGCGCGTCGCATATTGTTCGAGCAGGAGATCGAGAAGTTGATCGATCTCGAGGACGTCACGGCCGATGCACTCGAGCGCGTCGAGAAGCTGGGCATCATCTTCCTCGACGAGATCGACAAGATCGCCGGCGAGCGCTCGCAGATGGGCGGGCCCGACGTGTCGCGCGAGGGTGTACAGCGCGACCTGCTGCCGATCGTCGAAGGCTCGAACGTGCAGACCAAGTACGGTATGGTGAAGACGGACCACGTCCTGTTCATCGCCGCCGGCGCGTTCCACGTCTCCAAGCCGAGCGATCTGATCCCGGAGCTGCAAGGCCGATTTCCCATTCGCGTCGAGCTCAAGCCGCTCACCGAACAGGATTTCGTGCGCATCATGACCGAACCCGAGAACGCCCTCACCAAGCAGTATGCCGCGCTCGTCGAAGCCGAAGGCGCCAAACTCGAGTTCAGCGCGGACGGCATCGCCGAGATCGCGCGGATCGCCGCCCTGGTGAACGAGCGCATGGAGAACATCGGCGCGCGCCGGCTGCACACCGTGATGACGACGCTGCTCGAGGAGGCGATGTTCGACCTACCTGACCGCGGCACGGAGACGATCAGCGTGAACCAGAGCGTCGTGCGCGACCGGCTCAAGGCGATCGTCGAAGACGAAGACTTGCGAAAATACATACTCTAGACTGGCGGGCCGCCGACCCCCGCCGCATTTTCGTGCCGGTCATTCCCACCGACCCGCACCACACAACCACGAGGCCCTGCGTGTTCCGCGTCGCACCGTGGATCCCGGTCGAACCGAACAAGATCGGCGCAGCGATCCTGGGCAAGCTTCCGCTGACACCCGGCGCCACGGCGTTCAAGGTGCCGAGCACCGTCGTTCCCTTGGGCGCCGGCGGCATCCTGATGTTCGCGTGGGCACGCTTGTCGGGACCGAACCCCTTGGCGTATTGGCACGTGGGCACGCGGCTCGCCGACGGAACCGAAGACTGGTTTTCGCTGCTCGTGGCGGGCGACGGCAGCGGCGCCGCCGTGTGCAACTCGCAGGCGTTCTGGCTGCCCATGCCCGCCGACGGCAAGGTCGTCGTCAGTCTGCATGCCACCGGCCCGTTGTCGAACTGCGATGGCGAAGTCGAGATCCACGGCTACTACCCGGGTCCTGAGCCATCGTGACCGAGTCCGGCGCCGACGGCGGCGCGCTCCCAAACATCTCGGATCGCTACACGGTACGACGCCCACTCGGCCGCGGTGGCATGGCGGCCGTGTATCTGGCGCACGACACGCGCTACGACCGCGACGTTGCGATCAAGGTCATGCACTCGGAGATCGCGAACGGCGTCGGCGCGGATCGGTTTCTTCGTGAGATCGCCGTGGCCGCCAAGCTCACGCACCCGCACATCGTCCCGCTGCTCGACTCCGGCGCCGCCGACGGCACGCTCTGGTTCGCCATGCCGGTCGTTGAAGGACAATCGCTTCGCGAGCGGCTCGACCGCGAACATCAGCTGCCGACCGCCGATGCGGTGCGGATCGCGATCGATGTCGCCGGCGCCCTCGCCTACGCGCACGCCCATGGCGTGATCCATCGCGACATTAAGCCCGAGAACGTGCTGCTCAGCAGCGGAAGCGCCGTCGTCGCGGACTTCGGACTTGCCAAGGGGCTGGAGGCCGCCGGCGGCGAATCGCTCACGAATACCGGCATTGCCGTCGGCACGGCCCTGTACATGAGTCCCGAGCAGGCGACCGGCGCCGACGTCGTCGATGGACGGAGCGACATCTACAGCCTGGGCTGCATGCTCTACGAGATGCTGACGGGCGAGCCACCGTACGTGGGCAAGACCGTGCAGGCCGTGATTGCCAAGCGGTTCTCGGACCCGGTGCCGAGTCCCCGGCGCCTCCGCACGACGATCTCGCCCGCGCTCGACGACATCGTCATGCGCGCCCTCGCCAAATCGCCGGCCGACCGGTACCAAACGGCGGCAGCGTTCGGCGACGCCCTCGCGCAGGCAATGGCGGACGGCGTGTCGACGTCCAACCCGTCCGCGCCCGGCGTGTCGGTCAGCGCAAGCGCGGTTCCGGTGGTCCGTTCGCGGCGGCGCGGTTATGCGATCGCCGCCGCGGGACTCGCCGCCGCCGCCGTGCTGTCGGCACTGGCGTTGTGGCGGTTGGGACCGCGCGCCGACGCCGGCGATCCGCATCGCCCGCGCTCGATCGCCGTGCTGCCGTTCGCCAACGAGAGCAATGACAAGGATCAGGAATACTTCAGCGCCGGCATGACCGACGAGCTGCTCTCGGCGCTCGCCACGATCAAGCAGTTGCGCGTGGCGGCGCGCGCGTCGTCGTACGCGGTCCACAACCAGTCGACGGACGTCCGTGAGATCGGACGCAAGTTGAACGTCGAGTCGGTGCTCGAGGGGACCGTGCGAAAATCGGGCGATCACGTGCGCGTCTCCGTCGACCTGGTCAGCACCGGCGACGGATTCCGCATCTGGAGCGGCACGTACGACAGGAATCTGAGCGACGTGTTCGCCATGCAGGAACAGATCGCGCAAGCGGTCGTCTCGTCGATCAAGCTCCAGTTCAGCGACCAGCGCGCGATCGTCCGCCAGTCGACGGGCGATGTCGAGGCCTACCAGATGTACTTGCGCGGCCGGCACGCGGTGGACCTGCGTACGCCCGCCGCCCTCAACGACGCCACCGAGTGGTTCCGCAAGGCGACGGATCGCGATCCGATGTATGCCCGAGCGTGGTCGGGGCTCGCCGACGTGTACATCCTGCAAGCACTGAACTTCTACGCGTCGCCTAAGGACGCGTATCCCAAAGGCGAGGCGGCGGCGCGGCGCGCGCTGTCTCTCGATTCGACCCTGGCCGAGGCGCACACATCGCTCGGCGCCGTGCTGTATCTGTACGATCGCGACTTCACGCACGCGGCCGCGGAGTTCGAGCGGGCGATCGCCCTCGACCCGTCCTACCCCAACGCGCACTATTTCTACTCGCTGATGCTCACCGGGCGCGATCTCGAGCGGGCCAAGGCCGAAGCGCTGCGCGCGCAGAGCCTCGACCCGCTCTCTCCACCCATCGCGCAGGGCCTGGGTATGGTGCTCGTCGGCAACGCCCGGTACGCCGAAGCCGTCGCGCCGCTCCGTGCCGCCACACAGCTCGATCCGAATTACTACTTCCCGCATGCCTGGCTGGGCGCGGCGCTGGCCCACACCGGCGACACGACCGAGGCCGTGGCCGAAGCGCGGCGTGCCGTCGCCCTCAATCCGGGCAGCACGCTGGTGCTCGCGTTCCTCGGTGAGGTGTACGCGGTGACCGGCGACCGGAAATCGGCGCTCGACGTTGTGGCGAAGCTCGACTCGATCGCGCACGTGCGGCCGGTGTGTGGAACCTACGTCGCGCGCCTGTACGACCGCCTCGGCAACGCCGACAAGGCGTTCTACTGGCTCGACTACGCCACGGCCGCGCACGAAGGACAGCTCTCGCAGCTTCGGTACCCGGACACGTTCCCGCACATCTCCAAGGACCCGCGCTTCCGGGCGCTCGTCCAACGGCTTGGTCTGCAGTAGCCGCGGTAGCACTCTCTCCCTGTACGCTTACCAACGGAGTCCCGCTATGCTCAGCAACCGAGCGGTACCTTCGCCGCGTGTGGCGCTTACGCTCATGATCGCCGCGGCGGCGATCGCTGCCTGCGATCGCGCAGGCTCGAAGAACGCCGAGGTGGTCCAGTCGGGATCGACGCTCGACGATACGATTGGCGCGTCGTACAAATACGCATCGCCGCCACCCGTCCGGACCTATCCGTCGTCATATGCCACGATTCAGCGTTGGATCGATTCCGGCAACACGCAGGCGATTCGGGCGCACGGGTGGGACATCTGGCAGTCGATCACCTCCACGACGCCGGATCGCATGCCGACCTGGCAAACGTGGTTTTCGGGCCAGGAAATCTTTCCCCCGGCGAGCCAGCAAGCCGCGATTGCGCGCCCGCGACACGGCATCATTCAGTTCCGCGCGATGCGGCAGCAAGCCGAGTCGTCGGTCGCGGCCGGAGCCGACACGATTCGCGAGAATCGCGCCGAGCGGGTGTTCGCGTTCAATCGATTCACCAAGTCGACGGCCGAATTCATCTGGAACAAAGGCCTGAACAAGGGCAACAAGCTCCGCGACACGAGCATTGGATTCGCCAGGGCGCGAACGCCGCTCGCCCTGAGAGAGGTGCTCACCTCCACGGACTCGACGGATTCACTCTCGTTCGTCCTCAAGCCGGTCTTTCAGTTCATATCCGACACCGGCGTCACGGCCGTGCCCTATTGGGCCGGCGACAGCAGCGCCGTGACCACGGACTCCGCCAATCCAATCGCCAAGACATGGAAGCAGGCGGTCGCCGTCAGCCCGAGCGGCCAGTACAAGCCGGGCGACTCCGTCAAGGTGTCGGTGAACGGCCAGCCGCCGCGGTACATCACGGTCGTGCCGCTCTCGGCGTTCTATCACGTGCGCATCACGGTGCAGGATTCCGCGAACTTCACGCAGTTCGGGGCCGAAAACGGCGACTTCATCGGCGTCGGCAACGACACCGCCAAGGACTCCGTCCTCGCCGCGGTTCGACCCGGCAATTACGGATTGCTCATGGCGATGCACGTCACGGGCAAGGAGATCCCCAACTGGACGTGGCAGTCGTTCTGGTGGGCCTACAACCCGAACGACCCGGAGTACGGCGCCGACCGGCCCAAGAGCATTCCCGCGCCGTGGAACCACTACAACATGACCGTCGCGTACTCGATGCTGCAGCCCAACGGCCAGCAGCTCATCGCCTACAACCCGTACCTCGAAACGAGCCTCGGCGGGTCCATTCCGACGCTTCCTCCACCGTCGCGCGACTCCACCAAGTGGACCGGGGTCACGACCAATTGCATGTCATGCCACCGCCGCGCCGCGATCGGCTACTCGCGTGGGTCGATCGTCTCCCCGCCGTACGGTCCCGACTCGCTCATCAACCCGGCTGACAAGTGGATTTTCACCCAGCCGGACTCGATGTCGCCGGGACGCGTTGCGACGGTCAAGACCGACTTCCTGTGGTCGATCGTTGTCCGCGCCTCCGTGCCGACCGTCGCACCAATGCTTCGGCTCAAACCAACAGCCAGAGGCCGTCGCTGACGCTCGGCCGGCATGAGCGGTGGGCGGACCGACGTGCATCGGTCCGCCCCAATTTTTCCGGTGGCGTTTAGCTTGATCAGCAGCGAAACGGCGCTGTCGACCACCATTCCATCTCCATGCACCGCGACTTTCTCTCGATCCCCGACTTCACCCGCGAAGAGCTCGAAGGTCTGTTCTCACTCGCCGAGCGCATGCGCGCCGGCAAATACGACAGGAAACCGCTCGCCGGCAAATCGCTGGCGATGATCTTCATGAAGTCGAGCACGCGGACGCGAGTCTCGTTCGAGGTGGGCACGTTTCAACTCGGCGGACACGCGCTGTTCCTGTCGCCGCGCGACGTGCAGCTCGGGCGCGGCGAGCCGATCGCCGACACCGCGCGCGTGCTCGCGCGCTACGTCGACGGTGTGATGATCCGCACCTTCGCGCACCAGGACATCGAGGAGCTGGCCAAGTACGCCGACGTGCCGGTGATCAACGGCCTCACCGATCTTCTCCATCCCTGTCAGGTGCTCGCCGATCTTCTCACCGTGAAGACGGAATTCGGGTCGATCGCCGACAAGAAGTACGCATGGATCGGCGATGGCAACAACATGGCGAACTCGTGGATCAACGCCGCGTATCGCTTCGGCTTCGACCTCGACATCGCATGCCCCGAGGGCTACGAGCCGGCGGACCACCTGCTCGTTCGCGCGCAGCACGTGGCGAAGGTGCGAATCGTGCGCGATCCCATGGAGGCTGCGCGCGGCGCGCAGGTCGTCACCACCGATGTCTGGGCTTCGATGGGCCAGGAGCAGGAGCAGAAGGATCGCGAGCGGGTGTTCAAGGGCTACACCGTGAGCCGGGAGCTGATGGCGCGCGCCGACCCGCGGGCGATTTTCCTGCATTGCCTTCCGGCCCATCGCGGCGAAGAGGTGTCGGACGAAGTGATCGAGGGCCCGCGGAGCCGCGTGTGGGACGAGGCGGAGAACAGGCTGCACATTCAAAAGGCGATCATGGCCGCGCTGATGGGAGACGAGCCGCTCGTATGACGACCAATCCGACGGATCTGCAGGCCAAACGCGCGCCGGAGTTCACGGCACCGACCGACGCCGGAGACGAGCTCACGCTCTCGTCGCTCCGCGGGCGGATCGTCGTTCTCTTCTTCTATCCGAAAGACGACACCTCTGGCTGAACCATCGAGGCGTGCTCCTTTCGGGACACGCTCCCTCGGTTCGAGGGACTCGATGCGGTCGTGCTCGGTGTGAGCCCCGATTCACCGGAATCGCACCGGAAGTTCAAGAAGAAGTATCAGCTGCCGTTCACGTTGATCGCCGACGAGGACCACGCCATCGCCGAGCGCTACGGAGTCTGGGGCGAGAAGATGAACTTCGGCCGCAAGTACTGGGGCGTCCTGCGCACGACCTTCATCATCGATGAACACGGTCACGTGGCCAGAGTGTTCGAGAAGGTCAAACCGGAGGGACACGGCGACGAGGTCGCCCGGGCGATCGAGGAACTGCGCGCGGCGTGAGCCTTGCTGCTTGGGCACGCTGGACCCACGCCCCGAGGCAGCCGATGGATGCGACGGACCGGAATCGCGACGAGGAAGTTCCTCTCGAGAAAAAGCTCGACGATCTGTACGAGCTCATCGATGGGATCGAGACGGCGATGTTCACCACACGCCGCCCCGACGGCTCACTCGTGTCGCGCGCGATGCAGACACAGCGTCGGACGATGGGCACCGACCTGTGGTTCATGACCAACATCGAGTCGGACAAATTCGAGGAGCTGGCGCTCGATCCGCACGTGAACGTCGCGTACTTCCGTGACCGCACGCGCGAATGGGTCAGCGTGAGCGGCCATGCGATCCTGAGCCGCGATCGCGACCTAATCGATTCACTGTACAAGCCCGACTGGAAGGCGTGGCTGGGCGATCAGGGCGACGGTGTGCGCGACGGCGGCGCCCATGATCCGCGCATCGTCCTCGTGCTGGTGGAAGCGGACAGCGTCGTCTACTCGAAGAACGACCGTCCGCTGCCGCTCGCCCTCTTTCAGGTGGTGAAGGGCATGATCACCGGCCAGCCGCCCAAGGTTGCCGACCTTCGCGAGATCGACGCCGACGAACTGCGTCGCGATCCTGGGGCGCCACGCGGCTGACGAGTCACTGGGGCGAGAGCGTGTAACACCACGCCTCGCCCTCCAGGACCGTCTCGCCCGTTTGCCGCGTCACGATGACCTTGAGCTGGGTCACCGGCTTGCTTGCGTGCACGCTCACGACCTCCGCTTGCGCGGTGATCGTGTCGCCGATGTACACCGGCGCCGTGAACTTCCAGTTCTGGCTCAGGAATACCGAGCCGGCGCCCGGCAGATCCATCGCCACGAGCGCGTGCAACAACCCCGTCGTCAACCCGCCCTGCACCACGAGGCCGCCGAATCGCGTGGCCTTGGCGAAGTCGGCGTCGAAGTGCAGCGGGTTGTAGTCGCCGGTGAGCCGCGCGAACGTGTCCACGTGCTCCTGCGTGAGGGTCAACGACCGCTGGGCTTTCTCGCCGACCTGCCGATTCATGCCGCCTCCGCTCGAGTGTCGGTGGTTCGATGTGAAGCGCTCGCCACGCTTCGCCCCTGGTCCGCGATGATGAGCGCCACCGCGCCGACGATCACCGCGGCCGCGATGGCCAGTCGCCACGTGATCGCCTCGCCCGCAATCGCCCAGCCAAGCAGCACGGCGATGACCGGGTTCACGTACGCGTAGGTGGCGACCCGGGCCGGCGAAACGACGCTCACGAGCCAGCTGTACGCCGAGAAGCCGACTAGCGAGCCGAAGACGACGAGATAGCCGAGGCCGATGATCGACTTGACGCTGACGGCGGCCAAATCGAGGCGGCCCACCTCACCGGCGGCGAGCCCCATCGCCAGCAAACCAATGCCGCCGGCAATCATCTGCGTGCCCGCCGACAGCAAGGGCGCTCGCGGGAGCGCCGCCGATCGCGCGTACAACGATCCAGCCGCCCACGAGCACGACGCGCCCACCAGCAGGGGAGCAGCAAGCGCGTCGGCGCGTACGCCGGCGACCGGAGCCCGGCCGATCAGAATGAACAGGCCGGCAAACCCCATGACGATGCCGGCAATGACGAGCGGTCGCGGTCGAACGCGCGCGCGCCACCACAGGAGCAGAACGACCCAGAACGGTTCGCTGGCGACGAGCAATGCCGCCATGCCCGAATCGACGCGCGTCTCCGCCCAAACCACGATGCCGTTGCCGAGCGGAAAGAGCAGGGTTCCGACGATCGCCGCCGCTTTCCAATTGGCGCGGGTCGGGCGCTCGGCGCCGCGCGCCAGCGCGAACGCGCTGAGCACGGCGCCGGCGAACGTGAAGCGAGCACCGGCGAGCAGAAACGGGGGCAGCGTCTGCACCGCGTACCGGATCGCGAGATACGTCGAGCCCCACAGCACGTACACCGCCGCGAACGCGGCGATGACCAGCGCCCTGGGCGGATGCCCGCGCTCAACCACCGGCTGACGTCTCCACGCCCGACCGCCGCACCACCAGCGCGGTCGTCTCCTTGATGGTGTTCAGCACGATGATCGTGCGCGTCCCGGTGATCGACTTGAGCGCGCCAAAGCGCTTGCGCAACACGCGGCTCAGATCCTTGGTGTCCACGGCGCGGACTTTGACGAGATAGCAGTCCTCGCCCGCGACATTGTGCACCTCCAGAACCTCCGGTGCCTTGGCGATCGCCTGCGCCACGCGATCGGTGCCCAGCGGATCGGCCGACCGCACCAGCACGAAGGCGAGCAGCCCGAGCCCAACGGCGTTCGGATCGACCAGCGCGGTGTAGCCCCGCACGATTCCTCGCTGCTCGAGTTTGCGAATCCGCTCGAACACCGCCGACGGCGTGAGTCCCACTCGCCGCGCAAGCTCGGCGTTCGCCGTCCGCCCGTCCCGCTGAAGAATTGACAGCAAAGAAGCATCGATATCGTCGATCATTCGAAAATATTATGCAGACTCAGAAGATTATTCAACCACGCCAGACCCCCTCGCCCGACGGTCTTCGCGCATCAACCGCCGCCCGTCGCCCGCCGCCCGTCGCCCGAACAGCCGCCCGTCGCCCGAGCAGCCGCCCGCGGCCCGAGCCGCCGCCCGCTTTCCCGAGCCTCCGGGCCCGCCCATATTCCAAACCATGACAACCGCCACACCTCGCGCCGCCCTCAAGCGCACGCCGTTCTATGACAAGCACGTCGCGCTGGGCGCCAAGATCGTTCCCTTCGCCGGCTGGGAGATGCCGGTGCAGTACCCGCAGGGCATCACCGCCGAGCACAAAGCCGTCCGCGAGCGATGCGGGCTCTTCGACGTCTCGCACATGGGCGAGTTCATCGTTCGCGGCGACCGAGCGGTCGACTTCGTCAGCTTCGTCACGACGAACGACGTCGCGGCGCTCAGCGTCGGCCAGGTGCACTACTCCACGATCCTCAACGATCGCGGCACGATCGAGGACGACTGTCTGGTCTACCGGTTCGCCGACCACCTCATGATGGTCGTGAACGCCTCGAACGTCGCCAAGGATTACGCCCACATCGCGCGCCACGCGGCCCGCTTCGGCGTGACCCTCGACGACGTCAGCGACGAGACCGGCCTGCTGGCGCTCCAGGGCCCCATGGCCGCGCGGATTCTCCAGCCGCTCACCGGCACGGATCTGTCGGCGATCGGCTACTATCACTTCGCCGAGGGCGAAGTCGGCGGCATGCCCATGCTCATCTCGCGCACCGGCTACACGGGCGAGGACGGCTTCGAGCTCTATCACGACGTGCAGTACGCGTCGCGGTTGTGGGACCTGCTGATGGGTGCCGGCGACGTGACGCCGGCCGGACTCGGCGCCCGCGACACGCTGCGCCTCGAGATGGGCATGGCGCTCTACGGCAACGATATCGACGACACCGTCACGCCCCTCGAGGCGAACCTCGCCTGGCTCGTCAAGCTCAAGAAGGGCGACTTCGTCGGCAAGCAGGTACTGGAACGACAGAAGGCCGACGGCATTCCGCAAAAGCTCGTCGGGTTCACGCTCGGCGATCGCAACATCGCGCGGCACGGCTATCCGGTGTTCGCCGAGGATCGTCCCAGCGGCGTCGTGCGCAGCGGAACGATGAGCCCGACGCTGAGCATTCCGATCGGCACGTGCTACCTGCCGGCGGAGATCGCCAAGGAAGGCGCGCGGTTCGAGATCGAGATCCGGGGCAAGCGAGTTCCGGCGACGGTGGTCAAGCCGCCGTTCTACAAGGATGCGTCGCATCTGTGATTCCATGCGGCACGGCGAGCGGTCGTGATGCGCGTGGCGATTCTCACGATCTCCGACGCCGGCGCGCGCGGGGAGCGTCGCGATACGTCGGGCGACGCCGCCGAAGCGTGGGCGACGGAGCGCGGGTACGTCGTCGCGACGCGCGCCCTGGTGCCCGACGACTCGGCGCAAATCGTCTCGACGTTGACCGGTTGGTGCGATGACGACACCGCCGACCTGGTGCTCACGACCGGCGGCACGGGGCTGAGCGAGCGCGACGTCACGCCCGAGGCGACGCGCGCCGTGATCGAACGCGACGCGCCCGGCATCGCCGAGCGGATCCGCGTGACCGCGATCGAGAGCTTTCCGCGCGCCGCGCTGTCGCGCGGCGTGAGCGGCACCCGTAAGAGAACGCTGATCGTCAACCTGCCGGGGTCGACCGGCGGCGTGCGCGACGGGCTCGCGGCAATCGCGCCGATCGTCGATCATGCCGTGGCCGTGCTGCGCGGCGCGCGGCTCGATCATCCGGACGCGGCGCCATGAAGGTCCTGCTCACGCTGCAGGATGTGGAACCAGCGGTGCGCATCAACGCCGTGCTGGAGCGCGACGGCGTGTCCACGGCGCTCGTCTCTCCGCTCGACGACATGCGTGCCGCGCTCAAGCGCGAGCGGCCCGACCTCATCGTGTTCAGCGGCGACCTCGCCGATCCCTCGACGGTCGCGATCGTCAAGGACCAGCTCTGGGACGGCGCGCCGTCGGTGGGCCTGATGGACAACGCCGATCCCGCGAGCGTCGAGCGGCACCGCGCGACCGGGTTCGTGGAGCTGTTCGCCAAGCCGGTGAACGTCGACGAGGTGGTCGCAAGCATCCGCCGCATTCTCGAGCGGCGCCGGCTGCAGCAGCTCTCCGGGTTGATCGGCGAGAGCGACGCGATGCGCGAAGTGATGGTGCAGGTCGAGCAGATGGCGCCCGTGTCGAGCACGGTGCTGATCGAGGGTGAGAGCGGCACGGGCAAGGAACTCGTCGCGCGCGCGATCCGTCTGCTCAGCAACCGGCGCAACAAGCCGTTCATCGCGGTCAACGTAGGCGCGCTGCCCGAGACGCTGCTCGAGAGCGAGCTGTTTGGCCACGAGAAGGGCGCCTTCACCGGCGCGGCGGAGCGGCGGCTCGGCCGCTTCGAGCTGGCCGATACGGGCACGCTGTTTCTCGACGAGATCGGCGAGATTCCGTCGGCGACGCAGGTCAAGCTTCTGCGCGTGCTCGAGGAGCGCGAGTTCATGCGGGTGGGCGGCACGCACCCGATCCACGTGGACGTGCGCGTGATCGCGGCGACCAACCAGCCGCTCCGCGAGCTGGTGGAGGAAGGCCACTTTCGCGCCGACCTGTTCTACCGGCTGAACGTGCTGCGAATTTATTTGCCGCCCCTTCGGGAGCGGCCCGAAGACATCCCGATCCTCACCCGCCGGTTCATTCAAGATTACTCATCGGAGCACGACCGGCGGTTCCGGGGCATCTCGGCGGGCGCGATGCAGCTCCTGATCGAGTACCCGTGGCCGGGAAACGTGCGCGAGCTGCGCAACCTCGTGGAGAGCATGGTCGTGCTGGCGCCCGACCACGAGATCCAGCCGGCCGATCTGCCGCGTCACATTCGTGATGGAGGTGCCGCGCGTTTGCTGCCGGTGCACGTCGGTCCGATCGTGCGCGGTCAGGCCGGCGCGGCGGGCCGCGAGCTCGAGTTCATCGTCCGTAGCCTGCTGGAGCTCAAGCTGCAGGTGGAGGAGCTGCGGCGGCGGCTCGACGACGAACGGCCCTCGGCGGGCGATGGCTGGATTGGTGACGTGCATCCCCATGTGACGGCGCCACTTACATCCAGCACAGGGCCAGCGGTGGCCGCCATCGAGCCGCGCGACCAGGCGCCGCCGCCGAATGCCGCGACCATCACGCCCGGCATGACCATGGCCGACATCGAGCGCACGGCGATCGAGCTGGCGCTGCGGGAAACGCATGGCAACCGCCGCCGGGCCGCGGAAATGCTGGGCATCGGCGAACGAACGTTGTATCGGAAGATCAAGGAATACCGGATGCCGGAGCACGCCTTCACGGGCGAGTAGCTTGCCAATTGGGCGGGGCGAGCCAATATTTGCCGCCCCAACCGTATCGTCGTCGGCGGCGCTGCCGACCGTGACGCCTCTCACAACCGCGTCGTCATTCCACCGGAATAGTACCGCCTCGACGCCGGAGCAAGCGTTGTCGTTGCCAACCTCAAACACTGCGCTTTCCGCCGAGTCGTCGTTGATCGCAGGAAGCGTGCTTCCTATACAGCGTGCCGAAGAGCTCCTGGCCACATTGCCCGGCGTGATCTCGGCGCGGATCGTGGCGAGCCCGAACGGGGCGGTCGACGAGATTCATATTTTGACGACGACGGAAGTGACGCCGAAGCAGACCGTTCGGAACGTCGAGAGCGCGCTGATCGCGCACCTCGGCATGCACGTGAGCCACAAGAAGATTTCGGTCGCGACATCGGACGAAGGCCAGCGCGCACAGCGCTTCACGCCTGGCCGCGGCACACCGACCGCGGCACCGGTCGTCGCGGCGCCGGTCGCGGCGCCGGCGCCAGTGCCCGTTGCGCCGCCGCCGGTCGTGGTCGCGCCGGCCGTGGCGACGCCGGCCGAATCGATGGAAGGCGTGGCGCGCCGGCGCATCTACTTCGAGGACGTCGAGGTGCGGCGCTCACGCAGCAAGGGCGTGATGTGTCGCGTGACGCTGCGCAAGGGCGACACGACGTTCATCGGCGAGGCCGAAGGGATGGAGAACGAGCGGCTGCGCATCGAGTTGGCGGCGCGGGCCGCGTTGGCGGCGATTCGGCAGGCGGAGGGCGAGGATCGCGTGCTGGCCCTGGAGGGCTGTCGCGTGATCGAAGCGTTCGATCATGCATTCGTGTTCGTGGGCGTGACGACCCGGCACAGCCGACAGGTGACGCTGATGACGGGGAGCGCCGAGGTGCGGGAGAGCCCGGAGACGGCGAGCGTGCTGGCGGTGCTCGACGCGACGAACCGATGGCTGGGCGGGCGAGCCTATTGAGATAGCTGTGGAGTTGTTGGACCGTGCGGACACACGCGCGGGTCGGACCAGTCGTGAAGTCAGACCACTCACGGAGCCGACTTTTTCCCACCGGAATCAACCACTTAGAAAACTCAAAAAACGACCCCCTCCCTCGCTGAGGCTGTAGAGCGAAGACGAGCGGAGGACAATTCCGTCCATAGCAGTTGAGCGGAGCTCACTTTGGAGCACGGGATGAAACCCGTGACTGTGGT
>DATJIZ010000340.1:0-6447 GCA_035492735.1 Gemmatimonadaceae bacterium | reverse complement strand
CAGTGCCACCGGGTCGAGCGTAGTGATGCCCGCCACCATGCCGCGCATGACGCGCGACAGTGCAATGGAGGCGCCGATGCCGGCCGTGACGCCGATCGCGGCCAGGACGATGCCCTCGCGCAGGACGGCACGGACGATCTGTCGCGCGCCCGCGCCGAGGGCGATTCGAATCCCCAACTCCCGCCGGCGTCGCGCGACCATGTACGCGAACAAACCATAGGTGCCCACCGCAGCGAGCAGCAAGGCAGACGCGCCGAACGTGAGTAACAAAAGCATCTGGAAGCGAGGCGTCTTGAGTTGCAGATCCATCAGCTCGGGCATCGTGCGGATGCTGTGCGGATCGAGGTCCCGATCAATCGCGCGCAGGCGCTGGCGGACAATCGGCGCGATCGTCGCCGGCGGCACCGACGTCCGCATCAGGAAATACGTGAAGCCGCGTGGCTGCTGGCGATTGGACCAATAGATCGCCGGATCAGTCGGTCGATCCGGGTTCACGGGCGGAACGTCGCGCACGATGCCCGCCACCTGAAGCGTGAGCCGATCCTGAAACATCGAAATGCGCTTGCCGATCGGGTCCTCGTTGGGCCAGAACTTTCTCGCCAGCGCTTCATTGACGAGCGCAACGTCGGGACTGCCGAAGCGGTCAGTCTCATTGAGCGGACGACCACGCACGATCGGTACGCCGAGCGTCTGGAAAAATCCCGGACTCACGTCGTACCAGGCGGCCGGCGCGCGGAACTCGCCGGCCGCGTTCCGGAACCGCACGTCGTCGTTGCCGTCGCCACTCCCGAATAGCGGGCCGGCCGACGCGGAGCCGACACTCACGACTCCCGGAACGTTCGCCAAGTCGCCTTCTATTCGGCGCCAGAGTGTGGGAAGGTACTCGTGGCGATTGCGACCGTCACTCGAGACGAACAGGGTGAACGTGAGGAGGTGCTGCCGCTCGAATCCAGGTTCCCACGCCGTGAGGGCGGCAAAGGATCGCACGAGCAGCGCCGATCCGAACGTGAGCGTGAGCGCGAGCGCCAGCTCGCCGACGACCAGCAATTGACCGAGCCGCGAGCGGCCGATGGACGAGGTGCGTCCGCCCTCGCGCAGTGCTTGTGCCAGATCGAGGCGCGTTGCCCGCAGTGCGGGCGTAAGACCGAACACGAACGTCGTGGCGACTGACAGCGCGAGCGCAAAGGTGAGCACGCGCCCGTCAACGTGGACATCGTCAAGCCGCGGCACGCCGGCCGGGGCGAGCGTCTTGAATGCGCCGGTGCTCCAATCGGCGGCAATCACGCCGAGCAGCGCGCCACACAAGGCGAGCACGAAGCTCTCGACGAGCAGACCGCGGACGATGCGCCAACGGCTTGCGCCGAGCGCCGAGCGCAACGCGATCTCCGCGCTTCTGCCACTCGCCCGAGCCAACAACAAGTTCGCGACGTTGGCGCATGCCACGAGCAGCACCAGTGCGACGGCGCCGAGGAAGACGAGCAGCACCGGCTTGACGCCGCCCACCACGAGATCCTGAAGCGACTCGAGCTGCAGCCCCCAGCGCGCCGTGGAAGCGAAGTGCTCGCGCCTCAACTGCTCGCCGATGCCCGAGAGCTCGGCTCGCGCGCTGCGCAAGTCGACGCCCTCGCGCAGCCGCCCGTAGGCGACGAATCCGCGCCACTCGCGATTGGTCTCGTCGCGCGGGTCGATGTGCAGCGGTCGCCAGAGCATCACGTTCGAGAAGCGCGGCAGCTGGAATCCCGGCTGGAGCACGCCGATGATTGTCACCGGCGCGCCATCGAGCGTGATCATGCGCCCGATGACGTCGCGTGCCGCTCCAAATCGAGTCCGCCAGAACTCGTCCGTGATCATCACGACGTTGCTCTCGCGACCGATGAGATCGGCCGGCGTGATCAAGCGCCCGAGCTGCGTTCGCACGCCGAGCGCGGCGAACAACCCCGGTGTGGCAATGCCCCCATTGATCCCCTCGACGCCGTCGACGGTCGCGAGGTGATAGGGCCAGGACCGGCCGATGCCGATCGCCTCGATCGACTTCGATCGACGGCCGATGTCTTCGATGTTGGGCGGGGAGATGCTGCACCAGTCGGGTGTCGAGCCGGGAAACTGCTCGCAGATCGTGATCAGGCGATCGGCGTTGGGGAACGCCAGCGGGCGCAGGACGATGCCGTCGACGACACCAAAGATCGTGGTGGTGAGCGCGATGCCGAGGGCGAGAGTCAAGATCGCGGTGGCGGAGAACGCAGGCTGCGAGAACAGGCTGCGCAGCGCGTAGCGGAGATCGGATACGAGATTTCGCATAGGACGGTGGGAAATTGCCAGGATCGATTCGACCGTTCGATCTGGCATTCGCCGCGCCGCGCTGGCCGCGACGTTACTCGCCCATAACCATCGCACGGCCAGCGACTTGGCGGTGTCGGGGTTTTCCGGCCGGCCAGGTCGGGTGTCCGCCTGTGGGACTGCGCGTCGCGAAACGCGACGACTGTACTACCTAACGGCGATCGGGTTTCGCTTTGGCTACGGGCCGATCGTCGTCATCCACGTCCACGGCGAGCGGGAAGAACAGGGCGCGTTTCACGCCGGGGTAGGGCACGTTCCAGCCTCGTGCGTCGTGCCACAGGATCCGGTTCAATCGCTCGGCGGGTGCCTCGTCCGGGCCGTCGAAGCGCATGCGCGCGGAGGCCAGCGCTGCAGCCTTGCGCTCGGTGGAGTAGCGGCCCTCGATCGTCCGCACGCGTGGATTGAGATCGAGCAGCGACTGCTTCGGCTCGAGCGCGGTGTACGGCGCCAGGTTCGGCTGCTCGTTCGCGTCGATGAAGCTCGCCCGCATGTCGGTCGCGACCAGATCGAAGATCGACATCGAGCCCAGGCCGAGCATCAACTCGATCGTCTTCAGCATGCTGGGCTGCGTGTACACGGTTGAATCGACGATGCCGCGCCTGGTGTACGGCGAGATCGCCAGGGCCACCGTGCGATGGCCGTCTACGTGATCCACGCCGTTTTGCGCGTCGTCTTCGACGACGAGAATCGCCATGTCCTTCCAGAACGACGAATGACTCAGCCCGTCGACGATCTTGCCGAGTGCCAGATCGTTGTCGGCCACGCACGCCTTGGGAGCGCACCAGCCGGGCGAGGTGCCCTGGGTGTGATCGTTCGGCAGCACGATCATCACAAGGTTGGGCATCTCGCCGGTCTTCTCCCAGTCGGCAAGGTGGGCGAGAATGTCGCCAGCCTTGATCACGTCGGGGACTTCCTGCGTCCAGCCCGGGTACTCGCGTACGAGCACGCGGTCGAGCGACGGAATGTCCGAATGCGTGTTGAATCGCTTCTGCAGGATCGCGCGCTGAAAGTCGAAGTCGTTCGGCTTGCCGCGATACTGCGTCCACATGCGCGCGCGAACCGTGTCGACCTCGAACTTCGGCGCCGGTGCGTACTCGCCGAACACCGCCACCGTCTTGCCCTTCGCCGCCGCCGCCTCCCAGAGAAATCCTCCCGACGAATACGCGAGCGGGTCGTTGCCTTCCGACGGGTAGCTCCGACCATAATAGAGCGGCCACATCGGATAGTCCGTCTCGTTCGCCTGGGTGAGCCACTGGTGGCCGTCGGCGGAATTGCCGCCAGAGACGAAGAAGTGGTCGAGCGTGACGAACTCGTGCGCCAGTGCGTGGGCGTTCGGCGTGACGTCGCGACCGTACATCACGAGCGAGCTGTCGTGCGAGCCCCGATCGAGGTCGCCGAGCACCTGGTCGTACGTTCGGTTTTCGCGGACGATGAAGACCACGTGGTTGATCCGCGAGGGATCGCCCGGGCGATCGGGCACGGCTTTCGGAGCGGCGACCGGCGTGGCCGCGAGCGTGGGCACCGACATGAGCGCGAGCTTGTTGTTCTCGCTCACGGCCGTGGTGTAGGCGGCGAGCTGACTGGGCGTCGGTACCGGAATCACGTCGACCGCGCCGCGAATCGCGAACACGTATCGTCCGCGCTGTCCGGCGAGCTTGCCTTCGCCCGAGCCGACGCCGAACAGCGAACCCACCGCGATGTCCCTGCCGTCGGCGCTCGCGTCGATGCTCGACGGATACCACGACGTGGGGATCAGACCCTTGAACAGCGGGGTCGCGCCCGGAACGCCGATCTCGTACACAGCGACCGCGTTCACGCCACCGAGCGCAACGTACAGTGTCCGGTGGTCCGGCGAGAGCGCGAGCGCGGTCGGCGCGAGCCCGACGTTGCGTTCGCGGAACGGCGCGACGGCAATGTGCGCGGTCACCGTGTCGGCCTGCGTGTCGATCACGCTCACCGAATCGGAGTTGCCGTCGGCGACATAGAGCCGCGCGCCCGGCTCGTCCCAGACGAGCGCCGTCGGATGTCGGGCAACGACGATGTCGCGCACGACCTCGCCTTTGGTCAGGTCGATCTGGCTGACGCTTCCCGATTCGGCGAGCCCGCGCCCGTCGACGCGAACGGCTTCGGCGCGAGGATCGCAGCACTGTCGCGCGGACCGCTGCCGCGGGTTCGGCTTGGGTCCGCCGAGGACGGAGACGTAGGCGAAGCGGGAATCCGACGAGATGACGGCGGCGATCGGCTCGACACCGAGGGGAATCGTGTGCAGCGGCGCCCCCGTCTCGGCGTCGAGCACCATGAGTGCGTCGTTCGCAGGTAGCGGAACGACGGCCAGTCGCTTGCCGTTCGGCGCCGCGCGCGCGGCGATCGCCGGCGCGCCGATCATGTAGTCGCCGATTGCGCCGGAGCTCGCGTCCGGGACGACGGAGTCGCCCACCGCGTCGTCGTGGAACGTGCTGAGTTGGGCAACCTCGGGCGCGCGCTTGTCCCCCGCGGCCATCGCCGATGGCAGCCGACCCACCGACGATATCACGGCCGCCTTGGTAGCCGGATCGATCGCGACGGCGAAGATTCCGGGCCTGCCATCGATCCGGGCCCGCGCAATCGTGCGGTTGTCGGCCCACGCGAGCCGATGCACCGCGCCGGGAACCGCGACCCAGATCTCCCCGGGGGTCGAGCCGAATCGAACGCCGCCCACCTTCCCGGCGAACACCGTCTGAACGCCGGCCGGTGTGATGCGCTGTCCGGTGGCGACGACACCAGGATCGTCGACGTATCCGGCGGGGGCCTGCGGAAGCTGAAGCGTCGAGGCGACGAGGAGGGCGATCAGGTTCACGTCGAAGGCCGCGTGCTAGCGTGTTTACCGGTACTCTTCCATGAGCTCAGCGAGTGCCCTCGAGCCCGGGCACAGCTCCTCGTACGGCACGTCGACGAGCGGGCGGTCGGTCGTGCCGCTCACACCGTGCATCTCCGGTGCGCCCTCGTCGATGTAGAGCAAGCCCGTCACGATCTCGCCCCGCGTCTGACTGGCACGCACTTGCGCGTATGCGGCGTCGCGGTTGGTCGGGTCATAGTCCGCGGCCAGCTTGCGAAAGCGCACCACGCTGCCGTCGTGCATCGTCACCGTCACCACCGAGGTGTCCGACGGTTCGGCGGTGATCTCGCGGCGCAGCGGCACGAAATCGACGGGCGCGACGTCGAGATAGTGGCTGCGCGTGTAACGATAGCTCTTCGTGGAGGTCTCGTGATCGTTGAAGCTCACGCACGGCGAGATCACGTCGACCAGCGCGAAGCCTTTGTGGCGCACGGCGGCTTTGAGGATGGGGATCAGCTGCGCCTTGTCGCCCGAGAAGCTGCGTGCCACGAACGTCGCGCCCAGACTGAGCGCTAGCAGCACGGGGTCGATCGGCGGCTGCACGTTCGGCTCGCCGCGCTTGGATTTCGAGCCGACGTCGGCCGACGCGGAGAACTGCCCTTTGGTGAGGCCGTACACGCCGTTGTTCTCGAGCACGTACAGCATGTTGACGTTGCGGCGAACCGCGTGGCAGAGCTGGCCCAGCCCGATCGACAGCGAGTCGCCGTCGCCCGAGATGCCGATGTAGACGAGATCCCTGTTCGCCGCGTTGGCGCCGGTGGCGAGGGCCGGCATACGGCCGTGCACGCCATTGAATCCGTGCGACTGCCGCATGAAATACGCGGTTGTCTTGGAGGAGCAGCCGATGCCGCTCATCTTGGCCGCGCGATGCGTTGGTACATCGAGCTCCCAGAGCACCTGCACGAGCGCCGCCGTGACGGAGTCGTGCCCGCAGCCGGCGCAGAGCGTCGACATCGCGCCCTCGTAATCGCGCTTGGTGAGGCCGAGCGCGTTCGTGGCGAGCGACGGATGGCGAACGGGAGGTTTCGTGATCGACGTCATACGGCTGCCTCCCGGGCGAGCGATGGTGATGCGACCTGCGGTTGCTGACCAGCTTTCGCCGCGGTGCCGACGACGCCGTGCACGACGCGATCGGCGGTGAGCGGCAGACCACCGTAGTCCAGCACCGAGATCATGCGATCGCGCGCGATGCCCGTCTCGATCGCCAGCAGCGATCGGAGCTGGCCGTCGCGGTT
>DATJIZ010000339.1:0-4946 GCA_035492735.1 Gemmatimonadaceae bacterium | reverse complement strand
GGACCGGTCCGCGGGCCGAGTCGTCGTCGATGACGCGGCGCTCCTCCAGGCGCTGCATCGGCTCGAGGCTCGTAAGCTGCTCCGCGCCGAGTGGGGAGTGACGAAGGCCGGACGCCGCGCGCGGTACTACGACCTGACGAGTGCCGGCCGTGCCTTTCTGCGAGCCGAGTCCCGGCGTCTCGTCGATCACTTCGACGCGCTCGTCGGCATTCTCAGCGTCAGACGAGGCTGACGACCATGCGCTTCCACATCCGCCCTGGCGTCAGGCGCGTCTTCCGTCTGCCCCTGCGTTCGCGGACCCGCGTGCGCGCGGAACTCGACGACGAGCTCGATGCGCTGATGGCGAGCCGGGTGGATGCTCTCGTGGCACGAGGCGTCCCGCCGGACGTTGCGTATCGCGAAGCACTGCGCCGACTCGGCGCGCCGCCAGACGAGGCGCGACGACTACTCTACCATTCAGCCGAACACCGGGAGCAGCGGATGCGCATCAGCGATGCCGTCGACAATCTCGCGCAGGACCTGCGGTACGCCATCCGTGGGCTGCGCGCCAAACCGGGCTTCACCGCCGCCGTCGTCACCACGCTCGCGCTTGGCATCGGCGCCAACGCGGCGATGTTCGGCATCGTCGATCGGATGCTCTTCCGGCCGCCGCCGATGCTGCGCGACCCGGCCACGGCGCATCAGGTGTACGAGTACTCGACGTATCGCGGCCAGGAGCTGGTGTCCAATCCGGACCAGTATGCGCGCTACCTCGATCTCACGCGCGACACCCATTCCTTCTCGCGAACGGCGGCCTACGCGCGGCGGGACATCGCGATCGGGACCGGTGAGGCGGCGCACGAGATGTCGGTTGCGGCCGTCAGCGCCACCTTCTTCGAGTTCTTTAGTGCCCGGCCCGAGCTCGGACGGTTCTTCAGTGCCAGCGACGATGCGCTGCCGTCCGGCCAGCCGGTGGCGGTGCTGAGCCACACGTACTGGCAGACGGGGTTCGACCAGCGTGGTGATGCGATCGGTACAAAGATCCAGATCGGACCGGCGCTCTACACGGTGATCGGCATCGCGCCGGAGGGCTTCGTCGGGCTGTGGCCGGCCACACCGCCCGTGGCGTACATCCCGATCACGAATTTCGCCGCCACGCGCGCCGCGACGATCGGCTCACTCAAGGACAAACAATGGTGGTCGACGTACCAGTGGGGCTGGATGTCGATGATGGTACGGCGAAAGTCCGACGTGTCCATCGCACAAACGAATGCCGACCTCACGCACGCGATGCAGTTGAGCTATCTCGCCGAATCGAAGGAGCAGCACGACAATCCGCCGATCGAGCTGGCCAAGCCGCACGCGATCGTTGCGTCGATCCTCGATGAGCGCGGCCCGAATGCGTCGAGCGTGTCCAAGGTCGCGCTCTGGGTCGGGGGCGTAGCCCTCATCGTGCTGCTCATTGCGTGCGCCAACGTGGCGAACCTGCTCCTCGCGCGCGCGTTCGCACGGCGCCGCGAGATCGCGGTCCGACTGGCGCTGGGCGTCACGCGCGGCCGACTCGTCGCGCAACTGCTCACCGAGAGCGTCTTGCTCGCGATATTGGGCGGGGTGGTGGGGTTGCTCATCGCGCAGTGGGGCGGCGCGGTCCTGCGGCGCGTGATGCTTCCCACGACCGCGCCGGCAGACGCGCTCCGCGACTCCCGAACGATGCTGTTCGCGGCCGCGGCGGCGATTGCCGTGGGCGTGCTTACGGGACTCGCGCCGATGCTGCAGGCCGTGCGCGGTGGTCTCACGCTCGTGGACGATCTGAAATCCGGCGTGCGGGAAGGCACGTATCACCGGTCACGCGTGCGGGCGGCGTTGCTCGTCGCGCAGGGTGCGCTGTCGGTGATCCTGCTCGTGGGCGCGGGACTCTTCGTGCGGAGCCTGGCCAACGTGAAAGGGCAGCGGTTGGGCTACGACGTCGACCCGGTCGCCATCATCGAGCTCAACATGCGCGGCGTGCGGTTGGACAGCGCACGAACGTACCAGCTCGAGCGACAACTGCTGGCGGCGGCGCGAGTCGTGCCCGGCGTCACGCACGCGACGCTCTCCACATCGACGCCCTTCTATAGTTTCTGGAGCGTCGGCCTGAAGGTGCCTGGTATCGACAGCGTGCGCCGGCTGGGCCGATTCCAGCTCGACGCCGTGAGCCCCGACTACTTCGCGACCTACGGCACGCGCATTCTCCGCGGGCGCGGCATCAGCGACGGCGATACGCGTACGGCGCCGAAGGTGATGGTGGTGAGCGAAGGGATGGCGAAGCGCCTCTGGCCCGGGCGCGAAGCGATCGGCCAGTGCGTCCGCGTGCAGCGCGACAGCACGTGCACGACCGTGGTCGGCATCTCGGAGGACATCCACGACCGGAACATCGCCGCCGACTCGGCGACCTACACGTATTACCTGTCGGCGGAGCAGTACGCGTCCAATCCCGGGCTCGCGCTCCGCACGGCGGGGCCGGCATCGCGCTTCGTCGAGCCGATCCGGCGCGCGCTGCAGCGCGAGATGCCGGGCGCTTCGTACGTGACGGTGACACCGTTCAGCACGATCGTCGGCCGCAAGACGCAATCGTGGGAGCTCGGCGCGACGATGTTCGCGACGTTCGGGGTGCTCGCGCTCGCACTCGCCGCGATCGGCTTGTACAGCGTGGTCGCGTACAACGTGGCACAGCGGACGCACGAGATGGGTGTGCGCATCGCGCTCGGCGCTCGCGTGAGTGACGTCGTCGTGCTGGTGCTGCGCGACGGCCTTGCGTTAGGTGCAGTGGGGCTCGGCATCGGCGCGGCACTCGCCTTCGGGATGGCGCGTTGGATCGCGCCGCTCCTGTTCAACGAGTCGGCGCGCGATCCGATGGTATTCGGAAGCGTGGGGCTCGTACTGCTCGCGGCGGTGGTTGCGGCGAGCTGGATCCCCGCGCTGCGCGCGGCCCGGGTCGATCCGCAAGTGGCATTGCGGGCGGAATGATCTGGCGGTCCGCTGTCATGTCGTTCGATCGCCGCTGGGCAAGCGACCACGCAAGGCGAGGCCGCCCCACACGAGCGCGCCGACGATCAGCGGAAAAATCGTCGGAAAAACCGCCGAACCCGCGCGCGCCTGGATCGCAATGGCGCCACCCAGGTAGCCGGTGAGCAAAACCGCGCCGACGAGTGATGTCCGCGGAATTACATACAGGGCCGTGCAGGCGAGCGAGAGCAGGCCGATCGGCACGGACAGCTGGAGCGGCAGCCCGAGTTGCGCGAACGACGTGACGACCGGCCGCGGTTTCACGAGGTGGATCACCGCGTCCATGATCATGAACAGCGCGACGAGCGTGCTGATCGTACGTCCGGTCCATACGGCGGCGCTCGTTGCGCGCCCGCGTGAGTGGGTTACGGCGGTCATGGCGTCATCGCTCCGTTCGGTAGTGGGCGGTATTCTATCCCTTACCCGGAGCGTCGAACGACCTGATGCCGAATCGACATCACAGGGTCCGCGGAGGGCCGTGTCGAAATCGCCGGGAGCCATTCGACGTTCAGGTATCACCTCAACGGAAGCGGACCATGAAGCTCTACACCCAACTCAACTTTGGCGGCAACTGCAAAGAGGCGTTCCACTTCTACGAGCAGCACCTCGGCGGACGGATTACGGCGCTCGTCGAGCAGCGACAGATGCCCAATCCGCCGCCCGGCGCCGGCGACGCGATCATTCACGCCCGCATGGAGATCGGCGACACGGTGCTGCTCGGCAACGACGTTCCGGCCGAGCGATTTCAGAAGATGCGCAGCGCGTATCTCTACCTGTCGGTGGATTCGGTGCGCGAGGCCGAACGCATTCACAGACTGCTGTCGGACGGCGGCGAGATCTTCATGCCGCTCGAGGAGACGTTCTTCGCGAGCCGGTTCAGCATGATTCGTGATCGGTTCGGCGTGAACTGGTCGATCATTCACGAGCGCGGCTGAAGCGGGCAGGCGCCCGCACTCGACGTGGAGGGCGCCGGAGAAATCCGGCACGTCGCGTGTCAACTGTTCGGAGACTCCGGCTGTCCAATGCGGAAGCCACTCTGGACGGAGCGAGCGCATGGCCGCACTGCGTCACGACCTTACGATTGCCACCCGCACCCTGCGGTCCTCGCCGGCCTTCGCTGCCATGGTGATCCTCACCCTGGCCATCGGAGTCGGCGCCACGACGGCCATCTTCAGCATCGTCGACGCGGTCGTGCTCAAGCCGCTGCCGTTTCCGCAATCCGATCGCATCGTGCGGCTCTTCCAACTGACCGAGAAGGGCAATCGAAATTCGGTGTCGCAGCCGAACTACTACGACTGGGCGGCGCGGACGCACAGTTTCGCGGCGATGGCGTTGATGTCGGGCTGGACGGGAACGAGCACGGTGCAAACACCGGCTGGACCGACGATGGCTCGCGTTACGCCGGTGACGCGTGACTTCTTCAAGGTGCTCGGCGTACGCCCTGCGGCGGGACGGTTGTTCGTGGCCGACGAACAGGTGTTCGGCGGTCCGCGCATCGCGGTGATCAGCGAGGGATTTTGGCGCGATCAGTTCGGTGCGAATCGCGGAGCTGTCGGTCAACGGATCGTCTGGCAAAACGAGAGCTATGAGATCGTCGGTGTGCTCCCGGCGCGGTCGGCGTACCCGGCGGGCAACCAGATCTGGGTCCCGCTCGAGCTGTTTCCGCCGAACCGCGGCCGCACGTCGCAGGGGCACACCGTGATCGCGCGGCTCGCGCCTGGAGTTTCGATCGACGCCGCACGGCGCGATCTGAGCAGTGTGTCGCGAGAGATGAAGCTGGAGTACGGCAATCAGACCTCGATGTCCGACGCTGCGCTCGTCGGGCTGCGTGATCAAATGGTGGGCGACGCGCGTCCACGGCTTCTGGTGCTCCTCGGGGCGTCGGGATTCCTGCTGCTCATCGGGTTGGCGAACGCGCTCAA
>DATJIZ010000338.1:0-3830 GCA_035492735.1 Gemmatimonadaceae bacterium | reverse complement strand
CGGCCCGAGATGCTCGCCCACGAACCTGGCGCGTGCCGGCGGATCGAGTCGCATGCCCGGATAGTCGGCGGGCTCGTAGTGCGGCTCGTTCTGTACGGTGATCGCGTAGATCGGAATTCCACGCGCCGCATACGCGTCGATGAAACGGCGAAAGTACTCGGCGTACGGATCGTACGCCTCGGGTCGGAGCGTGCCCTTGATCATGCTTCCCGTCGTCTTCATCCACCCCGGCGCGCTCCACGGCGAGGCCATGATCGCGAGTCGGGGATTGATCTCGAGCGCACGCTTCAAGATCGGGATCGTCTCGGCGGTGTCGGGCGCGATCGAGAAGTGGCTGAGCGTCGGATCGGACTCGCCAGGCGGCACGTCGTCGTAGCTGTACTGGCGCAGCGCAAAGTCCGACGCGCCCATGTCGAGCCGCACGAAGCTGAAGCCGGCGCCCGGCTCGGGACCGAACAGGTCGCGCAACAGCGAATCGCGGCGCGCGGGCGAGAGCTTGTGCCACATGAGCCACGCCGAGGCGTCGGTGAGCGCCGCGCCGAAACCCACCATCTCCTGATAGGCGCGGCCGGGATCTACTTCTATAGTAGGCGTGGCCGGTGCAATCGCCGTGGCCGTCGCGCGAAGGTCCGGCTCGTGGCTGAGCAGTCTCGTGCGATCGGGAGTGGTGAGATACGTGTCGACGCGATGCGGAGCGCAGGCCGCGGTGAGCGACAGCACGAGCAGACACGCCGGTAGCACGGGATGGCCGGCCATCATGCCAGCGTAACCCGATCCGTGCTCTGCGTCTAGCGGGGCTGGGTGAATCGAGTACTATCGTGGCTATGTCGGCATCACAGCGGGTTGGTACACGGACGATCTTGGCGGCGCTGCTCGCGGCAGCCGCGGCGTGCGGCACGCGTGCGCCCGGAGGCGCGCGCGGGACCAAGCGCATGGCCGACACGTTGGCGTTTCTCTACGCTCGAGCGGCCGCTCAACCGGGCAGTTACGAGTTCATGAATCGCGAGCGAGCGGACGCGCTGCAGCTCAGCGCCTTTCAGCAGGGCCATCCCGCTTCGTTCCAGGATCGCTATTCCGTCGCGCGCGAGTTGCTGCTCGCCGGCCGGACGCGCGAGGCCATCGGGCAGCTCGAGCGTCTGCAGCGCGGAATGGGCATCGCGCTCGATCCCGGCTTTCCCGAGAACAAGCCATTCTTCGATCTGCTCGGCGTGTCGTACCTGCGGCTGGGCGAGCAGGAGAACTGCAATCTCAACCCGAACGTCAGCGTGTGCATCCTGGGCGAGCTGCACCACACGCAGCAGGAGGGCGCGCGACACGCAATTGATGTATACCAGGACATCCTGCGTGCCTTTCCCGATGATCGCGGCTCGCAGTGGCTGCTCAACATTGCCTACATGGCGGTGGGCGGATATCCGTCGCAGGTTCCGAAGCAGTACCTGATCCCGAACATCGGGCTGAAGCACGATCCGTCGTTTCCGCTGTTCTTCAACGCGGCGCAGAACGTCGGCGCCGACGTCACCGGATTGGCCGGCGGCCTGTGCATCGAAGATTTCAATAGGGACGGACTCCTCGACCTGTTCACGACGTCGTGGGGTCTCAATGACCCGCCGCACTATCTGGTCGCCGACGGCCACGGCGGATACGTCGATCGCACGGCGCAGGCGGGACTGAAAGGGATCGTGGGCGGCGCGAACTGCAAGCACGCCGACTACGACAACGACGGATACGACGACGTGTTCATCACGCGCGGAGCCTGGCTCGGCGACGGCGGCGAGTTTCCGAACTCGCTCCTCCACAACCGCGGCGACGGCACGTTCGAGGACGTGACGTTCGCGGCGGGCGTGGGCTCGATGCACCCGACGCACACCGCCGCGTGGGCCGACTTCAACCTCGACGGATATCTCGATCTGTTCGTCGGGAACGAATCGGGCGTCGGAATGGGCTGGAGTTCGCACCCGTCGGAGCTCTTCCTCAACAACCACGACGGCACGTTCACGGAGGTGTCGCACAAGGTCGGCATCGACGTGGACGCGTTCGTGAAAGGCGTCACCTGGGGCGACGTCAACAACGACGGCCTCCCCGACCTCTACGTCTCCGTGTTCGGCGGGCCAAACCGGTTGTACATCAATCGCGGCGGCAAATCGATCGACACGTGGCACTTCGAGGAGGTCGCGGCAAAAGCGGGCGTGCAGCGGCCGTACATGTCCTTCGCTACCTGGTTCTGGGACTACGACAACGACGGCTGGGAAGATCTGCTGGTGCTGAGCTACGACAATCGAGTGCCGCTCCACACCGCGGTCGCGCGCGAATATCTCGGTCTGCCGCCCATGAAGCTCGCCGCCGGCATGTCGAATGGTCCCGATTCGGTCGAGCACACGCATCTCTATCGCAACAAGCACGACGGCACGTTCGAGGACGTGTCGGACTCGGTGGGGCTCGCCGACAAGGCGATCTACGCCATGGGCAGCAACTTCGGCGACATCGACAACGACGGCTGGCTCGACTTCTACGTCGGCACCGGCAATCCCGACCTGCGCTCGGTGATCCCGAATCGAATGTTCCGCAACGTCGATGGCCGGCGGTTCGAGGAGGTTACGCTTCAGGGAGGCTTTGGCCATCTGCAGAAGGGGCACGGCACCGCGTTCGCCGATCTCGATCGCGACGGCGACGAGGACGTGTACATGATGGTGGGCGGCGCGTACGCCGGCGACGTTTCGACGAGCGTGCTGTTCGAGAATCCTGGGTTTCCGAACCGAAGCTGGATCACGCTCAACCTCGAGGGGCGCACGGCCAATCGCTCGGCGATCGGCGCGCGCGTGGAGATCGTCGCCGCCGACTCGAGCGGCGCCACGCGCACCATCCATCGCACGGTGGGCGCCGACGGCTCGTTCGGATCCGGCAGCCTGCAGCTGCACGTCGGACTCGGCGCGGCCGTCCGCGTGCCGCGCGTCCGCGTGACCTGGCCCGATTCGCTCCGATCGACGAGCACGTACGACAACCTCGCGCCCAAACAGACCTACCTGCTCGTACAGGGGCGGGGCGCGCAGCTCCTCGATCGGCCGCCGGTGCCGTTCCGGCACTCTGGGCCAGCGTCCAGCGAGCATCACGACATGCCGCGACATTAGCGTGAGCGCCATGCGAGTTGCATTGCTCGTGGCCGCTGCGGCGCTCGTGCCGGCACATGCGCGCGCCCAGTCGCGCGACTGGATGTTCGGACCGTTCGTCAAACCGAGCGGGGTGAATCCGATCATCACGCCCGATCGCACGACAGCATTCCGCTCGCCGATCAGCGATAGCGTCGTGCGCTGGCAGGAGTACGCGACGTTCAATCCCGCCGCGGTCGTTCGAGATGGGAAGATCGTTCTGCTCTATCGAGCCGAAGACGCGACCGGCGATTCGACGATCGGGCACCACACGTCGCGACTGGGAATGGCCGAGAGCACCGATGGACTGCACTTCGTGCGTCGAGCCGCACCGGTGCTGTTTCCCGATCGCGACGCGCAGCAGAAGTACGAGTGGCCCGGCGGCGTGGAAGATCCGCGGATCGTCGAGTCGCCGGAAGGTGGCTACGTGCTCACCTACACGCAGTGGAATCGTGACGTGCCGCGGCTCGCCGTCGCTACGTCGCGCGATCTCGTGCACTGGGACAAACACGGTCCGGCATTCGCGAACGTGGCGGGCGGCAAGTACCTCGGCATGGAATCAAAGTCCGGCGCGATTCTGACGCGTGTGCAAGGCGATCACCTCGTGGCGACGCGCGTGAACGGCAAGTACTGGATGTACTTCGGCGTGCCCAACGTGCACATCGCCACGTCGGACGATCTCGTGTC
>DATJIZ010000337.1:0-4664 GCA_035492735.1 Gemmatimonadaceae bacterium | reverse complement strand
GACACGAGCGTGGAATCATCGCCGCCATTGTGCCGGACCGCTGCCGGCGCGGCGCGGTCTTCGGGGCTCATTCGCGCGAGCTCCGCTTCGCGGGCCGCGATGATCTGATTCGCCTGTGCGGACATGTCGTCGTAGGCGGCGCGCCACTTGGGGTCGAGATGGTCGTAGTCGACCTGCTTGCGGAGGCGATCGATCTTGGCATGCATGCCGATGAGCTCGAGCTTCATGTACCGCTCGCGCGTAACGGGAAGGAACGGCGGCTCGGCGCGGTTCGTGATGACGACGCACTGTCCGTTGTAGATCGGGTGACCACGGAGCTCGCCCGTCTTCCGTGGACCGGCGAGGATCGGCGGGCCGCCGTCGGCCATTGGTTTGCCACGGTCTTCGACGGTGTAGTCTTCGCTGTACGGGCAGGCCCAGAGCGTGTTGACGTACGCATCGATCGGCGTCTTGCCGGACGCGTCGGGGTCGGCCTTGCCGTCCTTCAGGAAGTAGCCCCAGTAGGCGCCGCTCACGCCGGCGTAGTACGGCATGGCCGGAGCGCGGCCGAGCTCAGCACCGCGCGAGCCGACGACTCGATGAACTTTCACCATGTAGCCGACTGGCGATGTGATCGCCGAATCGCGCCGGAAGACGTCGAACAATGCGCCGGCCAGCGCGAGTGCGGCGCGACGCTGGACCGGATCGGTGAGTCCGTCGCCGTCGCGCTCGTCGCCGGCGACGACGAGCGTTCCGCGGCGGAATTCGTCGGGGCGGTACTGCTGGGCGGGGCAGGGGAATGCCGCCGCGAACGCAATCGATGGCACGACCGCGACGATCGCGGCATCGCGACGCCAGTTGCGCGAGCGCGCGGATCGCAGGCAGCGCACAAGAGCCTCGATCACAGTCTTGTCGGCGCGATGGTGATGCTCGAGAACAAGCTCCAGTACGCGCCGCCGATTACGGCGAGCAGCGACAGTGAGCCGCCCGGCCACGACAGGATCACGTCGCAGGCGGAATTCGTCACCGTGCAGGTCGCCAGCACCGGGTTGGATGCCAGTTGTCCCTGGTGGATCGTCACCGACGAGATGCCCGACCCTGACTGCGTCCTGAAGTTGAAGCGGATGTGGTAGTTCGCGGCCGCCAGCGATCCAGTGATCCAGATGCTCGACCCGATCGTCTGCGACATGTCGACCTGGACCGTCGACTGGCCGGTCGGAATCATCGTGACGCCGATCAGTGTGGCATCGATCGAGCCGTAGTTCGGCACGGACGCGCTGAGCGACGGCGCGGTGACGGTTCCCATATCCGCGGTGATGTCCGAGGTCGTGCCGCTCACCGTCGTGACCTTGAGAATGGTCGGCGCCGTGAGCGTGGTGGTCGACGACAGCGTCTGCGCGGCGGCGCTGGTGCCGAGGAGCACGAGCATCCCGAGGCCGTGCGCGAGCATGCGTTGCATGGTTTCTCCGTGAAGGGCTTGTGAGGTGGCAAGAGGAACGAGCGCGTCCATGTGGTTGGGCGCGCACGGTGGCCCGCGGTTACGGCACCTTCACGAACTCGACGCGCCGGTTGTTGGCCTTCCCCTCCGGCGTGTCGTTCGGCGCGATCGGCTTGGTGGCGCCGTAGCCCTTCGACGTGAGCCGTGATGCATCGATGCCCTGAGCGACGAGCACCTGCCTCACCGCGTCGGCGCGCGCCTGCGACAAGGTCATGTTCGCCGCAGCGTCGCCGTCCGCGTCCGTGTGCCCGTCGATCTCGAGCTTGAGCGTGGGATTGCCATTGAGCAGCGACACGATCTGCTTGATCGTGCCCATCGACTGCGGCTTGACTTCCGACTTGTTCACGTCGAACAGGATGCCGTGCGTCACGATGCGCCCGTCCTTGGTGAGCTTGTCGATCAGGTTCATGCTGCCGCCGTTGGCGACGCGCACGTTCTTGAACCGGATCGGATAACCGCTCACGCGGCCACCGAGCTCCACTGAACTCGGCTTCACGGGAAGGTCTGGCGCCACGAGCACCCGATACTGGTCCACGTAGGCCTTGAGCTGCCCGTTCTTCACGATCAAGGCACCGTGATGCCACTTTCCTTCGAACGCGGCGTTACCACCCGGCACCGGGTATTGCCCCGTGAACTCGAAGCCGTTCGGGAATCCCCACGCGTGCACTGCGCCGTCGTTGCGGAACTCGACTCGACCCTCGTCCTGTCCGCCATTCGGCCAGTGCAGGTAGACGCTCAGACCACTCCAGCCGTCCTTCATCGGGAAGTAGTCGAACTCGATGGTGAAGGTCTCACCGAGGTAGCTCGTCGACTTGATCCGCGGCGAGACCTTCGCATCCAGACCGTCGGTGAGCACGAACACCGGACTTCCGTCCACCATGTTGATGACGCCCTGCCCGTTCACAAGCTTCCAGTGTGCCGGAAACTCGCCGTCCTGATCGCTCCGGAAGTCGTCGTCGAACACGATGCTGTCGCCGGGCACGAAGTCGTAGTTCTGATAGGTCTTGAGCGGCGGCTCCGCGACCCCGCCGGCTCCCGTGGCTCCGCCAGCCTGCGCGACGCCCGGAGCTCCCGCGGTACCGCCGGTCGCCGCCGCGATCGCGCGCGCCGAATCCGCGCTCGACACCGGCCTGCCGCGTCCATCGGTCACGATCACCGGCTGGCCCTGACTGACGGCCTTGGCGATGCAGTCCTTGTTCGAGACGGCGCACGTCACTGCTTTCGCCGCCTTGTCGAAGGCCTTGCCTGTGAGGGTGTCCGTGGTGCTGTCGATCTTCTTCTCGAGCTTCTCTTCGGCCTTCGACTTGATGCGCTTGATCAGGCCGCCTTGTGCGTGCAGCGGCGCAGCGCACAGGGTGAGCGCCAAGGCGACGAACGGTGCAACACCACGGACTCGTGACATGGGACGCGATTCCTCCAAGGGTGATTCGATGGGTTTCATTCAGAAACGTTGATGGCGCCGTAGCCGAGCGTGACGCGACGCGACGCGCCCGTCACCTCGACGCTCTTCGCAAAGCAGCCGGCTACCGTGTAGCGGCGGGCGTTGCCGCCGCGCTGCCCGGCGACGCTGATCTCGCAGATCCCGGTGATCGGGCGGCCAGTCGCCGCCACACGTGCCAACTCGGCGAGGCGTCTCGATGCCGGCGAATCGGCGAGCGTGATCCAGATATCGGCGACGTGCGCGGCGGACTGGGAGGCTGGTTTCCGCGTTCCTCCGGCGAGCTCCACCCGGCCCGGCTCGACGTTCGGCAGCACGAGATCCATCGCCGCCTCGGGGCCGATCACCTCATTGCCAAACCGGAAGGTGACCGTGAAGGAGGGCGGCGCCTCACCCCAGCCCAGGAGCAGCACCAGGGCGACGGCGAGGACGGCGTAGGAGGAGACCCGGGGAATCAGCAGCGCGTGGCGGAGCATCGTGGGCAGTTGCGGGACCGTCGCTCGCTCCTGTCGCGATCACGGTCCGATCCATATGTTGGCGTTCGACGCCGACAACTTCGCGCCCCGCCTTCCGCCTGATCTCAACAAGTCAACGTGCGGCCCGACAAACACTTCCGCCTGCGACTCCTCGGCCGGCTGTCGCTCGATGCCGTCGTCGGTGACGTCGCGGCGCCGTCGGCGCTGCGACCGCGCCACCTCGCCATCCTGGCGGTGCTCGCCACGTCGGAGCGTGCGGTCCGCCGCGACTCTCTGCTGGCGATGTTCTGGGGCGAAGAGCCGGAGGCGAAGGCCCGCCATTCGCTGAGCAACGCGCTCTCGGCATTGCGCGCGGTGCTTGGCCAGGCGGCGATCAGCGCACGTCGCGACGCGATCGAGCTGTCGTCCGAGTTACGACTGGCAATCGACGCGCTGGAGTTCGCTGCCGCGTGCGAAGGACGCGACGACGCGCGTGCGTCCGCGCTGTACGGCGGTGGCTTTCTCGAAGGCGTGGTCGTTCAGGACGCGCCGGAGTTCGATGCCTGGATTCGCCGTGAACGAATTCGGCTCGAGCGAATGTTCGCGGCGGTGTGTGAGCGGCGGGTCCCGGTGCTGCTCCGCGCCGGGGAGTGGGATGCCTGCGCGGAGCTGGCCGAACGCTGGTTGCGGGCGTCGCCACGCTCCGCCATCGCCTTCGGCTCGGTCCTGCGCGCCCGAAGCGGCCCGGGAACGATCGAGGCCAGTCGTGCCGCGCTGGCCGACTTCGCGCGAATTCGAGATTGGCTGAGCAGCGACTTCGGTCTGGAGCCCGACCGTTCCGTGTCGGAGCTCGCAGCGGAGCTGGAGGCAGCGATCACTGCCGGCGAGCGCGCCGTCGCCGAGTCGATGAGCGTGGCGACCCTCTCCGATCGCTCCGGTGAGGATGCGTTCACGCCGAAGTTGGCATCGACGTCGGCGCCAACTTCGGCATCGACTTCGGCGCCCACCGCGTCGAATCCATCAGCGGTCCGCGTCGACCGCGGACCGAACCGCTCGTTCTGGCGCGCCGGCCTGAGCGCGCTCGCGATTGCCGCGGCGGTGGTCGTCGCGATCCTGATTCGTCTTCGAGCACCGCATGCCGTCGCGGCGACGACGGCGCGCACCATCATCGCGATAACACAGGTGGAGAATCTGCGCGGCGACACCGCGCTGTCGTGGCTCGAGGACGGCCTGCCTCAACTGATCAGCGATGACCTCGCGGCAGGCGGCACGATCGAACCCGTGTCGCCGATGC
>DATJIZ010000336.1:0-16014 GCA_035492735.1 Gemmatimonadaceae bacterium | reverse complement strand
GATTCCTTCAGCTCCACCAGGTTGGCCGCCGAGATCGAGTCGAATTCGCGATTGATGTGGAAGACGACGATGCCCATGATGAACACGGCGACGAACACGTCGAGCAGCACGCCCACGTCGACCAGGAACGCGACCCGCCGCGACAGCGTGAGGCCGAACAGGTATACGCCGTTCTCGAGCATCAGGTATCCCACGACCTGAGTCACGGCTTTGCTGCGCGTGATCAGGACGAGGAGCCCGATCAGGAGCGTGGCGAAGGCGACCGGGACGAGCAGGCCGACCCCTTCGCCAGTCCCGGTGGACAGGCGGTCCGCGACCGCGAACGACACGCCGACGGCAACGGCGCCGAGGAGCAGCGACGGCAGGTAGCCGATCGCGGGCTCGATCTCACGCCGGACGTCTGCCTCGCGCATCGCCCAGCGCAGGAACCAGGGCAACACCAATGCCTTGACGACGATCGTGCCGAGGCCCAACGCGGCCGAGTGCACGGACACCGGAGCTTCGAGGGCGATGGACAGCAGGCCGAGCATCAAGCCCTGGAGCGCTACCATACGCACGCACGCCGTGAGGCGCGACGTGCCGAGCACGGCGAAGTCCGTGAGGATGATGCCCAACAAGAGCGGCTCGACGAGTGCGTGCACGGTCGCCTACCGGAGAACCAGAACGAGACTGAGCGCCGACAAAGCGACCGCGCTGGCGATGACGAGCGGGACCTTGGTCAGCCGGACGCGCGCCATCGACGCCTCGACGATGCCGACGATCGCGCCGACCATGATCACGCTCGCCGCGAGCGCGCCGAAGCGTGCCACGGTATTGTATCCCGCGATCGGCCATGCGACGCGCGCGACCACCACGCCGAGCAGCGCGAACTTGA
Organism: Gemmatimonadaceae bacterium; assembly: GCA_035492735.1. Classification (GTDB taxonomy): domain Bacteria; phylum Gemmatimonadota; class Gemmatimonadetes; order Gemmatimonadales; family Gemmatimonadaceae; genus JAQBQB01. Next base: position 15,140 of record DATJIZ010000336.1, on the reverse strand, counting down.
GCGCGCTTGCGTACAGGATCACTCCCAGATCCGGACCGCTGTGATCGAGAATCATCACCTCATGGATCATCGTCAGCTCGAGGTGCGTCGCCGGATCATCGATCGGCGATCGGGCACACTCGGCGAGCAGCACCACGAAGAGCGCGGCGGCCGTGAGGATGAGCGCCGGCGCCGCGCTCGCCCATTCTGCGCCCAACGGTGCTCCGAGCATCGCGGTCAGCGACAGCGAGCGCGTTACCACGGCGAGCGTGGCAAGCGCGATGAAGAGCGCAAACTCGACGAGCGCGGCGAACGTCACTTCGCGGCTCGCACCCATGCCCTCGAAGCTCGAGCCCGTGTCGAGCGCGCCGAGCACGAGAACGAACCTCCCCAACGCGAGCACATACGCGAACGCCACGAAATCGCCCGCGAAGCCAAGCAGGGATGCGCGGCCGTCGAGCGGAACGAGCGCCGCCGCCGCCAGCACCGTGGCGAGCACCGCGATCGGTACGAGCCGGAACGGCGCCGTCGCCGTTCGCGAGTAGACGGTTCCGCGCCGAAGCAGTTTCCAGATGTCGGCGTACGGCTGCCACACCGGCGCGCCGCGACGGCCGGTGAGCGCCGCGCGAGTCCGCGTCGCGACGCCCGGCACGACCGGCGCCATGACGAGCAATAGCACGAGCGCGCCGAGCGCTGCAATCGCGTCGCTCATCGCCGACTGCTCAGTACGAGGTATGCCAGCAGCACGGTCACGGTCGCGACGACGTACAGGAGGTACGTGCGGAGCCGTCCCTGCTGCAGGCCCCTGAGGCGGACGGCGGCGCGCTGCACCGACTCCCACGCCGGCGATACCACGCGGTCGAGCACCAAATCGTATGGCTCGGTGTGAAACACCGTCGCGCCGCGGTGCGCGCGCACGCCGCTCAATCCATCGAACAGTCCGATGAGCGGCGCCGCGAACGACGACGCGGTGTACTGCATGCGCGGCGTGGGCCGCGCGTATCCACAACCCCACGTCTCGAATACGCGCTGCGCCACGCGACCACGGAGCCAGCGCATGACGAGTGCGACGAGGGCCAATACCGCTACGACGGAGCCCGCGAAAATCGACAGCTGCCCCGACCCGGAGGCCGCCGCGGCCGCGGCCACCGACACATCGGGCGACGGCGGGAGCAGGACCGCGGCGGCGCCGAGGATCGGCGGCACAACGAAGGCCGCGCCCAGACCGATCGCGGCACACGCGATCGCGGTTGCCGCGGCCGGCGCGCGAAGCCACATGCTCGGTTCGCGCGCGGCGGCCGTGGATTCGGAGCGCGGTACACCGAGAAAGACGACTCCCGCGACTTTGACGAAGCAGGCGAGCGCGAGGCCGCCGACCAGCGCAAGCGCCGGCGCCGCGAGCAGGGCGAGCCGCAGCGAGCCGCCCGCAGTCTGACCGGCCCCGAACAGCGTGCGATACACGAGCCATTCGCTGACGAATCCATTCAGCGGCGGAAGTCCCACGATGGCCGCCGCACCGGTCACGAACAAAAGCCACGTCGCCGGCATGCGGATGGCGAGCCCGCCGAGTCGCTCCATGTCCCGGGTGCCGGTTTCCCGATGGACCGCACCAGCCCCGAAAAAGAGGAGGCTCTTGAACAGCCCGTGGTTGATCGTGTGCAGCAGTGCCGCGCCGTAGCCGAGCAGCGCGAGCGTCCAGTTGCCGCGGGCCGCGGCGAGCGCGCCAGCACCAAGGCCGATCAGGATGATGCCGATGTTCTCGACGCTGTGATATGCGAGGAGCCGTTTGATGTCGTGCTGCGCGAGCGCCCAGAGCACGCCGAGAACCGCGGACAGCACGCCGAGCGCGAGAACGGTCCAACCCCACCAGAGCGGCGGCGCGCCGACCAGCCATACGACGCGGAACAGGCCGTAAACGCCCATCTTGATCACGACGCCCGACATCAGCGCCGAGACGTGTGATGGCGCGGACGCATGCGCGGGAGGAAGCCAGAAGTGGAGCGGGAACAGCCCGGCCTTCACGCCGAAGCCGAGCAGAGCGAGCGCGAGGACGACGTCGCGGGCGGCGCCTCCGGCGCGAATGTTGGCGGCGAGCGACGCGAAGGTCCAATCACTGGTGCCGCGTGCCAGCACAGCGAAGAGCGCGAAGAGCGCGAGCGTGCCGGCGTGCGTCGCCACCAGGTAGACATAGCCGGCACGCCGGGCCTCGACGCGACGGTGCTCCGTGATCACGAGAATGAACGACCCGATCGCCATGACTTCCCACGCAGTCAGAAACGCGACGAGGGATCGGGCGCACACCACGAGGGAGAGGGCGACGATCTCGAGCGCGAACCACGCGTGGCTTGACCGACCGGAGTGCGGTGCGTAGCGCATGTACCCGCAGCCGTACACGGCGCTCGCCGCGCCAGTCGCGAGAATGACGATCAGGAAGATCGCGCTGAGCGGATCGAGGCCGAACACCCAGTCGCCGCCGGGGAGCGCACTCGCCAACCGTATGACGGGGATGCCGCCGTGCAGCAGTACGTGAATCGCGTTCCCGAGGCCCAACACGCTCCCCGCTACGACCAGCGTGGTGTAGACTGCGTCGGATTGCAGTCGCGGCGCGAGTTGGACGACCGCGGCGAGGCCGACGAGCAGAAGGCCGATCCAGAGCGGCGTCACGTGCCCGTGTTGGCGCTGGCCGCCCGGAAGGATCCCGTGCTGCGCGTCGATTCGATCATCTCGACGCGGCCGATGATGTCGGCGGCGGAGGCGCGATCACGGAGCATCGCCCGGAGCACTTCGTCCCGAAGGACGAAGCCGAGTTGCGCGAGAATTCGCAGATGGGTCGGCACGAGCGGGCTCACCACCATGAACAGCGCGTGGACCGGCTTGTCATCCACGGCCTCGAAGTCGATCGGCTTCTCGAGCAATCCGAGCGTGACGAACGGTCGCGCGACGTGCAGAACGATCGGGTTCCGGACGTGCGGAATGGCGATGCCGTCGCCGATCCCGGTCGAGCCGAGCGCCTCGCGTGCCTCGAGCACATCGAGCAGGAACTTGCGATCCTGCTCCGGCGGAAGCGGCAGGCGCTCGACGAACTGCGCGAGGACATGCCTCTTGTCTCCGCCGGAGATGTCATGAAAGACTCCGCCTTCGCGGAGAAGAACGGAGAGCGGCGGTACGTCATCGGGTGCACGATGTGCGATGTCGAGGAGCGCCCGCGAGGCTGGCACCCCCGCCTCGACGGCCCATTCCCACAACTCGATCGGGTTGAGGTAGAGTCGTTCGTCGACGGAGTGCGCTGGGAGCGCGCGCTGATCGATCCAACGTCGGATCGTGCCCTCCTTGACGCCGAGGTAGCTCGCTGCCTGCCGAAGCGTGAGTTGCAGAGGGCCGCCGTGTGCTGCGTTCTAACGGGAAGGAATATCTGCGCGGAGTATTATTGAACTGCGGTTCAATGTCAAGGCAACGCGCCGGCGATCACGCCCGCCGGCACTAGCGAAACGAATCGATGGCGATCGTAGTCCTCATATCATCGTCGCCGGATGATGACGAGCAGTGCGTACTGGCCAGGGGAGGAAGGGAAGACCCATGACGCAGCCGCGCGAGTACAAGCCGACATTGTTCGACCGCCACGGACCGGCGGCCGCGGACCACCTGCAGGCCGCCGCGTACGGCGCGATGGTCGCCGGCATCGCGATGCTCGCGCTGGCGTTGGAAGGACTCTTCTCGATTTGGACGATGTTGGCCAGCGTTGTTGCCGGTCTCGCGGTGTTCGCGACCGCGGTCGGCGCGAGTCGGCTCGTTGGAGGCGCCTGGAGACGCTTCGCGGTCGACGGCACCAGCACGCCCTACAAAGAGCAATACTCGCGCGAACAAGCACTCGTCATGCAAGGCCGCATCGACGACGCGCTGGCGTCGTTCGAGGCGATCATCGCTGGCGATGCGGCGGCCGTGACGGCCCGCATTCGTGCCGCCGAATTGTACGATCGGGAGCGAGGCAACGCGGCGCGTGCGGCCGAATTGTTTCGCCAGGCGCAGGGCATCCCCGCGTGCTCGACCGGCGAGCGGGTGTACATCGCGCACAGGCTGGTGGATCTGTACACTGGAGCCTTGGGTCAGCCCCGACGCGCGCTGGTAGAGCTGCGGCGTCTGATCGAGCAGGTCCCGGATCACCCGGCCGCAAATCAGGCGCGGGAGGCGTTGACGGTGCTGAAGACTCGTTATCAATCGGATCTGACATAGAAAATGGGGAGGCGCCGAGCGCCTCCCCATTTCACTGCTCGGTCCCGATCTCGTTGCCTATGCTTTTCGGTCCAGGCAACCTTGAAAGTTGGGATTTCCGACCTGCTCGTCGGTCGTGACCGGCAGGTTGACGTCCGTGCCATACGTGCCGCCCTTGTAATGCTGCCCGATGGGGAACGTATCGGACCCGTCAGGGGCGCGGCCGTAATCCCGAATGAGCCGGCGCAGATTCCCGAGCCGAACGCCGCGTCCGAACTGCCAGAACGCCGCTTCGCGGAACAGCAGATCCTCGCGGGCTCGCTGCGAGCCCGGATCGGACAATGCGGCCATCACAGGTGTCGTGTACCCCGGGTGTGTGCCGGTCGCCGTCGGGCTCGGCGCCGTGATCTGAATCGGCGTCGCTCGCAGCGCGTTGAGGATGGTCATCATTTGCGACGGATTGCCCGCCTTGAGGGCGGCTTCGGCCTCGATCAGTCGTGCGTCCACGCCGTGCACGATCGCCACGGCGCTCGTCTGTCCCCACAGCGCGTCGGCCGTCACGACCAGCGTGTTGCCGTCTTGCGCCCTGACCGTGTCCTTGCCGTTCGACGCGATGCGGTACTTCGCTGGCACCCGCGGATCGCCCGCCGAGACGAACGGAATCGCATTCTTGATGAGCAGGCTGCGGCTCGGGCTGAGGCTGTCGCCGATCACTGTTCGGGCCTGACTCGTCGTCTGGCCCCAGTTGTTGTTGTTGCCGCCGGTCAACGACGCCGTGGCATCGTAGCGGAACGTCGTGGGTACGCTCTTGACCAGCGCGGCGGCCGCGGCCGCGTTGTCGAGCCCCTCGCCGAGCAGCGCGCGCGCCTTGCCGATGCGCGACGCGTTCTCGATGATGAGCGCCGCCGCGGTATCCGCCTTCGTCTTCGCCAACGTCGCCGCGCTGAACTGCAGCGCGCTGTCGAACGACGCGACCGCGGCACCGAACACGTCCTTCACCGGCAATGGCTGTCCGTACGTGATCGCGTCGCCCGCGCCATCGGTCAATGGAATGCCATTGCAGAAATCCGACGCGAGCTGCAGCTCGGCGAAGCCGCGCGCGAAGTACATCTCGCCAATGTCGGCCGCCGGCGACGGGCGATACTTCTCCAGCAGCGCGATCGCCTGATTGGCATCGGTGCGCACCCGGTACAAATAGCGCAGCGCCTGGTTGACCGTGCCGTTGTTGGTTTGTATTCGCCGCTGGTCCGTCTCGTCGTTCTGAACGAACGTCGAGCTCGACGAGTACTCGTCGGCGAGCAGCCCGCCGAAGATCCAGCTGCTTTCGTTGCCGGAACCGCACCCGCCGGTGCAATCGGCCGTGGCGATGCGCAGCCGGCTGAGCGTGCCGTTACGCACGGCGATCGCGCCCGCGGCTGACTGGACGCTCGACGGGTTGATGATGTCCGGATCCGGCGCTTCGAGCAGGCTCGTTTTCACTTTGTCGCAGCCCGTCGCGGGTACGGTCACGGCAAGCAATGCCGCCGCCACCGCTGGGCCACTGATTCTAAATATTCTCATCGGAGTGATGTCGAAGGGTCAGAAGCCAAGGTTGAGGCGGAAGATGAAGTACGTCGGCTGGGCGAACGTCTGGAACTCGGAGGGCGTGTCGCCGCCATTGCCAACCGCGAAGTCGCTCTCCGGATCGATGCCGCGGTACTTCGTCCACTGCTTGAGGTTGCGCGCCGAGAACACGAACGTTGCGGTCTTCGCGCGCGTGCGCGCGATCAGCCGCTGCGGGATCTGCAGCGTCGCCGAGGCCTCACGCCACTTCACGAATCCGCCCGGCTGGTAAAAGCCATCGAGCGTCTTGGACGGGTCGAAGTTGGCGGCCACGTTCATTGCCTGCTCCTGGAACGAGGCGCTCGGGTTATACATGCTGTTGCAGTTCGGGCGCGTGCAGCGAATGCGCTCGTTGTTGTTGTACCACAGATTGCCGCCGCGCCAGTCGAACAGGTTCTGGATGCGCAGCTTGCGGTTGAACAGGTCGATGCCCGAGCTGAGCGTCGTCTGATACTTGGGCTGCGAGTAGCCGCGGAACGTGCCGACGCCGATCACGCTGTGCTTCGGCTTGCCGGTTGCCGGATCGATGCTGTTGTCGAACAGCGTGTCGTGGCCGATGTCGACTTCGCCGAGGCACGACGGGTCGCCCGCGTTGTAGCAGTCCTTCGTGCGGCCCGTCAGGATGCCGTCGTGATTGTCATCGTGCCACCCGAGGATCGGCCGCGCCCAGATGCCGTTGATCGGATATCCTTGCACGATCCAGTACGTCACGCCAATCTGCGGCGGCGTGTTGCCAAGGCTCAGCACCTTGTTGTCGTTCGTCGACGCGTTGAGCAGGAAGTCGAGCCCGAGCACCTTGCGATCGATGATCTGTCCGCCGATCGTCGCCTCCCATCCCTTGTTCTGGATCGCGCCGAGGTTCTGGCGGTTCGTGGTCGCGCCCGAGCCGACCGACGGCGCGACGATCGCGCTGATCAGCGCGTCGTGCGTCTTGCGATCGTAGTACGTGAGATCGAACTGGATGCGGCTGCCGAAGAGACGCGAATCGAAGCCGCCCTCGAACTCGGTCGACCGCTCCGGCTTCAGCTCCGCGTTACCAAGCGCGTTGTAGGTCTCGGTGGGCTGGTCGGTGTTCTTGATGCTTGCCGACGAGGCCGAGTACGTGCGCGCGGCATCGTTCGGGCCGGGCTGCACGCCCGAGGCGCCGTACGCAGCGCGCAGCCGGAAGCTGCTGATCTGGCTGAAGACGCTGCTGCGCGGGAAGAAATCCTCGTCGGACATCACCCACGACAGACTCGCCTTGGGATAGTAGACGCGGTTGAAGTTCGTGCCGAACGCGCTGTTCTGGTCCGTGCGCAGTGCACCCGTCAGGAACAGCCGGTCACGAATCGCGGCCGCTTCTTCGACGAAGATGCCCCACGTCTTCTGAATGGTGGTTTGCTCGTCGGCCCCCGGCGTCGATCCCTGGCCGGCGGTCACCGCTCCCGGCGGCAGCGTCGTGCCTTCGGCCGTGTTCTGATCGAGTCGGTAGTTGTTGTACTGCGTGCCGACCGTGGTCTTGAAGTTGAGCCAGCGGAACATCGACGGATTGTAGTTCGCCGTTGCGCCGAGGTCGGCGCTGAGGTTCGTGATGTTCGTGCGCGAGTTGCCAGCGTAGCCGTCGCGATAGGTCGCGGTGAGCGGCCATCCTTCGCCGTTCATGTGCAGTCGTACGTCGTTTCGATCCGCGAAATCGACGCCGAAGTTGCTCCGCGTCGACAGCCAGCTCGCCGGACGCCAGTTGAGGTTCGAGCTCATGATCGAACGATTCACGTTCTGCTGCAGCAGCTCGGCGAACACGGACGCCGGCGTGCCGGCGCGGTAGCCGAGCAGTGAATCGATCACGCCGCCGATGCCCACGCAGCAGTTGTTGCGGTAGCCCGGCCCGCCGAAGGCCTGCGAGCCGATGCCGACGGTGTTGTTCGACTCGTTGGCGGTGCGGAGCTGAACCGTGCTGTAGCCGAATGAGACCGTCGCGTCGAGGTTCGGCGTGACCTGCGAGCTGATGTTGCCGCGGAATGAGTTGAGCAGCTTGGTGTTCGGATTGGTCTGCCAGTCGTGGACCGTCACGCCGGCGGAATCCATGCGACGCTTCTCGAGATTGTCGATGCCGAGCACGCCAATCTCATCGTCGCGCGATGCCGACAGGAAGTAGCGGAGCTGATCGGTGCCAGCCGCGAGCTGGGCGCCGTACGCCTGACGGTTGCCGATGTGCAGCGGCGACACGTCGGGAGTCATGATCGGGTTGAACGTGCGCAGGCTGTCGTAGCCCAATCCGCCCTGCGCCCGCGTCTTGAGATCGCTGCCGGTGCACGTGCCCTGCGACACCTTCACCAGCGTGCACTGGGCGCTGAGGATCAGCGGCTTGCCCGTTTTGGGATCGACGCCCGCGAGCGCGTAGTTGGGGTCGTACTGGTGCATGTCGTCGATCAGGCCGTTCTCGCCGTACACGTTCCATCGCGGCGCGCCGGCGCGGCCCTTCTTGGTCGTAATCACGATCACGCCGTTCGCGGCATCGGTCCCGTACAGCGTCGCGGCCGACGGGCCTTTCACGACCTCGATGTTCTCGATGTCCTCGGGATTGATGTCGCCGAGACGCGAGAAGTTCGATCCGCCGTTGCCGAACGCGGCCGAGTTGTTGTTCGACGACAGACGGATACCGTCGATGATGTAGATCGGATCGTTCGCCAGGCTGATGCTGCTCACGCCGCGCACGCGAACGCGCGTGCCCGAACCGGTCTGCCCACCCGATTGCACGATCACGCCAGGCATGCGCGCCGTGAGCACGTCGGCCACGTTCCGGATCGGTGCGTCCTGTACCAGCTTCGACACCGAAACGTTCTCGACCGCGTTCCCGACTTCGACGCGCCGCTGTTCACCGGTCGCCGTCGTCACCACTTCCGCGAGTTGCACGACCACCTGGCCCATCGCGAAGTCGAGCGTCGTGGTCTGTCCGTTCGTGATCATGACGGACTTCTTCTGCTCCTGATATCCGACGCGAATGACCCGGATCTCGGCCGTCCCCGCCGGGACACCACGGATGATGTACTTGCCGTCCGGACCGGACGTCGCGAACAGGCTCGTGTTGAGTACGATGATCCGCGCCTCTTGCAGCGGAGTGCTCGCGCCCTGCGTGGTGACGGTTCCCGCGAGCGTGCCTTGCGCGCGCGCGATGGCGGCGCTCGTCGCCAATAGCAGCAACGACGCCATGCCAGTGGCGAGGCGACGTGGCCTCAAGAAGTTCATCTGACGTCCTCCGTGAGCGGTGGGGGCTTCGGAACAGTTGTCCAAAGCGTTGTACGAGCGACTGTGCTTGCGCCGGGGAAGTGCAGCGGCGTGGTCGCAGGCGAGTCGCGTCGGAGACGAGTCGTATAAAGTCTACGGTCGGCTCACGGAATTCTAACCGCGCGACCAGCTTCGTACGTCACGAACTTCACGTTCGGAACGTGGTTCGTTCGTTCGCGTTCTGTAATCAAGCGAGACTACTCGCCTGTCAAAGGGAGCCCAATGTCCGACGGCGCTATTCGGGCTCGACGCGACGTTCGCGTTTGATCACGGAGCGCCGCTTCTTCTCGGCGAGTCGCCGCTCCTTTGCCGCACGCGTCGGCTTGGTCGGCCGACGCTTCTTGGGCACGCGAAGCGCGTATTTGATCAGCGCGGCGAGCCGCTCCTCCGCATCGCGCCGGTTTTGACGCTGGCTGCGGCGTCCGTTCGCGACCACTCGCACGCACCCGTTCGAATCCAGCCGCGATACGAGCTTCGTCCGTAAGCGCGTTCGCTCCTCTTCCGTGATCGCTTTGGATCCCGTGAGATCCCAAAGCAGCTCGATGCGGGTCGACGAAGTGTTCACGTGCTGCCCACCCGGCCCACCCGAGCGAGTCGCGTGGTACGCGAGCTCCGATCGGGGGATGGCCAGCTCCGGCGTCACGTTCAGGAACGTCAATTCAGCCATGGGCATGCCTCGGTCGTTGACGCTGTAACGGCGTACGGCTGGGATCGTCTGTGGCTATAGCAGAATGCAACGATTCCTGGCCATCCCGATCTCTCGCACATTGCAACGACTTGGCCCGTGCGCCTGACCCCTCGTTCCACTGACCCGGCGCTCAGAGCCATCCTAGATCCAAGGCGGCTGCTGCGCTGGGTGCTCATCGGGCGCCTCTGCCTGGCCAGTGCGATCTTCATCGCCGCGGTCTCCAGCTGGACGACCGCCGACTCCAACAAGACGCTGATCGCGTCGCTCGCCTTTGCCATCTCTGCGGTCGTCACCGTCGGATCGGTCGGTTACGCCGAAATATACCAAAAGCGGTTCGGGCGAGCCTTCATATATATGCAGGCGGTCTTCGACCTCCTGCTCGTGACCGCAGTCGTGCATCTCACCAACGGCACCGCGTCGCCGTTCGCCGCCCTCTACATCCTGGTCATCGCGACCGCGTCGCTCCTCGTACCGGCCAGCGGCGGTCTCGTCATTGCCGGACTCGGCATCGTCTTCTACTTCGTCGACGTCGTGGTGCTTCTTCGCTCGCCGCTCTCCGAGCCGGGCGTGTGGATGCAGCTCACGGTGATCGCGTTGGTCACGCTCGGCATCCGCTACCTCAGCGCGCGGCTGCGCGAGACCAACGAGGGTAAGGCCATCCTGGTCGCGGCGCTGGAGCAAACCAGACTCCAGGCCGACGACATTCTCCGCAACATTCGCAGCGGAGTGGTCACCGTCAACACGGACGGGCGGCTGCTCTACGCCAACCCGACCGCCGAACAACTCCTCGGCCTCGAGCTCATCACGCGCGTCGGCCAGCCGGTGCTCGACTCAGTGACCAACGTGGCGCCGGAGCTCGGGCTCGCCATCAAACGCGCCGCCGAAGGACGGATCCGAACGACGCGCGGCGAGGGGGTCGTCGCCACGGCCGTCCGTCGCTTTCCGATCGGCGTGACGACGACCTACACGGAAGAAAACGGTAACGGCCGCCGGCGGACCGCGACCGCAATTTTCCAGGACCTATCCGAGCAGAAGCGCATGGACGTCCTGCGCCTTCGCGCCGAGCGGCTCGAGGGCATCGCCGAATTGAGTGCATCGTTGGCGCACGAGATCAAGAATCCGCTGGCCTCGATCAGGAGCGCGGTGGAGCAGATCTCGCGCATGCCCACCATCTCGGACGATCAGAGGACACTCGGCACGCTCGTGCTGCGCGAATCGGATCGCCTCTCGCGCCTGCTCTCCGAGTTCCTGGATTTCGCGCGGGTGCGCATGGCCCGCACCAAGCCGGTGGACCTCGTCGCCATCGCGCGCGGCGCGGCCGGGCTGGCCCATGCGCATCCTGACCGCGACGAGACCGTACGCATCACCTGCATCGCGCCCGAGAACGACGCGGTCGAGCTCGAGGGCGACGAGGATCTGCTGCATCGCGCGGTGTTCAATCTGGTGCTCAATGCCCTGCAGGCGGCGCCGGCCGACAGCGAGGTTCGCATCGAGGTCGCGCGCGGCACGCTCGACCCGGTACCCAACGGGCTCGGCTTCGACGGCGACGCCGTCTCGGTCCGCGTCACCGACGCCGGGCCGGGGATCCCGGCGGACGTGCGCGCCAGGATGTTCGACCCGTTCTTCACCACGAAGGCAAACGGCACCGGCCTCGGTCTGGCCGTCGTGCATCGCGCCATCGAAGCGCATCGCGGGCTCGTGCTCGTCGACAGCGGTTCGCATGGCACCAAGTTCACCGTCATTCTCCCGCGCGTCCAACAGGCGGCGGGGAATGGGAGCGTCTCGTGATCGCCACGCCAACCAAGCCCAGTGTTCTCATCGTCGACGATGAGACGGGCATTCTCGACTCATTGAACATCCTGCTCCGGAATGAGGGCTTCGCGCCGCACATCGCGCACGGCGGCAGGGCGGGGCTCGACCGCATGCGCGAGATGAGTCCCGACATCGTGCTCACCGACATCCGCATGCCGAACGTGACCGGCGTCGAGATCCTGGCTGCGGCGCGCCAGGCCGATCCCGATGTTCCCGTCATCCTCATGACCGCGCAGGCGACGCTGCAATCGGCGATGCAGGCAGTGAATGAAGGCGCGTTCTACTACATCCAGAAGCCGTTTCGCAACGATGAGCTGATCGCGATCCTCAAGCGCGCCGCCGAACACCGCAACCTGCGCGTCGAGAACAAGTCGCTGAAGCAGATCATCCGGCGCACCGAACGGAACGGCGTCCCGAGGCCGGTGGGCACGAGCAAGTCGTGGCTGGATGTCCTGCGCCTCGTCGAGACCGTCGCGCCAACCGATTCCACCGTGCTCATTCAAGGCGAATCCGGAACGGGCAAGGAAATCATCGCGCGCTACATCCACGAGTTGTCGGCGCGTCGCGACGGGCCGTTTCTCTCGATCAACTGCGGCGCGCTCCCCGAGAGCCTGCTCGAGAGCGAGTTGTTCGGTCACGTGAAGGGCTCGTTCACCGGCGCGATCCGCGACAAGCTCGGGCTGTTCGGAGCTTCGACCAAGGGCACCTTCTTCCTCGACGAAATCGGCGAGACGACGCCGGCGACGCAGGTCAAGCTTCTCCGCGCGCTGCAGCATCGCGAGGTCATCCCGGTCGGCTCGACCGAAGCGGTCCCGGTCGACACACGCGTCGTCGCGGCGACGAACCGCGACCTCGACGAGCAGATTCGTGCCGGGCATTTCCGGAGCGATCTGTACTACCGGCTCAACGTGATCGCGCTGTACCTGCCGCCGCTCCGACAGCGGCAGGACGACATTCCCGTGCTCGCCGACCACTTCCTGCACCGGATCGGCGAAGCGCGCGACGAGGCGCCGCGCCGGCTGAGCGACGCGGCGCGCGACGCCCTCGTCGAGTACGGCTGGCCCGGCAACGTTCGCGAGCTGGAAAACGCCCTCGAGCGCGCCGTGATTCTCAGCGACGACGCGGTGATCACGCCCGAGGCACTTCCCGAACGTGTCACGCAACGCCGCGCCGAGCCGCTGGTATCGACGCGAACCCCGTCCAACCCGACGCTCGAGGCGGTGGAGCGAGCCTACATCATGTGGGTGCTGCAGAGTGAGGCGGGCAACAAGTCGCGCGCCGCCGACGTGCTCGGCATCGATCCGTCGACCTTGTATCGCAAGCTCTCGCGATACGGGGTGGAGGAAGCGTGAGCACGATCGTCCAGTGCCCGATTCGCCGATGACTTCGCCTACACCGCAACCGATCGACCGCGAACAGCGGGAGCAGCGCGAGCAGCGCGCGCTGCGCCCGCGCACGCCGCTCGACCCGTCGGTGATGAAGCTCTCCGTGCTCATCCCGGTCTACAACGAGCGGGAGACGGTCGACCTGATCGTCGAACAAGTGCGAGCGACACCGATCGCCAAAGAGATTATCTGCGTCGACGACCACTCGACCGACGGCACGGACCAGGTGCTCGAGACACTGCTCGAGCAGGGGAAGATCGACCGGCTGCTGCGCCAGCCGGTCAACCGCGGCAAAGGCGCGGCGATCCGCCAAGCCATCGCCGTGAGCACCGGCGACGTCGTGATCGTGCAGGACGCCGACCTCGAGTACGATCCCGATGATTGGCCGGCGCTGCTCGAGCCGATCATCGACGGCCGCGCCGACGCCTGCTTCGGCTCGCGGTTTCTTGGCGGGCCGCACCGCGTCCTCTATTACTGGCACTCGGTCGGCAATCATTGGCTGACCGTGTACAGCAACATGCTCACCAACCTGAACCTCACCGACATGGAGACGTGCTACAAGGCGATTCGCGGCGAGCTCGCGCGGTCGCTCGTGCCCCGTCTCACGGCCAATCGCTTCGGATTCGAGCCCGAGATCACGGCCCGGCTCGCCCGGGCGAATGCCCGCATCTTCGAAGTGCCGATCTCCTACTCCGGCCGCACCTATGCCGAAGGCAAGAAGATCGGGTGGAAGGACGGGATCGCCGCCTTCTGGCACATCACCAAATTCAATCTTTTCTCATGACCGAACGCTGGCCACGGCTCGCCGCCATATCGGTGCCGCTGCTCGCGATCGCCGCGTCGGCCGCCGGGATCGTCAACGGGTTCACCTACGACGACCACTACGTGATTGCCGTCAACCCGTCGATCCACACGCTGCACCACTGGTGGAACGCGTTCGCCAGCTCGTACTGGCCCAAGAACGCCGGCGGCGACGGCTATCGGCCGATGACGATTCTCGGATTCAAGGTGCAGTGGGCCCTCGGCGGCGGGAGCCCGGTCGCGTTTCACGCTGTCAACATCCTGCTGTACGCCGCGGTGTCGCTCTTCGTGTACCTGCTCGCGCGCCGAGTGCTCCCGCCTGTCGCTGCCTGGCTGGCGGCGGCGCTCTTCGCCGTGCATCCCGTGCACGTCGAGGCCGTCGCGAATGTAGTCGGACAGTCCGAGCTCGTTGTCGCGCTCGCGGTGGTGGGCGCCACGTTCTTGTACGTGCGCGATCGCCAGGCCGGCGTGCTGCGGATTGGCACCATGGTCGTCATCGCGCTCCTCGCCGCGTTCGCATGCCTGGCCAAGGAACACGGCGTCATCCTCCCGGCAATGCTCGCCGCCGCCGAGCTGACGATCATCGACGATCCGAGGCCGGCGCGCGCCCGCGTCCGCCAGCTGCGGCCGTTCTACCTCGGCTTGCTCGCCGTCGACGTGGCGTTCGTCGCCGCGCGGTCATTCGTGCTGGCGAATCGGTCCCTGGGAGGATTCGAGCCCTTTCTGCCGTTCGTCGTGCTCCACGTGTCGCAACTCGATCGCGTACTCACCGCCGTCGGCGTGGTGCCGCAATGGATCCGGCTGCTGTTCTGGCCTCTGCGGCTGTCGGCAGACTACGGACCACCGGAGATCGAGATCGCGCAGGGCCCGAGCGTGACGCTCCTCCCCGGCTTCCTCCTGCTCATCAGCATCATATGGATTGCGATTCTGGTCCGCCGCAGGCGGCCAGCGATCACCTTCGGCATCGCCGTGATCTGCATCGCGCTCCTCCCGTCGAGCAATTTCATCCTGCCGGCGGGAATCGTGATCGCCGAACGTACGCTGTTCCTGCCGAGTGTCGGGGCGATGCTCGTGGCGGGGGATCTGCTCCTCGTTGTCGCGCAGTATCTTCGCCGGCGATTCGACGCGACCACGGTTCCTTCGACGATCGTCGGCCCGGCGGCGTGCGCGCTGCTCCTGTCGATCGGTGTCGTGCGGAGCTCGATGCGGTCCCGCGTCTGGCACGACAACGGAACGCTCTTGCTGCAGACGGTGCGCGATGCTCCCGATTCCTATCGGGCGCACTACATGCTCGCCACGTACTACCTGAGGGAGCGCAGCAACAAGCGATTTGCGGAATCCGAATACCTCAAGGCATTGAAGCTGTTCCCGTACGATCCGTACCTCGCGTTCACCTTCGC
>DATJIZ010000335.1:0-11914 GCA_035492735.1 Gemmatimonadaceae bacterium | reverse complement strand
TGGTGTGCGGCCGCTGCGCGTACGCATGGGCGGCACGGTGCCCATCTCAGAGTATTTCGAGCGCATCATGGGACTGCACACCGTGTTCTTCTCGTTTTCAACCGCCGACGAAGACTTCCACGCACCAAACGAGTTCTTCCGCGTGCACCGTCTGTACGAGGGATTAGCGGCGTGGGCGCACTATTGGGCCGTGATTGCCGCTCCGCCGTTGTCGTAGCGCAAGTCGCTGGGCGCAAAGACCTTGGCGACGCTCCCGTGAGACCGAAGCGTGCGCCGGGTCCGGCCCGGGCAGCCGTGGCCACCGCCGACCGCCGCGCGCAGACATCGACAGCCGCGCCGAGGGGCGATAAAGTTCACTCCCCCGCCTGAAACGGAGACTGGAATGACCGGAGTACGAGTGCTGGTCGGCACGCGCAAAGGAGCTTTCGTCCTCACCTCCGACGGCAAGCGAAAGTCGTGGGACGTCTCGGGCCCGCACTTCGCGGGCTGGGAGATGTACCACGTCAAAGGTTCGCCTGCCGATCCCGACCGCATCTATGCCTCGCAGAGCAGCGGCTGGTTCGGCCAGCAGGTTCAGCGCTCGAACGACGGCGGCAAGAGCTGGGAGCCGGTCGACAACAAGTTCGTGTACGAGGGCGTCGCCGGCACGCATTTGTGGTACGACGGCACGCCGCATCCGTGGGAGTTCAAGCGCGTCTGGCACTTCGAGCCGTCGCTCGACGACCCCGACACGGTCTACGCCGGCGTCGAGGACGCGGCGATCTTCAAGACCACCGATGGCGGGCGAAGCTGGAGCGAGCTACCGGGTCTGCGTGGCCACGGCTCGGGCCCCAAGTGGCAGCCGGGCGCGGGCGGCATGTGCCTGCATACCATCCTGCTCGACCCAACCAACGCCCAACGCATGTACATCGCGATCTCCGCGGCCGGCGCGTTCCGCACCGACGACGGTGGCGCAACCTGGAAGCCGATCAACCGCGGCCTCAACTCGCAGTACATCCCGGACCCCACGGCCGAGGTCGGCCACTGCGTGCACCGCCTCGCGATGCATCGGGATCGGCCGAACACGCTATTCATGCAGAAGCACTGGGACGTACTGCGATCCGACAATGCCGGCGACCAGTGGCACGAAGTGAGCGGCAATCTGCCCACGGACTTTGGTTTCGTGATCGACGTGAACACCAATGAGCCGGAGACGGTCTACGTCGTGCCGATCAAGAGCGACGCCGAGCATTTCGTACACGAAGGAAAGCTGCGTGTGTATCGCAGCAAGACCGGCGGCAACGAGTGGGAGCCGCTCACCAAGGGCTTGCCGCAGGAGAATTGCTACGTGAACGTGCTGCGCGACGCGATGTCGGTCGACTCGCTCGATCCATGCGGGGTGTACTTCGGCACGACCGGGGGTCAGGTCTACGGGTCGCCCAACGGGGGCGACAGCTGGGACGCGATCGTGCGCGACCTGCCGGCAGTGCTCTCCGTCGAGGTGCAGACACTTCAATGATTCGCGTGGTGCTACCGACTCCGCTGCGTCAGCTGGCGCGCATCAACGGCGAAGTGCAGCTCGCCGTCGGTGGGCGCGTGACGCAGCGGGCGATCCTCGATGCGGTGGAGGAGCAGTATCCGATGCTCCGCGGCACCATGCGCGATCATGTCACGCAGAAGCGGCGTGCGTTCGTGCGGTTCTATGCGTGTGAGGAAGACTGGTCGAACGAGTCGCCCGACACGGAACTGCCGGACGAGGTCGCGAAGGGCAAGGAGCCGTTCCTCGTCGTCGGCGCGTTGGCCGGCGGCTGAGATTGATCAGAAAACTCGCATCACGTCGTCCACTGGTCCGGCATCGCCGGCCGCCAGGAGCTCGGCCACTTCGCGCAGCGACGCTCGCTCGCCCGGAAATGCGTATCGCCCGAGCGCGTCGTCCACCGTGAGCCACTCGGAGCGAACGTGCTCCGTGCCGATGACCACATCCGCTGGCTCGGCGACGAACGCGGCGAACACCACCGCCAGTTGCAGCGTGCGCGTCGCTCGAACGTAAAACGGCTGCACGCGAACGACGTACAGGCGCTCCGCGGCGAGACCGGTCTCCTCGCGCAGCTCGCGCACCGCGGCCTGCTCCGGCGATTCGCCCGGATCGATGTGACCATGAACCGGCTCCCAGGCACCGGGGCAGCGAGCGTGCTGGCCACGCTGCAGCGCGAGCACCCGCCACCCGGCCACGAGCGGTCGCACCACGAATACGTCGATCGTTCCGACCTCGATCGGTGTCATGCCGGGAAAGCTATTGGCCCTCGCCGACCGCCGGGCAATCACCGCATCGAGATCATCTCGCAGCCGGAACGCGTCCCCCTCGAGCGGACAGCGAATGTTCGGCGCCGATCGCGGCGCAGCTTCGGCCACGGTCCGCCGCTCGGGCTCGGGCGCCGCGACGCGCAGCACTTCGTCGAGCGTCGTGCGCCCGGCATTCGCGTGCCCGAGCCCTGACTGCCACAGCGACCGCATGCCGTCGGTCCGCGCCGCATCGGCGATCCGCTCCGTGGATTCGCCAGCGGCCACTCGCCGCTCGAATTCGGGCGTCGCCACGAGCACTTCGACGATTGCGATTCGACCGTGGAATCCCGATCCGCCGCATTCGGCGCACGCGGGGTCGGCGCCCTCGCACCGATCGCAGCGGCGCCGAACCAATCGCTGCGCGAGCACCCCCTTCACCGCGGTCGCGATCTTGTAGCTCGCCACGCCAATGTCGATCAGCCGCGTCACGGCGCTCGGCGCGTCATTGGTGTGCAGCGTCGACAGTACCAGATGTCCGGTGAGTGACGCCTGGATCGCGATCTCGGCGGTCTCACGATCGCGAATCTCGCCGATCAGCACCACGTCCGGGTCCTGACGCATGATCGAACGGAGGGCAGTGGCGAACGTGAGCCCCGCTTTCTCATTCACCTGAACCTGCACGATGCCCGGCAGCCGATACTCGATCGGATCTTCCACGGTCACGATGTTCACGCCGCGATCCTTGATCCGCCGGAGCGCGGCGTACAGCGTCGTGGTCTTGCCGGAGCCCGTCGGTCCCGTGACGAGGATCAGCCCTTCGCGCGATTGCAGCAGCCGATCGATTCGCGTCAGCTCGTCGCCGTGAAAGCCCATTCCATCGAGGCTCAGCACCGTCGACCGGCCGTCGAGCACCCGGATCACCACCTTCTCGCCATGCGAAGCGGGAAGCGTAGACACCCGCAGGTCGACCGCCACGCCATTGATCGCGACGCGCGCCCGGCCGTCCTGCGGCCTCAGGCGATCGGCGATGTCGAGACCGGAGAGGATCTTGATTCGCGAGACGAGCGCGGCCCCGACGGCTCGAGGAAGCGTGCGCACGATGCCAAGCACGCCATCCACGCGGTGCCGCACGGCGATTCCCTGCTCCTCCGGCTCGATGTGGATGTCACTCGCTCGACTACTGATGCCCGCGACGAGCAGTTCATCGACCAGCGCGCTCACCGACGCACCGCCGTCGTCCCGACCGATCGGGGGCGCCGAGTCCATGTCATCGCCCGCGAGGTGCTGGACATCGACGGCGCGGTCGGTCTCGGTCTCGTTGTCATCGCCGCCGTACACGTCATCGATGCGGCGACCGATTGCGTTCCGGTCGGCGATGGCCAGGAGAACGCGGCGGCCCGTCGCGAAGCCCAGCGTTCGCTCGCAGTCGGCGTCGAGTGGATCGGCGGTCGCGATCACGAGCTCGTGCTCCGTGGCCGACAGTGGCAGAACGTGAAACCGCCGCGCCCAGCGTTCGGGCACGAGTGCCACGGCCTGCGGCGACACCTCAGCGACGTCGGCGATCGGCAGCCGGAATCGACGCGCGACGGCATCGAGATCGATCGATGGGGGCTCTGGAATCGGCACGCGGCTGGACACGCGCCCAATCTGAACCCGCGCAGCACACGCGTATCACCGGACGAACGCGATTCGGCGCGGATTCGCGCGGGGAGCTACAGGATGCTCCAGAAATCCCGGCTCACATCGACGTTGAACGTCCAGCGGCCGGCGCGGCCGAGTCCCCGGGCGACGTCGATGCGGATCACGTCGAACGGGAACACGTACGCCGCGCCGAGCGACGGATAGACGCCGGCGTCGAGCGATGAACAGGATGACGTGGCCGAGTTGGCAACGACGCGACGTTCACACGACGCGACAGGTGCGCCGATCACCGCGGCATGCACGTACGGCGCGATCGCGCCACGCGCCGGGACCCTCCCGAAACGCCCAAGCGAGAACGGCACGAAGGGAGCCGGGATCTGCCACTCCACGTGCTCGGTCGCGGCGAATGACGACGCGAAGGCGTGATAGGCGTATCCCGGCAGCGATCGCGGTCCGCCGACGTAGACCAGCTCCTGCGACGGCAGCGGCGCCGACGAGCCGGCAACGACCCCGGCGATCGTCGTCGCCGTGACGAGCCGCTGGTCGCCAAAGGGGCGCTCGATCTCCGCGCTCAGCGCGCCGCGAACCGTAGTCGCTTCTCGCAGCGCGTTTACCGCGTCCGGCTGGTACGGCCTGCGCACTCGCGCCTCGGCGTGGACGCCGAGCTCGGTGCCGGCGAGCCACAAGCCCGGCGCGCGATTCGCCTCGAGCAGCCATCGACTGGCATGCCGATCGTTGGTCGCGATCGTCGGTTCGTAGGTGCCGGTGACGGGCCGCGCCCTCACCGCGAGCGCAGACTGCCACTCGTACGACGCGGTAAACCGCGGCGAAAATCCGAGGATTGGCCCACCTTCGAGGCTCGCACCCACTGCGCGAACGAGATACGGGTCCGTGTAATCGCTGCCGAACTCCTGGGCGGCGATGCTGTTCAACGACGTCGAGCGCTCGGCCACGTCGCCGACATCGCGGAAGTCGCGCGAGGCGAAAACACGGGTCGATGCGCCGCTGCCGCTCGACGCGGTGAGCCCGACGGCTCCTTTCACGAGCCGATCGTCGACGCCGTACCGAGCGCGAACGTTGGCCGAGACGCCTCCGCCAAATGCCTTGGAGACTCCGCCGCCGACCGCCAACCCTTCGACGCGGTCCACACGCACCATGTCCGACAGGTTGCGAGCCGCGAGCGTGGCCTTCCGGGCACGCGCCAACGCCTGACCGCGTACCAGAGCATGCACCTCGGCCTGCACACGCTGGATGTCGGGCTCCTCGACCGCGCGAACGTCGGGCGGCAGCGAGTCGAGCACCTGGCCGGTCCACTTGTAACGTTTCAATTCGGCTGGCGGCGCCTGGACGATCTCCTGGCCCGCGAACACGGCCGGCGACACGGACGTGTTGATCTGGTAGTCGCCAATCTCCCACCGGCCGCGGATGATGCCGCGCACCGGGTAGTCCATCCACGATCCCGTTCGCTCGATCTCGATTCGCTGCTCGCTCGGGAGCCAGAAGCGTCCGGCCACCAGCCGATTTTCCAGCACCACGGTGAGTTGCTCCAGCGCGTCGTCGAGAAAGGCCGCGCGCGTGAAGCCAAAGTTCATGCGAACGACCTGGCCTCCCGACGGATCGATGTACACCGCCCCGACGACGCGCGGCTGCCGGTCATCCTTGGGCCGGACCTTGAGCTCGTACACGCGGATCCGCTGGTTGGCGGCGCCGATCGAGAAGCTGTCGGTCAAGGCGAAGTCGTAATCGGCGAGGCCGCGCGGCGAGAGCGGATGTGGCACATCGCGCACCTCGTCGCCCTCGCCGAGCCTGATGATGTCCGGAAAATTGTTCTGGACGATGCCGAGGTGATCGCGATGATATGCGATGTCGGTCGGCAGCAGCAGCGTGTCGCGTCGTCCGATGATGCGCTGCTTGCTCAGATTGGGCGTGCGCCAGTAGACTTCGAGCTCGAGCTCGTCGGCCTTGATGACCTTGGGCGGTGTGCGAAAGCCTTCCCCGAGCTGCGCCAGAAAGGTGACGTAGCCGTGCGCGCTGGCTCGGTAATCCGTGAGTCCGGTGTCCGCGAGCTGCTCGGCGCGCCGCTGCGTGGCCGTTCGGGCGAGCGCCAAGCTGCGTGGATCGTTCCACACCTGCGCGCCAGCGGTCGATCCGGCACGGACGAGGCCCACCACGATGGACAACCAGCACGCGGCGGCGTGTGATCCACGCGCCGCGAGGAATAGACGCATGATTGGCGAATATCGCGGGATGCACAAACCGGAGCAACCCGCGTGACCAGCCGGGAGGAGTTTCGCGCGCGCGTCCGCGGCGCAGGGCCCGAAACTGCCTGCATGGCGCCGGTGTGGCGCGACGTGCTGCTCGATGCCGACACGCCCGTGGCTGCATTCGCCAAGCTGCGGCATGGGCCCTTCGCGTTCCTGCTCGAATCCGCGCCCGCTGGCGGTGAGACCTGGGCACGCTACACGTTCATGGGAGCCGCGCCACGTGCCGCCTGGAAGCTCCGCGACGGCGTGGTGCAGGATTGGACCCCGGAGCGCGGCTGGCACAACGATCGGCGGCCGGACGACCCGCTCAGCGATCTGGAATGTCTGCTCCGCGACAATCAGCCGCTGCCGACGCCGGAGATCGGTGAGTTCTGGAGCGGTGCGGTCGGCTATTTCGGCTACGACGTTGCTCGGCTCATCGAACGTCTGCCCACGCCGCCTGCCCGCGGCGTCGACGTGCCCGATGCGCTGTTCGTATTCACCGACGTGCTCGTGATCTTCGACAACCTGCGCTCGCAAGCACGCGTCGTCGCGGCCGCCCGCGTGGCCGCCGGCGCATCCGATGCCGACGTCGACTCGGCGTACGACCACGCATCGCGGGCGGTCGACTCCACGATTGCGCGGCTGCGTGGCCCAGCCGCTCTACCGCCGCTCGAGCTCGACCCGACTGCGGCGCCGGCCGAGGGACATTCGAGATACCAGAAAGAGAAATTTCTCAAGGACGTCGAGCGGATCCGCCAGTACATCATCGCGGGCGACGCGTTTCAGGTCCAGCTCGCCCGCCGGATCGACGTGCCGTTCGACTTTTCGTCGACGTCGCTCTATCGCGCGCTCCGCGTAATCAATCCCTCGCCGTACATGTACCACCTGGTCCTGGATGGCGTCGAGATCGTCGGCAGCTCCCCCGAATTGCTCGTGCGGGTGAGCGCCAGCGGGACGGTGACGCTGCGTCCGATCGCGGGCACACGCCGGCGCGGCCGCACGCCGGCCGACGACGCGCGGATGACCGACGAGCTCGTGAACGACGAGAAAGAGCGCGCCGAGCACCTCATGCTCGTCGATCTCGGCAGGAACGACGTGGGACGCGTGGCGCAGTACGGCACCGTCCGCGTGTCCGAGCTGATGGTCGTCGAGCGCTATTCGCATGTGCTGCACCTGGTGAGTCAGGTCGACGGACAGCTCCGCGGCGGACTCACGGCGATGGATGCGTTTCGCGCGAGCTTCCCGGCGGGCACCCTCACCGGCGCGCCAAAGGTACGCGCCATGGAGATCATCGACGAGATGGAGCCCGAGCGTCGCGGGCCCTACGGCGGCGCCGTTGGCTACATCAGCGCCGGCGTGACGCGGATGGACCTGGCGATCACGATCCGGACGTGTGTCATCGCCAACGGGATCGCCTCCGTGCAGTCCGCCGCGGGCGTGGTGTACGACTCGATCCCCGAGCGCGAGTTCCTGGAGCACGAGAACAAGGCACGAGCCCTGCTCACGGCGATCGGCCAGGTCCGCGGCGCGGCCCGCGGGTCACCGGGCACCCGAGGCCTGGATAGCTGATCCGCCGTCCCGCAAACATATTTGGCGGAATGGCCTATCGACTGACCAGCACTGACGCCACGTACTCGTTCGAGCTGCGCGACCACTCGTCGCTCGTCGTGGGGCGCGCGCCGGCGAGCGACATCCCGGTGATCGACCCGACGATCTCGCGCCGGCACGCCGAGATTTCGACCGATGAGAACGGACATGCCATCCTCGTCCGCGATCTCGGCTCGAGCAACGGGACGTTCGTGAACGGCACGCGCGTCGAGTCCGCGCCGCTCGCGCCGGGCGACATCGTCGCCTTCGGGAAAGTCAGCTTTCGCATTCAGGAAGCCAGCCCGCCGACTCCCACGCTGTCCGAGGGCCCGACCGCGGAGCCGCAGCCGAGCGCGACGATCGTGCGGCCGATCTCGGTCAGCGACACCTCGTCGCACCGCCTTGCCGCTGTCGACAAGAACCGCCAGAAGCTCGCGACGCTGCTCGAGGTCTCGAAGGGACTGGGCCGGGCCGCCGACATCGACTCGCTGCTCGACAAGATCGTCGAGTACGCGTACCAGGTCCTCGAGGTCGACCGTGTCGCGATCCTGCTCATCGACGAGCAGGGCGAGCTGGTGCCCAAGATCGCCCGCGATCGGCGCGGCGACGACACGACACGCACCGTCCCGCGGTCGATCGCCCGCACCGCGCTCAACGACAAAGTGGCGATCCTGACCGACAATGCGGGCGAGGATTCGCGCTTCGACGGTCAGTCGATCGTGATGCAGCGTGTCCGCTCGGCGATCTGCGTGCCCCTCATCGGCAGCGAAGATCGAACGCTTGGCGTGCTCTACGTGGATCATCTGACCTCGTCGAGCCAGTTCAGCGAAGATGACTTCGAGTTCTGCATCGCATTCGCCGGCATCGCGGCGGTCGCGATCGAGAACGGTCAGTTTGCGCAGCGGATCCAGCGCGAGCTGCTGACGCGCAGCAACTTCGAGCGGTTCTTCGCGCCGCAGCTCGCGCAGCGAATCGCCGCGTCGTCGGAGACGCTGCGGCTCGGCGGCGAAAAGCGCCCGATCGCCGTGTTGTTCAGTGACATTCGCGGCTTCACCGCCCTCGCCGAATCGATGCGTCCCGACGACATGGCGAGTCTGCTCACCGAGTACTTCACCGAGATGGTGGAGTGCGTGTTCAGACACGATGGTACGCTGGACAAATTCATGGGCGACAGCATCATGGCCCAATGGGGCGCGCCGATCGGCACCGATTCCGACGCCGACCACGCGATGGCGGCGGCGATCGACATGATGCGCGAGCTCGAGGTATTGAATGTGGCGTGGCGGGCGTCCGGCCGCCCCGAGCTGCACATCGGCATCGGCCTGAATTACGGCGAGGCCTTCGCCGGTACGATCGGCTCCGAGCGGCGGCTCGAGTTCACCGTCATCGGCGACACCGTCAACACCGCCCACCGGCTGTGCTCCGTGGCCGAGGCTGGGGAGATTCTGATCACCGACGACTTTCGCCGTGCGCTGCACGCACCTCCGGCGGTCGCCGAGTGTCCGCCCATGGTCCTCAAGAACAAGGCGAATCCGGTTTCGGTCTATCGCGTCGTCGCCGAGTGATGAGCGAGCACGCGACGACGCTGCCGTCGGCGTTCGTGTCCTTCGATACGGCGTCGGCCCACGTAGTCTGCGACGATCGATTCGCCTCGCCGGTCCGCGCCGCGCTCGAGCAGGGATCGTTGTACGACTTCGCCCGCTCTCATCCGAGCGCCCGGGTCTTTGCAGGTCGCGGCCCGGCGTACGCCGTCTGCCTGCCGGGCGATCCCACCTGCGTGATCGTGCGGCACAACCGGCATGGCGGCCTGCTCGCCTCGTTGACCGGAGACCTCTTCCGTTGGCCGTCACGGGCGCCGCTCGAGCTGGAGAATTCGCGCAGGCTCCTCGGCGAGCACGTTCCGACGCCGGAGCTGGTCTGCTTCGCGCTGTACCGGGCGCCGGCTGGCTTCTGTCGTGCCGACGTTGTCACCGTCGAAGTGCCGGCGAGTCACGACCTCTCGACGGCGATCACCTCGCCCCGGGCCGATCATCGCGCTCGCGCGCTGCATGCCACCGCGCGACTCGTGCAATCGCTCACCGCTGCCGGCGCGCGGCACCACGATCTGAACGTCAAGAACGTCTTGTTGCGCGACCGGCCGGACGGCGGCATCGAAGCGCTGGTCCTCGACGTCGACCGTGTCGTCTTCTCGAGCGATCGGGTCGCGGTGCGCGAAGCCAACCTCGCCCGGCTGGTACGCTCGGCCCGCAAGTGGCGGGACCGCTACGGCGCGCCGATCACCGACGCGGAGCTTGCCGAGCTGGCCGCACTGGTTCGCGGTCCCGAGCTGTCCAGCGCCCGCCCATAAACCTCGATGGTTCCATCCACCATTCGTTCCACGGAGAATGTCTCGGACCGCGCGCGAGCGTTGGCGCCGATTCGCGACGCGAGCGCTCGGTCGGAGAGCAGCGTGGCGATCGCGCGGCCCAGGCCGACCGGGTCGCGGGGCTGGGCGAGCAAGCCCGATTCGCCGTCGATCACGATCTCGGGAATTCCGCCCGCACGCGTGGCGGCGATCGGAATCCCGAACGCCATGGCGTCGAGCAACACGGAGCCCATGCCCTCCTCGCAGGAGCTGAGACAGGCCACGTCGGCCGCCGCAAGGATGGCGTCCGCGTCGGTTCGGAAGCCGGCGAGGCGAACGACGCGCTCCAGATCGAGCGCGTGGATCTCGCGCTCGACGTCGGCGCGCAGCGGACCGTCGCCCGCCATGATCGCCTGCACGCCGGGCACGGCGTCGCGAGCGTGCGCGATCGCGCGCACGAAGTTGAGTGGATCCTTGTGACCGACGAGCTGCGCGACCTGAACGACGAGCGGAGCCCCGGAGCGGATTCCGAGGGAAGCGAGTGTATCCGCGCTCGCGCGCTCGACGGCGCGGTGCAGGTCGACGCCATCCGGCACGATATGAATCCTGGCGTCCGGAACGCCGGCGTCGGCCAGCACGTTGGCGACGGCGCGCGACACGGCGATGACAGCGGCGGCGCGGCCGTATTTCCACCGTGTCGCGGCGTTGCGACGAAGTCGAAAGTCGACTCGACGCGCGGCGACGAACGGCACGCTCAGGCCGATCGTCGCGAGCGCGGCAAGTCCCACGGCATGCGCCGTGTGGGCGTGGACGATCGTGATGTCGCGCCGCTGGATCTCGCGACGCAGCCGCCACGCCGCCAGAACATCGAATTCGGAGAACGGCGCGCAGCGCACGGTCGCAAGGCCCGCGTCGTTGGCGCGCCGCGCCAGCGGCTCCTGGGGCCGCGCCGCAACGACCGACACGTGCCCGCGCCGCGCGAGCTCGCGCGCGAGCCACAGTGC
This sequence comes from Gemmatimonadaceae bacterium, assembly GCA_035492735.1. Classification (GTDB taxonomy): domain Bacteria; phylum Gemmatimonadota; class Gemmatimonadetes; order Gemmatimonadales; family Gemmatimonadaceae; genus JAQBQB01. Next base: position 830 of record DATJIZ010000335.1, on the reverse strand, counting down.
TTGTCGCTCGCCGCCGCGCCACCCGCGCTCCGTGTCGACGTGCAGCACTCGAAGCTTCACGCGCCGCAACTTCCCTGGTCGCGGCGTGACGCGCAAGGCGAGCCTGCGATTCAGCGCGCGAGCACGCCTCCATGATCGACCGCGCGGCGATTCGGCGCATCCTGCTCGTGTCGCTCGACAACCTGGGCGACCTGGTGTTCGCGTCGGCGTTGACGCCGCCGCTTCAGGCGGCATATCCGCACGCGGTGATCGACGTGTGGTGCAAGCACTATACGGCCCCGATCGCGCCGCTCATTCCGCACGTGCGCGAGGTGATCGCGGCAGATCCGTTCTGGGCCGACTCTCCCGGTCGGCCGCGCGCGCCCATGCTGCCCTTTCTGCGCAGCATCGGCCAGGTCAGGCAACGGCGTTACGACGTCGCGCTGCTCAGCCAGGCTCCTTGGCGCTGCGCGGCGGCCGTCAATGCGGCGGGCATCCGCGCACGCATCGGGTTTGCCCGACGCCACAACGCCCGATTCCTGACCGACGCGGTTCCACCGGAGGACCCCGCCAAACCGGTGCTCGCCGAGCAGGCGCGGTTGCTCGCGCCATTCGGCATCGAGCCAGCACCGCTGCGCTATCGGCTGGAGACGGGTCCGCTCGACGAGCTTCGCCGTGCGGTCATCGAACGACTTCCGGAGCGGTTCGTTGCCGTTCATCCCTTTGCCGGCGCGCGCGACCGTTGTGTGCCGCTCACCGAATGGACCCAGCTCGCGTTCGCCCTGGAAGCACGGAAGATCCAAGTGCTGTGGGTGGGTACCACGACAGAGTTGAACGAGCTGCGGCGGTCG
>DATJIZ010000334.1:0-3023 GCA_035492735.1 Gemmatimonadaceae bacterium | reverse complement strand
GGCATCCAGCAGGCCGCCAGGCCCACCGCGGCGAGAGCGCACGCCACGGCGGCGAGCGTGGCCGGGTCGTGCGGCGTGATGCCGAACAGTAGCCCGCGCAGGACTCTCGCCGCGAACAGCGCGCCGGCAAAGCCGGCGATGAGCCCGGCCCCGAGCAGGACGCCGCCTTCGCCGAGTATCATGCGCCGCACCCGCGCGGCATCGGCGCCGAGGCTCATGCGAATTCCGATCTCCGCGGTTCGCGAGCTGACCGAGAACGCCAGCACGCCCGCGATGCCGACCATCGCAATCACGAACGCCAGCGCGCCGAACGCGGTGATGAACATCGCGTTCAAGCGGCGCGGCGCCACGTCTTTATCGCGAATCTGCTCGACCGTAGCCACGCGGTCGATGATCTGCGCCGGCTCGACATCGCGAATCGCATGCAGAATCATCGGCTGCACGATGGCGGGGTCGGAGGACGTACGCACCACGAGTGTGGCGCCGAGAATCACGTCCTGCGAGAACGGCTCGTAAATCACGGGCGTCACGTCGTTCTCGAGGCCGCGGTCGCGCGTGTCGCCCGCTACGCCGACGACGGTCCGCCACGCGTCGCTGAATGGCGACATCTTGAGCAGCTTGCCCGTGTAGGCGACGCGTTTGCCGACCGGATTCTCGTCGCCGAACAGCTGCCGGGCGAGGCCGCGGCTCAATACCACGACCTTTTCCGACTCGGGCTGATCCGTACTCGCGAACCCGCGACCGGCGAGGATCGGGACGCCCGCCGTCGCGAAATAGCCCGGATCGGCCGAGTGATAGCCTCCGTAGGGGGTCAGTTGATTCGGCGCGATCGGGTGGTTCTCCGCGACGACGTCCATGTTCATCAGCCCCGGGCGCAGCGGCGCGGCGCTCGACAGCGCCGCGGCCTGGATGCCGGGCAGCGCCGCAATGCGGTCGCGGATCCGTTCGTAGCGCGCGAGGTTCTGCGGCACCTTTCTGAACTCTTTCAGAAGATCACCGCTGAGCGGCAGGTCGATCGTCAGCACGTGATCGACGCGCACGCCCGACGAGATGGACGACAGCTTCCCGATCGTGCGCGCAAGCAGCCCAGCCCCGGTAAGCAGCACCATGCACACCGCGATCTGCGCGACGACGAGTGATTGCTGCACGCGCTGGCGCCCGCGGCCGAGTGTCGTGCGTCGTCCTCCGCCGGTCGGAAGGAGCGACGTGGAGATGGCGTGCCGTCCGCCGACGCGCGGGACGAACGACAGCACGATCGCGACGAGCACCGTCGTGGCCAGCGTGACGGCGAGCACGAGCCCGTCCACGCGCACTTCCTCGGACCGCGGCGTGAACTGCGCCGCGAACGATACGAGCAGCTTGAGCCCGGCGAACGCCACGACGACGCCGACCACCCCGCCGATCAGCGCAAGCGTCAGGTTCTCGGCGAGCAGGAGACGGCGGAGGCGCCCCGTGCCCGCGCCGAGCGCGGCGCGCACCACCATCTCGCGCTCGCGGTTCACACCGCGCATGAGGGTGAGATTGGCCACGTTCGCACACGCGATCAACAGCACGAACACCGCGGCGCCCATCAACAGCCAGACGATGAGCGATGCCCGCTCGTTCATCGCGTCCTTGAGTGGCGAGACGCTGATTTCGTAGTGCGCCGCCTTCGCGTACGCGTCGGGATGATCGCGGAACATGTTGTCCGCGATCCGCCGGAGCTCGTCGCGGGCTTGCTCGACGGTCGCGCCCGGCGCGAGGCGCGCGAAGAGCTCCGACATGCGGTGGTTGCGGTCGGTCACCATCGTGGCACTTAGATGGTGCGGGCTCGTGACCGTGTTGACGTAGATGTCCGTGGGGTTCGGATAATCGGGGGCCGGCTGCAGGATCCCGACGATCGTCGTCTCTTTCTCGTTCAATCGAACCACGTGCCCGACGATCGTTGAATCACCGCCGAAATGTTCGATCCAGTAGCGGTAGGAAAGCACCGCGACCGGCGCGGCGGCCGCGCCGTCGTCGTGCGCGCTCGTGAGCCGGCCGAAAAGCGGATCCAGCCCGAGCACGTCGAAGTAGTTGCCCGTGATCACCGCGACGTGCGCCCGCGCGGCGTGACCGTCCGGGCCTACGAGCGTGAACGGCACCGCCTGGGAATACTCGGCGATCTTGGATAGCGTTCGTGCCGTGCGGTAGTCTCCGACTTCCGGTACCGAGAACGAGATGTCGACCTGCTTGGCGCCCGGCGCAGACTGCCTGAGGTACACCAGGCGGTCGCCATCGCGGTTCGGGAGCGGGCGAAGGAGCGTCCCGCGGAGCAGCGTGAACATCGCGGTGTTCGCGCCGATGCCGAGGGCGAGCGTGACGATGACGGCGGTCGAGAACCCGCGGGAGCGGCGCAGTCCGCGCACCGCGAAGCGGACGTCGCCGGCGAACTCCTCGAGCCAGCGCGTGCCGCGGGTGTCGCGGACCTGTTCCTTGCGATACTCGATTCCGCCGAGTGCGCGCAGCGCGGCCGCGCGCGCCGTGTCGCGCGGCATGCCCTGGCGCAAGTTCTCTTCGGTCTGGCGCTCGAGGTGGTAGCGCAATTCCTCGTCGAGGTCGCGCTCGACGTCGGCGCGGCGGAACAGAGTGCGAACCCGGAGCGCGACGATTCGCAGCAATCGGTCGATCGTCATGTCACACCTCCTGCAGGCGCACGAGCGCGGTGATCGCGCCGGCGAGACGGTCCCAGTTGGTCGCTTCGAGGGCGAGCTGCTTTCGACCGGCGCGCGTGAGCGAGTAGAACTTGGCGCGTCGGTTGTTCTCGCTGGGCCGCCACTCGGACGTGACCCAGCCTTCCTGCTCGAGTTTGTGCAGGGCGGGGTAGAGCGAGCCGTCGCTCACCTGCAGCACGTCCGACGAGAGTTGCTTGAGCCGCTGGCCGATGGTCCAGCCGTTCATCGGCTCGAGGGCGAGCATCTTGAGGACGAGAAGGTCGAGTGTGCCCTGCACGAGGTCGTTCGGCTTGCTCACGGGTCCTCCCTCGGTAACCGAGATGACGATAT
>DATJIZ010000333.1:0-5875 GCA_035492735.1 Gemmatimonadaceae bacterium | reverse complement strand
GTGATCTCACCGGACGGTCGCATGGCGGCGTTCGCGCAAGACAGTCAGATCTACGTGTACGCGATCTCCCGCGCGCCGCGCGATTCGATCGCGCGTGGGTTGAAACCGTTGATCCGCGCCTGGGGCCGGAACCTGAGCCCGCGCTGGTCGCCCGATGGATCGAGGCTGGCCTTCGTGAGCCTGCGCGACAATCACGCCTTCGTCGGCGTCTACGATGTGGCGAAACGGCGTGTCACGTTCATGGCGCCGAGCGTCGACTTCGACGTCAGCCCGAGCTGGTCCGCCGACGGAAAGCGCCTCGCGTTCGTTCGGCGGCCGGGAACGCCGTTCGGCCAGCAGGCGCAGCGTGGCGACGGCAGCATCGGCAACCCGAACGGCCCGGCGACCGGTCGCGGCGGCCGTGGCCGCGGAGCGGCGGCCGAAGCCGGTCCGGCTGATGGCCTCACGCGCGCCGCGTTCCGCGGCGGGTACACGATTTCGCTCATGGTGGCCGACGCCGCCACCGGGGAAGCCACGGAGGTATGGCACAACCAGCCGTCGGATCCGGCCTTCACCAACATCAATTCCATCGTCTTTGCCGGCGACCATCTGATCTTCCAGCAGGAGCCTGGCGAGTGGATCCGCTGGTATTCAGTGAGCGCCGATGCGCACGGCAGCACGGATGCGCCGGTCGAGCTCACGCCGGGCGACGGCGCCGTCGAGTCGGTGGGTCTCTCGGCAGACGGCAAGACGCTGTTCTATGCGACCAATGCCGGCGACATCGATCGGCGGCACGTCTGGCGCGTGTCCACCGGCGGCGGCGCGGCCACCCAGGTCACGAGCGGAACGGACATCGAGATGTATCCGGCACCGCTCGCCTCCGGAAAGCAGCTCGCCCTGCTCACGTCGGCCGCGACTCGGCCGATGCAGGTGGGCGTCGTGTCCCTCGATCATCCGGCCACGAAGAAGCTGATCTTTCCGGCGCTTTCCGCCGAATATTTAGCGATTACTCAAGTCGCGCCGGAGCCGGTCCTGCTCAAGGCGGACGACGGCCTCGAGTTCCACAATCAGCTTTTCCTGCCCAAAGGCATGGCGCCAGGCGACCGCCGGCCCGCGATCATCTTCGTGCACGGCGGCCCGATCAGACAGATGCTGCTCGGCTACCACTACATGGACTTCTACCACATGGCGTACGCGGTGAACCAATGGTTGGCGAGCCAGGGGTACATCGTCATGTCGGTGAACTACCGGTCCGGCATCGGCTATGGCAAGTCGTTCCGCACGGCACCCAACACCGGCGGCCGCGGCAACGCCGAATACCGCGATGTGATCGCCGCCGGCAAGTATCTGCAGTCGCGCCTGGACGTCGATCCGGCGCGGATCGGCATCTGGGGGCTCTCCTACGGCGGCGTCCTCACGTCGCAGGCGTTGGCGCGGAACTCGGACGTCTTCGCCGCCGGCGTCGACATGGCCGGCGTGCATCTCTGGGGAAACTCCCTCGATACGTCCGCGGTCTCGTACAAGTCGTCGACGATTTCGGCGATCGACGGCTGGAAGTCACCCGTGCTCATCTGGCAGAACGACGACGATCGCAACGTCGATTTTTCGCAGACGATCGGGCTCGTCGATCTCCTGCGCGCGCGCAATGTGTACTTCGAGCTGATGGTCAATCCCGACGATACGCACGAAACGCTGTTGCACCGCCGATGGCTCGCGATCTACGCGCGCATGCAGACGTTCTTCGATCGATTCCTCAAGAATCGCGGCGTATCGACCCAATGAGCGCGAGCTCTCAGCCAATCGAGGTGCGGCCCCTGCGGTCGATGGCGGAATGCCAGGCCGCCGCCGAGCTGCAGCGCGAGGTCTGGGGAAGCGACTACACCGACGTCGTTCCCGCCACCTTTCTGCACGTGGTCGATTACGTGGGCGGCCTGGCCGCGGGCGCCTTCGACACGGCCGGTCAGCTGCTCGGATTCGTGTTCGGCGTGAGCGGCGTCCGCGACGGGGAGCTCGTGCACTGGTCGCACATGCTCGGCGTGCGCAGCGAAGCGCGCAATCTCGGGCTCGGCCGCCGTCTCAAGGAGTACCAGCGCGACGCCATGCGGGCACTGGGGATCAGGCGGATCCTGTGGACGTTCGATCCGCTCATGGCCAAGAACGCCTACTTCAACGTCAGCCGCCTGGGCGCGAGCGTGATCGCGTACGTGCCCGATATGTACGGCACCACGAGCAGTCCGCTGCACCTCGGGATGCCGACCGACCGGCTGATCGCCTGCCTCGATACCACGTCGCCACCTTCGGCGGCCGTACCGATGCCGTTGGAGCTCCCGCCGATGCTCACGGCATTTCCGCGGATGCACGACGTGACGGTCGTGCGCCACGCACCGCCCCCCGAACGCGCGCTGATCGAGATCCCGGCCGACATCGTCGATCTCCTGGCAAAGTCGCCGACCGGCGCTCGAACGTGGCGGCTCGCCGTACGAGACTATTTCCAGTGGGCGCTCTCGAATCAGTACGCCGTCGTGGGGGTCCACCGCGACGCTGCGTCGAACCGGTCCTTTTACCTGTTGCGGCGCGAGCAATCCGCCGTCCTGGCGGCGTCAATGGCGCGCAAACTCCAACCAGCCACCTGATCGCCTCACCGTTCGCTGTTGGGCAGACGCGGCTCGGCGATATAGGTCGCTGGCAGCTCGCCGGTCAATGAGCCAAGCCAGGCGTGAATGTCGCGAACCTGTGCATCCGTGAGCTCGACGCCAAGTTGATGGCGAGCCATCAAGCGGATCGCTTCATCGAGTGAAGCGATCGAGCCGTCGTGGAAATAGGGGCTCGTCTTCTCGACGTTGCGCAGCGTGGGGACCTTGAAGACGAACAGGTCGGATGGCTTATGAGTGACCTTGATGCGTCCACTGTCCGTCGACGTCGGCCACGGTTTGACGAGCCCGAGCTTCTGGAACGACGCGCCACCGACGTATGCGCCGTTGTGGCAACCCGCGCACCCGACGCGCACGAACGTTGCCGCCCCACGCTGCTCCTCGGCTGAAAGCGCGCTCGAGTCGCCGGCGAGGAACTTGTCCCAGCGCGACGGCGTCACGAGCCCACGCTCGAACGCGCCGATCGCGCGGCCGACATTATCGTAGGTGATCGGCTGCGCCTCGTTCGGGAACGCCGCTCGAAAAGCCGCCCGGTACCTGGCGGACGCGCGCATATGATCGAGCACGGCTCCCGAATTCGGCATCGCCATCTCGTCGGGATTCAGAATGGGACCTTTCGCCTGCTCCTCGACGTCGGCGGCGCGACCATCCCAGAACTGGGCGACTTGGCCGGCGGCGTTGTAAACCGTTGGTGCGTTCCGTCCGCCGGTCAGCCCATGACTGCCGAAGCTGACCCGCCGCCCGTCCGCGCCGTACCCGTTGAGCGCGTGGCACGAATTGCACGACACGTCGTGTCCGCCCGACAGCAGTGTCTCGTGGTACAGTTGCCGGCCGAGATTGACCTGGGCTCCGGTTGGATGCGCTCGTTCACCAGCCATGTAGCTCGGGAGCGGCGCGAACATGGCCAGCTCGACGCGTGAGAGCGGGCGGGCAGCGAGCTCGCCAGCCGAGGTCCGCGTCGAGGCGGACTCGGCGGCGGTGCGCTTTGCCGTCGGCGCGCGCTGATCGTGTTCGCGCGCGCAGCCAGGCACGATGGAAGCGAGAACCACGATTGTGACGAAACGCGTCGAACGCATTACGATGCCTCTTCCGGATTCGACCCCAATCACTCGACCGACGAGCGTCAAACAGAGGACGCCGTCGCTGGTGGGAATCCAGAATACGGCGCAACCGCCGAAAGTCTGTAGGACGTTCGTCTACGGACGAGCGCTCGGACGTACCTACGCGGACGCGGCCAGCGAAATGGTGCTCCAACGAGTTCGAGTCGGCCGCGATGCAACCAATTAGTTGTGTATACCCGCCCATTCACGTATCATAAGCGCAACCTGGAGGTTGCGCATGCCTGCCGCGGCGAGCGATCGAATCGAAAAGCGAATACTTCTGCGCGCTTCACGCGACCGTGTCTGGCGCGCTCTCACTGACAGCCACGAATTCGGAACCTGGTTCGGGATGCGGTTCACCGAGCCGTTCGCGGCGGGCAAACGGATGACCGCGACCATCGTTCCAACCGCGGTCGATCGGGAAACCGCTGCGATGCAGAAGCAGTTCGAGGGGCTCACCGTCGAGATCGTCGTCGAGCGCATCGAGCCGAAGCGGCTCTTCTCGTACCGCTGGCACCCCGGCGCGGTCGATCCAAAAGTCGACTACGGCCAGGAACCGATGACACTCGTGGAATTCGTGCTGGACGACGCGGAAGCCGGCATCCTGCTCACGGTCACGGAGTCCGGCTTCGACAAGATCCCGCTCGCGCGCCGCGCTTCGGCATTCAGCGGTAACGATGATGGCTGGACCAAGGTCGTGACGCTGATCGAGAAGTACCTTGAGCAGAAGCCGTAACGTCGCGCCGCTCCGCTCCTCAACGCGCCGTTCGGCACCGATCTTCGCCGCGCTCGGCGACGAGACACGACTGCGGCTCCTGGCGCGGCTGTGCCGAGACGGACCTCAGTCGATCACGCGCCTCGCCGCCGATTCCGACATTACGCGCCAGGCAATCACGAAGCACCTGCGGCGGATGCAGGCAGCGGGCGTTTTGCGCGCCTCCAAAGCCGGACGCGAGCGCGTGTGGGAGGTCGACCCGGCCAGCCTGGACGAAGCAGGGCAGTACCTGCGTGCCATCTCCGAGCAGTGGGATGCAGCGCTTGCACGGCTCGAGCGTTTCGTCGAGGCGTGACGCGGATCCTCGACGAAAAGTGCGCCGCGTACCTTATCGAAAAAATCTTCTTTTGGGGAATCTCCCGGCGCGCGATCGCGTCTACGCGGGTCCGGGTGACGAAGTCCGCGGCCGATGCCGCTAGGGGATGGCTTTGGCGTCGACGAGGCTGACGTAGATCTGGTAGCGCATCAGCGGATCCGGCTCGTCCTCGTCGGGTGACCACGGTCCAGCGCAATCGGCGAAACCGTCGCCGAAGATCAAGTCGTCGTCCGCGTTCGGATCGAATGCCGACTCAGCATCTTCGTCGAACGCGTCGAGCTCCTCGTCGAACAGATCCTCGCCCGGATCGTAAAGTGGATCGGGCGGCAGTGCGCCGAACTTCCATTCTTCAGTGCGTTGGATGCCCTCCTCGAGGTCGGCCCACGCGAGTAGCTCCTCGGTGTCCTGAATGCTTACGAACTCCGTGGGAATGAGCGTGCCGTCCTCCGCATGGAGCCTCAGGTCGAGCGCGCCGATATGCTGGTACGCTTCGGCGACGTCCGCCAACAGGTTCGCGTCTCGAGCTCGAGCATCGACGTCGGGATTGTCGCGCCCGCGACGGCTTTGCGCGTGCGCGCGCGTCGCGGCAGTCACCGCGGCGACGATCGGCATCAGACGCTCGCCTGCGGCATTCGGATGGAACCAGCCCATGCGACTGGCGCCAGGACGGTAGCGAAAGCCCAGGTCAGTGGTACCGATCGGGCGGCCGCGACTCGTAACCGTGTATGGCACTTTCGTCTCCGGCGAGGAAGTGCCGCACGATACACAGCATGCGTCATGGGACCGTCACCGCCACGACGCATCCTGTGCCGATTTCACGCAACGGCCTTGCGACGCCCGGATGCGGCTGCGCGATGCCGCCTACTCGGCCCGGAGCGCCACGGCCGGATCGACGCGCGCCGCGCGGGCCGCCGGCATCCAGCAGGCCGCCAGGCCCACCGCGGCGAGAGCGCACGCCACGGCGGCGAGCGTGGCCGGGTCGTGCGGCGTGATGCCGAACAGTAGCCCGCGCAGGACTCTCGCCGCGAACAGCGCGCCGGCAAAGCCGGCGATG
>DATJIZ010000332.1:0-2943 GCA_035492735.1 Gemmatimonadaceae bacterium | reverse complement strand
CGCAATCGCGCCTCGCGGCGCAGCGTGCGCTCACCCGCGCCGTCGCCGGCGCCGGCTTATCGCTCGCCGCGATTGTCTTCACGTTCGTCGCGTACAGCATTTCCGTCGGTCCGCATACCGGCGCGCTGCCGCTGAGTTGGGCGACGCTCGGCGCGCTCAGCGCCGAGATGCTCGTGCTGACCGGCTTTGTCGTCCGCATCGCCCAGCGAGCGCGATTCCAGACTGATGCCGGGGTCGAGCAGTGGCACGAGCTCGAAACGCGCGCCCAGGAGCTCGCCGCGGCCAACCATGCCCTGAGCGTGGCGCTCGATGACGCACTCGTCGAACGGGCGCGAACCCTGGCCGCCGTTCAGGCCTCGGAGGCGCATTTCCGCTCGGTGGTGGAATCGGCGACGGACGCGATCTTCACCGCCGACGCGAGCGGCCGGATCATCTTCTGGAATGCAGCCGCGCAGCAGGTGTACGGGTACACGGCCGACGAGGCGGTCGGGCGGCCCCTGACGATGTTGATCCCGGAGGCTCGACGAGAATCGCACGCGCTCGAGTTTGCGGAGCTGACCGCCGGGCGCGCTCCGCAACTCACCGACGGTCCAGTGACACGCGATGGACTTCGTAAGAACGGAAGCTCCTTTCCCGTCGAGCTGGCGATCAGTCGGTGGGAAGCCGGCGGCGAGCCGTTCATTACGACGATCGTGCGCGACGTGAGCGCGCGCATGGCACTCGAAGCGCAGCTGGCGCACCAAGCATCGCACGACACGTTGACGGGACTCGCAAACGGCGCCCGATTCCGTGAACGCGTCGATGCGGCGCTGCTGCGGTGGAGTACGCAGCCGGATCGCGTGGCCGTGCTGTTCCTCGACCTGGATGATTTCAAGATCATCAACGACACGGCGGGCCACGACGTCGGCGACCGCCTGCTGGCCGCCGTCGGCGAACGCCTGCTCGACGCAACGCGCGGCAGCGACACGGTCGCGCGACTCGGCGGCGACGAGTTCGGCGTGCTGCTCGCCAGCACCGACGATCCCGAGACCGTGGCCGCGCGGCTCGTCGCCGCGATGCGCCGCCCTATCGTGCTCGAGGATCGCGAGGTCAACATCACCACGAGCGTCGGACTCGCACGCGGCGCGCCCGGGCTCGACGCCGAAGATCTCGTCCGGAACGCGGACATCGCGATGTACGCCGCGAAGGGCGGATCACGGGGCGGCTATCTGTGGTTCCAGCCGGAGATGAACGCCGAGCGCGTCGAGCGCGCACAGATCCAGGCGGAGCTCACGCCGGCGCTCGAGCGCAGCGAGTTCCGCCTCGCGTATCAACCGATCGTCGCGCTCGACACGGGTCTCGTGCGCGGCATCGAAGCGCTCGTGCGGTGGACCCATCCGACGCGCGGCGAGCTCCTGCCCGGCGCGTTCCTCGCGTTCGCCGAATCCAGCGGCATGATCGGCGCGCTGGGACGATGGGTGCTCAACGAGGCGTGTCGCACCGCCGTGAAGCTTCCTGGCTCGCCGAGTGTCACCGTGAACATCACGGGCCGGCACCTGAGCGATCCCACCCTCTCGGTCGACGTCGCCGTCGCGCTCGCGTCGTCAGGACTCGATCCGTCGCGACTCATTTTGGAGATCACCGAGACGGAGCTGATGGCCGACACGGAGAGCACGCTGCCGTGGCTGCGCGAGCTCAAGGCGATCGGCGTCCAGCTCGCGATCGACGACTTCGGCACCGGCTACTCGTCGCTTCGCTACCTGCAGCGGTTCCCGGTCGACATTCTCAAGATCGACAAATCGTTCGTCGACCGAATCGACCATGACGATCACGACGTAGCGCTGGTGCGCACGATCGTCACGTTGAGCGACATGCTCGGGCTCACGACCGTCGCGGAAGGAATCGAGCGGGCGGAACAACGCGCCCGTGTCCAGCGACTGGGCTGCGTTCTCGGCCAGGGGCACTACTTCGCCCGGCCGCTCGATCCCGACGCCATCGAGCGCGTGCTGGAGAGCGCGGCGCCGCTCCCGCTCGAAGGAATCCGCACCGCGACGCCCCCGCGCGACCAGCCGCCGGTCAGACCCCGTCCGCCCGCCGGCCGGCGATCGACACGGCGTCCAGCGCGCTGATCGGCTTCGATACCGGATCGTGACAGGCGGGATCTTCAACCGGATCCCCGCCACAGTCAGCTTTCCTGCGAATGTGCCAACCATGCAGCGTGACGCTCTGCGCTTGGGCGTCCGACGTCGACCGGCGCGCCGTGGCCGGCGGGTTTCCTTCATGACGGACGTGCTGACAGGATCGGGCGACCGCATTCTAGTGGTGGACGACGAAGCGGACATCGTTGCCTTGGTCGCGTACCACATGCTCAAGGCCGGTTATCGCGTGTCCACCGCATCGAGTGGCGCCGAGGCCATCGTCGCGGCCCGGCACGAGCGCCCCGCATTGATCGTCCTCGATCTGATGCTGCCCGGCGTCTCCGGCTACGAGGTGCTCCAGACGCTGCGCAGCGAAGCGGCGACGCGTGACGTGGCGGTGTTGATGCTCACCGCGAAGCAGGAGGAGCAGGATCGCGTTCGCGGCCTGTCGCTGGGCGCCGACGATTACTTGACGAAGCCATTCAGTCCACAGGAGCTGGTACTGCGCACAGCCGCCATTCTCCGTCGTGTGAAAGCCGGCGGTGGAAACTCGACGGACGTCTTGACGCTCGGCCCGATCGGCATCGATCGGGCGGCCCATCGAGTCACGATCGACGCTGAGGCGATCGAGCTGACGCCCACGGAGTACAAGCTGTTGCTGTTGCTCGCCGAGCGCCGTGGACGCGTTCAGAGCCGCGCGCGATTGCTCGAAACCGTTTGGGATGCCGCGCCCGACATTCAAACACGCACCGTCGACATGCACGTCCAGCGGCTTCGTAGTAAGTTGGGGCCGGCGGGCGACATGATCGAAACCGTGCGTGGATTC
>DATJIZ010000331.1:0-6466 GCA_035492735.1 Gemmatimonadaceae bacterium | reverse complement strand
GTCGAACAACTCGCCGTATCTGCGCCTCCCCGACGGTCGGGTGCTCGTGTCGTCGACGTTCGACGACGGCACGAGTGGCATCGCGTCGCTCGCCTTTGCCGGGAACAGTCGCCTCGAGTCGAGCACGCGGACCTTCACGTGGGAAACGACGAGCGAGACACAGTTCTACTGGAAAGGCCGCGCCGCGCATCGGGGAAAGCTGTACGCCGAGTCGCGGCTGGATGGCGTCACACAGGATCCGGCGGCCGATCGACTTGGCTCGTTCACCTTCAACTCGCTGGCGGATCTGCAGGCGAATCGGCCGGCGACTTTCTCGCGCACGTTGTTCACGCCGTCGCGATCGGGCGGTGAGTGGAGCGGCGCGCTCGCGGCGAGCGATCAATGGGTGAAGTCGCAGCAGTTCACGCTGCTCTACGGAGCGCGGGCCGAGGGGAACGTGTTCACGTCGGCGCCGGCGTTCAATCCGCAAATCGAGACGCTGTTCGGCGCGCGCACGGACCGCGCACCGGCCACGTGGCACGTGAGTCCGCGCGTCGGATTCAACTGGCTCGTCACGACGAAATCGCGTCAGGCGTTCACCAGCATGACATTCTCGGGCCTGGGTACGTACTACAGCATGGCCCGTGGCGTGCTGCGCGGCGGGTTCGGCGAATTTCGCCAGCTGCTCGATCCGGCGCTGCTCACGCAGGCGTCCGTCTCGACGGGACTGGCGAATGGCGAACGCCGAATCAGCTGCGTCGGGAGCGCGGTGCCGATTCCTGACTGGTCTGCCTACCAATCGGACGAGGCCACGATCCCGGTCGACTGTGTCGGTACGCCGTCGTCCGGCTTCGCCGATCTCGCGCCGGCGGTCCAGCTGTTCGACCGCAGTTATGAACCGGCGCGTGCGTGGCGCGGCAACCTGTCGTGGGGATCGGCCATCAAGAGCGTCGCGTATTCGATCGACGCCGCGTATTCGTTCAACGTGAATCAGCCGAGCCTGCTCGATCTGAACTTCCGGGGTGTGCCGGCGTTCGCCGTCTCCAACGAGGACAATCGGCCGGTGTTCGTCCCGGCATCGAGCATCGTGCCGGCAACGGGCGCGGTCTCGTCGGTTGCGGCGCGTCGGAGCTCGGCGTATGGCCCAGTGCTGAGCCGGATGTCCGATCTGCACGGCTGGGCGCGACAAGTCAGCGTCCGCGCGCGCCCGACGGCGTACGCAGTCCACGGCGAATGGCTGATCGACGCGACGTACACGTTTGCGCAGAGCCGCTCCCAGGCACGCGGGTTCGACGGCGCGGCGTTCGAGAATCCGTCGGACATCGGATGGTCGCGCGGCGACTACACGCCGACGCACGAGCTCATCGTGCAAGCCGGTTACCAGAACGGCTGGATGGTAATGTCGCTCGCCGGCAAGCTGCGCTCCGGACTTCCGTACACGCCGGTGATCGCGAGCGACGTCAACGGCGATGGCCTTGCGAACGACCGCGCGTTCATCTTCGGCCACGCCGGCGGCGCCGATCCGGTGACCGTCACAGCGCTCGATCAGCTCATCGCTTCGACGAGCGGCAATGCTCGCGAGTGCCTCGAGCGGCAGCGCGGCGCCGTGGCTGGCCGCAACAGCTGCGAAGGGCCGTGGTCGGCGACGCTGAACGCCACGCTCGCGCCGTCGTTCCGCGTGACCCGCGCCCTGCGCAAGTACCACCTGACGGGCGTCACGCTCTACCTCACCAATCCCCTGGGCGGGCTCGACGAGCTTCTGCACGGCGACAACCTCCGCGGCTGGGGTTCGACGCCGCTCCCCGATCGCGTGTTGTACTACGTCCGAGGCTTCGACTCGACGACGCACACCTATCGCTACGACGTGAATCCGCGCTTCGGCGACACGCGCCCATCGGCGACCAGCTTCCGTGTGCCGTTTCGCATGACGCTCGACGTGAGCATGGATTTCAGCCGGGATCCGGAGGCGCAGCAGCTCGGCCGCATATTGGAGCCGGGCCGTCACGGCAATCCGGGCATCAAGCTCGATTCGGCGGCGGTGATCAAACGGTATTGCGGGAACTTGCCGGATTGGTACGACGAGATTCTGTCACAGTCGGACTCGCTGCTGCTCACGCGCGACCAGGTCGACGCACTGCGTTCCGCGGCCGCCGACTACTCTCGGCGCATCATGGCGCATTGGGGAACCTGGGCCGAGGTGCTCGCGAGCGCACCTGACCGATACAACGTGAGCGAGCTCGTCGACCGGCAGCACAGACTGATCGACGAAGCCTGGGAGATCGCACGGCAGGAGGCGCACACGACACTGCCCAAGATCCTCAGTCCCGTGCAGCTCAAGCTGCTGCCGGGCAATGCCGCGTTTATCTATCGCGCTGACAAGCCGATCACAGGCGTGCGTTTCTTCGGGACGGGAAGGTGTTAACCAGCGGACGAGCGTCGCGAGGTAATTCCAAAAAGAGACAACGTTCCATTCCTTCGCGAGCGGAGCCCTCGTCCCACACGGAGCACCTCTGCGCCTCTCTTTCCCCTCTGCGCCCTCTGCGTTAAATGCAGTTGTAGTTGCAGTCCCAGTCGGCCTGCGCTGAGGCAGTGCAGTTGCAGCTCTGGTTGCCGTCGCCGCGCCAGTTGTCGTTGCCGCCGTGGGAGGCTATACTCGTCCCGCCTTCGACCGTGAGCTCGTCATGACCGTCTCACGCCGTTCCTTCGTCGCGACCATCGGCGCCACCGTGGGTGCGGGCGCCACCGGCATTCTCGCAGCGCCGCTCATCTCGTGGCGCGGCCACGAAGACCTGATGGCGCAGCAGGGCACGCCGGCCGCGGCGGAGCCGCACGGCGAGCGGCTGCTCGCATCGCTGCCCGGCATGATCCGCCTCGACAGCAACGAGAACCCGAATGGACCGGGTACCCATGCGCTCGACGCCATCGCGCATCGCATGGGCCTGTCGAACCGCTACCCGGTCAAGGAATCCGACGATCTCCTCCACGCCGTGGCGGCCGTGCACGGAGTTAAGCCGGAGAACGTGCTGCTCGGCTGCGGGTCGGGCGAGTTGCTGCGCGCCGCGGTGTATGCGTTCACGTCGTCGTCGCTCGCGCTGGCCGAGCCGGAGCCGACGTTCGAGGCGCCTGGGAACTTTGCGAAGTTTCTGTCGCGTGCGGTAAACGCGCCGCCAGTGGACGCCAAGCTCGCGACGGATCTCGACACGCTGAGCGACGCGTCGCGCAACGCCGGGCTCGTGTACTTCTGCAACCCGAACAACCCCACGGCGACAGTGCATACCGCGAGCGACGTGGCCGCGTTCCTCGAGCGCGTGATGCGGGCATCTCCCGATGCCGTCGTTCTCGTCGACGAAGCGTACCACGAGTACGTGGCAAATCCGGATTACGCGACCTCGATTCCGATCGCGCTCGCCAATCCGAGAGTCGTCGTGACGCGGACGTTCTCCAAGGTATTCGGCATGGCGGGACTTCGCGTTGGCTACGCGATCGGCCAGCCCGCAACGCTCAAGAAGATGTCGCCGTGGCTGCTCGGCTCCAACGTCAACCAGGTGGCGCTGGCCGGCGCGGCGGCAACGGTCGCCGACAAGGCGCATGTCGCCGCGGAAGTGCGGCGGAATACCGACGCGCGCGCGTTCACGCGCCGCTTCTTCGAGACCGAGGGCTATGCGGTGCACGGCGCCGAGGCGAACTTCATGATGATCGACATCCGCCGCGACGCCAAGGCGTTCAAGCTCGAGTGCGCTAAGCACAAGGTGGCGATCGGCCGAAAGTTCCCGTCACTGCTGACGTACGCACGCGTGTCGATCGGAACGATGCCCGAGATGAAGAAGGCCGTGGCGGTGTTTCGTACCGTGCTCGCAACCCAGGTCTCGTCCTCCTCGCACTGAGGTCGGCCATGAGAATCGGCGATGTGTGCGCGGTCGCGCTCTTGTGCGCGACGGCGCGGGTTGGCGCGCAGCAGCCCGCGCCCGCCGGCGATCCGCGCGTTCCGGAGATCCCATTCGACGCGACGGTCGATTTCCTCAAGCTCCCGCCCAGCACCTACCTCGGCGAGGTCGCCGGCGTGGCGATCGACGCGCGCCGGCACCTCTTCGTGTTCAGCCGCACGGGGAGCCGCAGCACGGTGCACGGCGAGGTCGCTTCACAACTCTTTGAATTCGCGCCCGACGGCTCGTTCCTCCGTGAGATCGGCAAGGATCTCTACGGCTTCGCGTTCGCCCACACGGTGCGCATCGGCCCCGATGGCAACCTGTGGGCGGTGGACGAGGGGACGAACATGATCATCGAGTTCAACCCGGCCGGCCGCGTGCTCATGGTGCTCGGTCGACGCGCGGAAGCGGTGGAAGCACCGCCGCCCGAACCGGCGCGCGGCGAACAGCCGCGGCCAGGCTGGGGATCGTTCAACCGTCCGACGGACGTCGCGTGGGACAAGGCGGGCAACCTTTTCGTCGCCGACGGCTACAACAACTCGCGCGTCGTCAAGATCGACAAGCATGGCCGATGGGTGAAGACGTGGGGTGAGCGAGGTACCGGCCAGGGGCAGTTCAACATCCTGCACTCGATCGCCAGCGACGCGAGCGGCAACATCTACGTCGCCGATCGGACGAATCGTCGGATCCAGGTATTCGATTCCGACGGCAACTTTCTTCGCCAGTTCACGATCGACGTGCCGTTCGACAAGCCGGTGAACGTGATGCTCGGCGCGATGCCGAGTCCCAATTCGAATCCACTCGCCGTGTCGGGCGCGCCATGGGCGATCTGCATCACGCCGCCACCGAACCAGGTGCTGTACAGCGCCGACGCGGTGCCCGGCCGGATCTACAAGCTCTCGCTCGACGGGACGGTACTCGGCGTGCTCGGCGAGGCGGGGAAGCAGCCGAAGCAGTTCGGCTGGATTCACGAGATCGCCTGCCCGTCGGAGAACGAGCTGTACGTGGCCGAGCTGCTCAACTGGCGGGTGCAGAAGCTCGTGCTGCGGCCAAAGAGTTCCGGAGGACGGTAGGCGCTACTCGGCGAGTATCTTCGGCGCGCCAGCGGCGGCCGGCGCGCGAACGGCGCTTTCGTGGCCGAGCACGCGGCGCACGAACTCCGGCCACCAGTTGCGCTGCTCGCCGCGCGATTTGTACTGCTCCAGCGCCGCCCAGGTTCGCTCGTGGATCGCCTGGGCGCGCTCCCGGGCCTCGTCGCTCGTGATGCCGTCGCGCCGCAGCATGCGACGGCCGATCTGAGCGTGCAGGACTTCGTCGGCCCAGTCGTAATCGTGAAAGTGCGCCGACAGCGCATCACCGGCTTCTTTCGCCGTCTCGTACTCCGAGCGCTTGCCGGTCTCGCCCGGCATGAGCGACTGCTCGATCGCGTACAGCACGATTTGCCGCTCGAGCGGGTCGGCGTGAAGGTTGAGCCGCAGCGCGAATCCGACGTTGAGCGGGATGTCGGCCTTCCAGTCGATGCCGCGGGCTTCGAACGCAACCGTGCCCATCATGGCGTGCCGTGCTTCGTCCCAGAGCTGGCGTGAGTAATCGCGATAGAACTCCCACGACTCGTTCGCGCGCTGCGTGATGAACGAGGCCATCATCTCCGGTACGTCCATCTCCAGCGTGCGTTTGCACAGGAGGGCGAGGTTGCGCTCGTCGGCGGGAACGCCCGGCATGTTGTAGACGTCGTGCGGCGGGAAGTCGAAGTTGTACGATCCCTTGAAGCGCTCGTCGCGCATTGGCGTGAAGTCCGGCTCGCGCGTCGTGGACGCGCGCGCCAGTCGAATGTCCTGCGTCGTGCCGCTCGGCTGGTCGCCCGCGATGCCACGTACCGCGGCCAGGTACGCCGCAAGATGGGCCGACCAATCTTCCGCCGCCTTCGCGGCCCCGGGCTCGGCGGCGATCACCGCCCGGAGCGCGCGGCGGCCCCATTCGGCGGCGTCGTCGATCTCGGCGAGCGCGATGCGCAGGATCCGGCACGTCGGCTGATCGACCAGCGGATTGGTGATCGCGAGGTGATCGCGATACGCCTCGGCCAGGCTCTCGAGCGTGATCTGATAGACGCCGGCCAGCAGCTCGGCGGTCGTCGCCGACTGCGCGAGCTCATCGAGAAACGTGTCGAGCGCGGGGTCGGGCGACGCGTCGAGCTGCGGTACCGGGTTGCGCATCTCGGCGATCCGGCTGCGCAGCGCGTCGACGTGCTCGGCGCACTGCCACTGATGCAGTGCGAGGGCGCATTTCACTTCCCACACCGGCTCCGCCGGAATGCGAGCGATGAGCGTGGCCATGAGCCGCCGCTCGACCCAGTGGTAGCGCCGCAGGCGCTGAACGTTCTCGTCCACTGCATAGCCGACCTGCGCCGCCTCGGCATAGGACGCCAGACCGGCGAGCTCGGGAACCCCGTCGAGCGGGTGTGGAGGCATTTGGTCACCGCGAGCGAAAGCGATTTCTAATCATCGCCGCTACAGGCCGCGGTGCGCCAGCGCCATGCGCGGCGAGGGCGGCTAGATGAATGC
>DATJIZ010000330.1:0-3217 GCA_035492735.1 Gemmatimonadaceae bacterium | reverse complement strand
ACGCCGTTGCGGCCCGCGCCGTGACGCCAGTACGACGTCGTGCCCAGCTTGTCGAACACCAGATAGCACAAATAAGCGGCGCCCCGATTGTCGAACGTGACGCTCACGTCGCCGGCGCTGTGCCAATCCGATGGCACGGTGCCCGTCGCCGTCGTGAACGTCCGACCGGAGTCGGTGGAGTAGGCGGCGCGCGCCGGCCCCTGATACACGCCCACGATATGAGAGGGGTCGCGGCGATCGAGCGCGATGCCCGGCTCATTGCCCCGTGCCTCGGGCGGCGACACGTCCACGATTCGCGCTCCGGGGGCGCGGGGTAACGAGCGCGGCGCCGACGCCGGCACCTGGAGTGCCAGCATCGACGCCGCAACGACGATCAACGCGCCGATCAAGTCTTCTTCAGGAAGACCAGTTTGACACTCGCCGTCTGTCCCGATACCGCGATGTCGCCCTTTACAGTGAGCGTTTTGCCGCCGTCGTCGAGACTCCAGCGCTCCGTCTGCTTGAATCCGCCCTGCATCTGCGGCGCCGTCGTGCTGATCACGAGCGCCGGCCCGTCCCACGCCGTCGTCGAATTGAGATCGACCGTCATGCCATTGCCACCAACGGTGTTCTTGGAGGCCGCGCCGTCGAGCTGGAAGACCAGCGTGCTCGTCATCGGTCCGGTCGGCCCAGGTGAGTTGCGCACGACCGTCAGCGACTTCTCGGTCTGCGTGACGTTCAATTCGGAGGAAGGCGGAACGGTTGGTCCTTCGCTCTTGCTCGGATCGAGCACCCATTTGCCCGAGAAATCCGGGTGCGACTGCGCCGCCACGGGTCCGGCAGCAACGGTGGCAAGAGCAAACAGCAGTGGAACGAGGCGGCGCATCGTATCTCCAGTGGGTGAAATCGGTCGGCGACTATCTTTTCTTCTTCGATGCAGACTTGCTCGGAGCGGCTTTCGTTACCGGCTTGGGCCCGGCGTCGCGGAACACCTTGGTCACGCCCTCGTACGCGAACTTCACGTTCGCGCTCTGCTCGACCTGGCTGATCGCGAGCCGACTGGAATCTAGTGGGACGTCGATGCTGGCTGGCCGGTCGAGCAACGGCAGATCGGGCACTTTCACGTCGTAGTTGAACCAGCGTGTGAGCGTGGCGACGACGTGGCGGAGCTGCGCGTGCTGGACGGTGATCTGGCCTTTCACCCAGCCGAAGGCTTCCGCCTGTTCGTCGGCCGTCGGGGCGCGAATCCCCTTGGCGTCGGCGACGGCCGCCTGGTTAGCGGCAACGCTCTGCGAGAGCTTTCCGCTCTTCACCGTGACGGTGCCCTCTTCCACGAACACCTTCGCTGCGCTGTCATCAGGGTACGCCGACACGACGAACTTCGTTCCCGTCGCGATGAAATGTGTCCTGTTCGCCACGACGCGGAACGGCATCGGCTGGTTCGGCGCGACGTCGAATTCAGCGGTGCCTTCGACCCGCAGCGCGCGCATCTTGGTCGGGAAGCCATCAGGGATGAAGACTTTGGTCTCGGGCCCGATGCGCATCTTGGAGCCGTCGCCGAGCGTGACGCTTCCGATCTGTCCCGCGCTCGAGGCGATTGGCTGAATGATCGGCGAGTCCACGGCGGCGAGCGTCGCGTCATCCTCACCCATGCGATCGAGCTTCTTGACCAGGAAGAGCGCGCCGATCAGTGCCACGACGCCGATCGCCACCGGAATCACCCATGAGGGCCGCTTCGCGACGCCCTTCATGTGCGCGGCGGCTTCGTGCCGCGTCGCGCTCGCAACCTCCCGGTGCGCATCCGCGGTGTGGCCCTCCCCGTGAATCGTGCGCACGATGCGCGACCAGGCGGCTTCGGGATCGGCGTCCGCCGTCGCCGGATGTGTGCCAGTCATCGTGTGCTCGTCGCGCGCATTGCTGCCACCGAATCGATGCGCCGCGGCTCGACGGCTGAGCGCGCGCGCGGCACCGTGGTGCACCTCGTCATCGAGCGTCTTCTTGAACTGGTCGTGCGTGACGAGCGAGGCGCGCTGCTGCCACACGTTCACGAACGCCGTCTCGACGACGCGAGGAGCGAGTGTCGTCGCGTCGCCGAGTTTGCTGCGCGCGTCGGCGAGCGCACTATTGAACTCGGCGTCGAAGGCGCGACGGAATGCACTTTCGTCGTTCAGGTAGGTGGACGGCGTGAGGGACGCAGACGAATTGGGAGAGCTGGAGCGAGTGTCCGGCGACGGCATGCAGTAGCCTCCAGGGCCACGGTTGAAGGCGTATATGATGGCGCCGGTGTCGGCGGCTGCAAGTAGTAGAGTTTCGACGCTCGTGTCGGGATTTGGCTTACGCTTGCGCGCCGGCAGCACTTTCGACGTGAGGCGCCGACGCTGCGATCCATGATGCACAAAAGCAACGGTCCAGCCCGTCTGGCAAACACATTTTTGGCGTCGAGGATCTAAACGAATGCGCTGCAACGAGTTCCCTGAGATCCCCCAAACTACCCATCTGGCACGTGCACTGCGTTGCCCGTGGCCCGCGACTACGGCGCGATCGCTACCAGCAGGATCGCTCAACGACACACTGCGGACGCGGGAGGTCCGGATGGCTACGGCACTCCGGTCGGACGTCGAACCGTGCTACATCGAATTGGTCCACGTGCTGCACGTGGCGAATCATCGCTCGCTGCGAGCGACGATCGTGAGCGCGCTGGATTCCGGCGCCGACCGCGTCATCGTGGACTGCGCCGGGTGGGAGCGGCTCGACCTGGCGGTGTTGAGCGCCCTCGTGCAGGGAGCAAACGCCTGTGGATTGCGGGGAGCGGCGTTCGAGTTGATGAATCTGGGACGTGATCTCCAGGCGGACATCAAGGCGCTCCGCCTTGGCGGTCGGCTGGGTCTTGCCGCGTGAGGCGTTTGGCCGCTGTTGGATGTGCGCAACAATGTACGCTGGACAGCAACAGAAACACCGACGAATCGGCTGGGCGAACGGCAATTCGAAGTTTGGTTAAGCAGGTGATCCACAAGCATTTGGATGTGTAAGTCCACAATACGCATTAGCTGGTACGGCAAGTGCTGTTGACCCCGTCCAGCGGAACGCCGTTCGACGCCGGCGTTCAGGCAATGAACCCGATCGCGGAGGCACAGATGGGCATGCGGACCTTTACACGCGCTGCGCTATTGAGCGGCGCCGTGGCGGTGGTGGGAGCAATCCCGGCATCGGCACAGACAGTGACGTTCTCGACGAGCGG
>DATJIZ010000329.1:0-15201 GCA_035492735.1 Gemmatimonadaceae bacterium | reverse complement strand
CGCGATGCGACATTCGACATTCGACATCCGGCGCAAGGAGAAGCGCGTGAAGATTGCCGTAGAGCTTCAGCCGACGACTGGTTCGTCTGCCGACGTGGAGTACACCTGGGATCCCGACACCGAGATTCTGTCGGCGCAGCTCTCGCCGCGCGCGAGCGGTGACGGCGTCTCGGGCTCGCTCGGTGTTGAAGGCAACGACGGGTCGTGGCTGATCCTCGACGTTCAGGCCGGCCGCATCAACGGCGTGGAGGTGGCGGTGTGGCCGGACGTGCGAAAGCTGCCGGTGCTCAGTCCACCATCGCACGTCGAGGATGCCGACCTCGTGGTCCCTGCCACTCGCACCGGAGCCGACGTCGCTGCGATGGAGATGGAGACGCGCCTGGTGGCGGAGTCCGACCCCACGGAGCGCAACTTCCACTTCCGCCTCGGCAAGCCGCGCGATTCGCGGACCGTCCGCGTCGCCCGCAACCTGCTGGTGGACGTCGACGACAAGAGCCGCATCGCCGGACTCTGGCTGCTCAACGTGCCACCCGCGCCGGCCGACCTGTGATCACGACGATCGTCCTCATCCGCGTCGACCCGACGCTCATTCCGACGGCGGCCAACATGCTCGCCGGGGTCGACGGCGTCACCGAGGTCTACTCGGTCTCCGGCGACTGGGACCTGGTCGCGATCGTTCGTGTGCCGCAATACGATCAGATCGCGCACGTCGTGACGGAGATCTTCCCGACCGTGCCGGGTATTCAGCGCACGCAGACGCTGACGGCCTTCCGCGCATACTCGCGGAAGGATCTCCAACAGGCCTGGGACATCGGCGTCGAGTAGCCATGTCAGATCGAGCCGGCGATTACATCGCGGGATTGTTCAGCGCCGAAGACGAGCTCCTCGCGTCGCTGCGCGAGGAGGCTGATCGCACCGGTCTGCCACCGATCTCCATCTCGGCGGATGAGGGTCGGCTGCTGCAGGTGCTGCTCACGGCGATCGGCGCGCGGCGGGTGCTCGAGGTCGGGACGCTTGGCGGATACTCGGCGATTTGCATGGCGCGAGCGCTGCCGCCCGGTGGCCGCGTGTTGACGGTCGAGATCGAGGAGAAGCACGCCGAGTTCGCGCGACGATACATCCAGCGCGCGGAGCTCACCGATCGGATCGACGTGCGCGTCGGGCGCGCGCTCGAGGTGCTGCCGGCGCTCGACGGCGAGCGATTCGACGCCGTGTTTCTGGATGCCGACAAGGAGCCGCTGCCCACGTACTTCGAGTGGGCGCTTCGCCTCGTGCGGCCGGGCGGATTGATCATCGCCGACAACGCGCTGTGGGGTGGCCGCGTGTACGACGGCGACGAATCCGACGAGCGGACACGCGGCGTGCGCGAGTTCAACCGGCGCATGTCGACCGACCCACGCGTGCTCGGGATCATCGTACCCACGCACGACGGCGTGGCGGTCGCCGTCGTGCGCTAGCCTTCGGTGGCTATTCCGCTCTGAGCGCGATCGTGGGATCCACTCCCGCCGCACGTCGTGCCGGCAACCATGCCGCCGCGATCGCGACGGCCGTGAGCAGGCCAACCACTCCAGCGTACGTCACCGGATCGGTTCTCGATACGCTGAACAGCATGCTGGCGAGGAGTCGCGTGGCAACGGCCGAGCCGCCGAGTCCGATCAATGCGCCAAGGATCGTCAGTGCGACGCCACGGCCGACCACCTGCCGCAGGATCTCACCGGGTGTGGCGCCGAGCGCGGTGCGAATGCCGATCTCGCGCAGCCGTTCCGTCACGCCGCCGGAGATGACGCCGTACAGGCCCACTGCCGCGAGCAGCAGCGCGGCCAGCGCGAACGTCTCGATTGCGGCGAGCGCGAGCCGGCGTTGCCCGGCCGACGCGGCGATGAACGAATCCATGGTCGCGATGCGCTGTATCGGCGCAGTGGCATCCACCGACCACACCGCGCGCTTGATCGACGGCACGGCCGCCGCGGCGTCGCCACTCGTTCGCGCGACGAGCGTCGCCACATTGTCGACCCAGGCCCACTGTCCGGTCGCGACGTAGAACGCGTCGGGCGCAGGCACGGCGAGCGAATATTGCCGAACGTCGGCGACGACGCCGACCACGTAGTCCCACTGGTCGCCACCCATCTGTCCGCCGAAGCGAACACGCTCGCCGATCGGATTCCGATCACCGAACAGACGGCGGGCGAGGGACTCGTTCACGAGAATTGCCTCGGGTGCGCCCGGACGATCAATCGCATCGATGAGTCGGCCGGCTCGCAACGGTATGCGCATCGCCGCGAAATAGCCGGGGCTGACCGCGTAGCGTAGCGCGCTTCCGTCGTTGCCTCCCGTGGTAGTTGGCAGCGACTGCCATTCGTACCCGTAGCCATCGACGTCGCCGCTGAGTGGCAGCTGGCTCGTCGTGCCGACGCTGACCACGCCGGGTACCTGTCGCACGGCCTCGATGATCTGATTCCAGGAACGCAATCGTGCCGTGTCGGAGTGGAACGCGTGCCCGGCCAGTACGACCTGCATGGTTACCACATTGGACGGGTCGAATCCCGGCGGGACCGACACCAATCGTCGTACGCTCCGGACCAAGAGTCCCGCGCTCACCAGGAGCACCAGCGCCAGTGAGACCTCCGCGACTACGAGCGCGCTGCGACCGGCGACGCGGCCGCTGGTCGAGCGTCGAGTGCCATGTTGCAGGCTGCCGGCGGCGTCGGTGTGCAACGCCGTCAATGCGGGAACGAGGCCGACGGCCACTCCGATGATCGCGGTCAATGCCAGGGCGAACGCAAAGACGCGCCAGTCGAGCCCGATCGCGTCGGCGCGCGGCAGGCCGGGAGGACTCCAAGCGACGAACAGACGCACGCCGACATCGGCGATCGCCAAACCGAACACACCGCCGCACGCCGCCAGGACGAGGCTCTCGGTGAGCATTTGCCGCACGAGTCGTCCGCCGCCCGCTCCGAGCGCGATTCGCATCGCCAGCTCGGGTCGCCGCTGGGCTCCGCGCGCGAGCAGGAGATTGGTGACGTTGACGGCCGCGATGCCGAGCAGGAGCAGCACAGCGCCAATGATGGCGTACAACGCGGGCCGAACGGCGCTTGTCACTTCTTCCTTCATCGAGCGGACGAGCAGTCCACGCTCGAATTTCGCCCATGGCGGCCGCGGATACGCCGCGTCACCGACGCGTCCGATCTGGGCGATCTCGCTGGACGCGGACGCGATCGTCGCGGTCGGGGCAAGGCGGCCGATGATCTGGTAGTGGTGTCCCCACGCACGCGAGTCGAATTCGCCCGTGGCACGCTCGCGCATCGGCGACCACAGCTCGGCCGACGGAGCAACGACGTTCGCGAACGTGGGCGGCATGATCCCCACGACGGTGTAGTCGTCTCCATCGAGCTGGACGACGTGGCCGACGATGGAACGGTCGCCACCGAATCGCCGCCGCCACAGTCCGTCGCCGAGGACCACGACGTTCGGTCCGCCGGGCCGGTCTTCGTCGGCGGAGAAGCCGCGCCCGACGATCGGCGATACTCCGAGCACGCCGAAGTAGCTGGCCGTGACGCGCTGACCGTGCAGCTGCTCGGGATCGACGTTGCTGGTCAGCGACGGCCGCCACGCATCGGCGGCGGCGAGCGCGTCGAACGAATGGTTGCGCGCCTGCAGCTCGTAGTAGGTGCCGAGCGTCGGCGGCATGGCGGTGCCCGCGTCGGTGCGGTCGTCGATCGTCACGAGCCGGTCGGCGCGCGGGAACGGCAGCGGCTCGATGAGGATCGGGCTGATCGCACTGAAGACGGTGGTGCTCGCGCCAATGCCGAGGGCAAGCGTGAGCACGGCTGCGAAGGTGAAGGCGGGATTGGTGCGAAGTCGCCGGATGGCGTAGCGCGCATCGGCTGCCGCGGCCTCCAGCAGGTGTTCCCACCCCGAAGACCGCACCCGCTCCCGTACCACGGTCACGTTGCCCAGCTCCAGTGTCGCGGCGCGACGCGCCTGATCGGGCGACAGCCCGCGCGCCTGGTGCGCCGCAGTGGACTGCTCGAGGAAATGACGCACCTCGTCGTCCACGTCCCGGTCGGATTGCTCGCCGTGGAGCAGCGCCGACAATCCGCTCCGTAGGTGTCGAATGACGGACATCGCTCAGCTGTCCGTCGCGAGGAGTCGCGCCACGGCGCCCGCGCGACGTTTCCAGTCGGCGGTCTCGACGTCGAGCTGCCGGCGGCCGGTGCGGGTGAGCTTGTAGTAGCGTGCACGCCGTGAGTTGGGCGAGTCCCGCCATTCGGCGTCGAGCCAGCCGGCGCGCTCCAGCCGCTGGAGCGCGACGAGCAGTGAGCCCGGGTTCACCTTGAACACACCGCGCGAGATCTGCTCGATCCGCCGCGCGATGCCAAAGCCGTGCAGCGGCTCCAGGCTCAGCGTCTTGAGGATGAGCATGTCGAGCGTGCCCTGGATGACATCGGTGTTGCCTGCATCGCCCGCGATCGCATCGGCCACGGCGTCCTCCCGTCGAAGGTGCGCTGCACTCTAGCGTGCGTCCTCATGACAGTCAAGATGTGATCATCAACAGGGAACGAACGAACGCCCGAACGGCGGCCGCGCCCGACGCCGCGTCCGACCGGGTCGATGGCGGCCGCGGCTTGCTTGTCCACCGGCGGACCGGGGGTTAACGTGCGCGCGATGTCGGTCGCGCCACCTTCCACGCCTCGCACGTCGCCGGCCCCGGACAGCTCGATCCGCGGCGTGATGCGGGTGCTCGCCAGCCTGCTTCCCGACGCCAATCTGAGCGTCGCCGGCGACAGCTCCTTCGACGGCGTGCCGCTGCCATCCGAGCCCACGCGAACAATCGGTACCGTCGTGATCGAGCCCGGCGCGATGCGCGGACGGCGCGTATTCGATCCGCCCGAGCCGGGCTTCGCCGCGTTTCTGGATGGTACTCAATCGAGCCGGATTCTGTACGCCAGCGAGACCGGCGTTCCGGTGATGCACGGGACGGTCGCCGCGGTCATCCGCGAACGGCGCAACATGCGGCTCTACACGTGGCGGCACATCGTGGAGCAGCGCGTGTACGCTCCGCGGTCGAGCATACCGGATGCCCTCTGGCAGGGATTGCACGAGAGCGGGATCGAGCTGCGCGATACGAGCGACGTGGATAGCGAAGCGCCGGCGGCGATCGGTCACCCGATCGCACTGCGCGACGCGGCGATCCATCGTCTGCAGAAGGATCGCGAGCGGGCGGAGGTCAGGCTCGCCGGCGACTGGTGCGAGCGCGAAGGGCGCCCGCTGCTGATCGATGGCGGGATCAGCGGATCGGACCGCGTCGCCGCGTCGTCGTGCGCGGTCGGCGTCGTCAAGACGCATCGGACGCTTTACGCCGAGGGCGAGGCCCTCGCGCAGGTCCTCGGGCTGCGCGCCGCCGAGCGCTCGAGCGTGTTCCGGATCACCTCGCCCAAGCGAATGCCGGTCGCGAGCTGGTACCTGCGCCTCCGCGACCGGAGCGGCGCCGACCCGATGTGGGGCCTCGTTCGCGTCGAGATTGCGCACCCCGATCGAGCAGACGAAGCATCGGTTGGCGCGCGGGCCGATCAGGTTTCGCGCTGGATCCTCGCCGAAGTCGCCCCGATTGCCCTGCCCGACGCCCGTTGGGACAAGATGGTCTATGGCATTCGCGACTGCGAGGAATTTCTTCGTGCTGTCATGTGAGGTGAGGTGAATGGAGCATGAGCAAACGGCCGCGCTCGGCCGCGTCGTGGCGACCGAGCGGAAGCCCAACACGCCCCACGAATTCCACTTCTGGACGGCGCTCGACTCGCCCGTCGGCATCGGTACCATCGTGCGGGTGGACGGCGATCTGCCGGTGAACGGTCACGTGCCGCGGATCTACGGCATCGTCGTCGAGGGGTTCAGCTATACCGATCTTCAGTCGCCGCTTCATGATGTGCTGGGGCACGACGGCACACCGGCCGGCGCCTCGCTCGCCGCGACCAAGCGCACCGAGATCCGGCTGTACAGCGCAGCCGTTCTGCGGCAGCTGCCCGAGGAGCCGCTCCAGCCTGTGCCGATGGGCGAAGTGTTTCTGGCCGACGATCAGGACGTCGCGGTGGCCCTGCGGATGGACGCGTACCTGCGAGCGGACGCGCGGACAGGCATTCCGATCGGCGTCTACCGGGCCGGCGGCACGGAAGCCCCGATCTACCTGGACGCGGATTTCCTGCTCGGCCCGGAGGCGGCGCACCTCAATATTACCGGCGTCTCCGGGCTCGCCACCAAGACGAGCGCCATCGAGTGGATACTCTCGTCGATCTTCGCGCATTTTCCGGCGCAGAAGGGCTCGGTGGCCGCCGTGTGCTTCAACGTGAAGGGTCCGGATCTGTGCTTCCTCGACAAGCCCGGAAGTCTGGAGGCGGCCGACCGCGACCTGTACGACAAATGCGGCGTGCCGGCGCGGCCCTTCGAGCGCGTCCAGTATTTCGCACCCTACAAACCAGACGGGTTCTCGCTCAACACGCTCCGCTCCAACGAAGCGCTGCTGGAGAATGTGACCTCGCTCACATGGGGATTGCGCGAGGTCCTGCAGTACGCGGAAGTGCTGCTCAACAAGGACGATGTGGATGCCAAGGCCGACGCGCTGATCGACTTCATTCGCGAGCGCGTGGTCGATCGCGAGTTCCATGACCCGATGCTCGGCCACCGGCGATACCTGGTAAAGTCGTTCGCCGATCTGGAAGAGTGGTTCCGTGACGTGCTGTCCGCGCTCGAGGGCAAGAACAGCGACGGGTGGCGGACCCACCACATCGCGACGATCCGGAAGGTCCGGAACCGGCTGTCGAACATCTCGACACGATGTGCCGGACTGGTGACCGACACCGGCACGGTCAGCGACCTGCCGTTCGGGAGCTTCGAGGACCGAACGGTGTATGTGATCGACGTCGCCTCACTCGATGAGGCCGCACAGGATCTCATATTCGCCCGCGTGGTCACCAAGCTCCGAGAGCACCTCGAGAAGCGTGACCTCGGCGTCAACCACGTCGTGGTGTTCGTCGACGAGCTGAACAAGTATGCGCCAAGCGACAGCCCGGATACGTACGTCCGCAAGATGCTGCTCGACCTCGCCGAGCGAGGCCGATACCTCGGACTCGTGCTGTTCAGCGCGCAGCAGTTCCGGTCGCAGGTGCACCGGCGGGTGGTCGGCAATTCCGGCACGGCGCTGTACGGCCGGATGGACGCCGACGAGCTCGCGACACCGGGCTATTCCGTGCTGAGCCCGGCCGTGCGGACCAAGCTCGCGACGCTCGAGAAAGGCCAACTCATGGTTCGGCACCCGCACTTCACCCAGCCGATATTCGTTCGCTTTCCGCGACCGGCCATCATGCGCGGGCGCGACGGAGCGGACCTGTATCCGCAGGCGGTGGACGTCGACCTGGACAATGCAGTGCTCCGCAGCCTGCGATCGCTGGATCCGTCGATCACGCTGGGCTGGGTGCGCGACGCGATCGGCATTCGGGACGACGACGAGGTGATCCGGGCTAGGAACGCGGTATTGCTCGAGCGGCCGGCGGACGTTCGAAAGGCGTTTCTGTCGCGGCTACGCCCCGTGGTGGCAGGCGAGACGTCGGCGCGTCCATCCGCGCCGCCGCTGCGCACGGCACCCGCCGACGATCCGTACGGGTTCTGAATCTCGATGCGTCCTTCGTGGTGCGAGCGTGCCGTCGCGGCGCTGATCATCCTGTCGGGACCGGCGCGCGCCGCGGCGGCGCAAAGCGTGATGCTGCAAATCAAGCCACAGGTCGGCGACACGATCCGCATGCGGCTCGATCAGCAAAGTGAGATGACCGGCGTTCGCCGTACCGAGTCCGGCGAGGCCAGCGCGATGGTGCTCACGACGATGACGATGTTCTCCCGCGCCATCGTCGAGGGAATGGCGGGCGAGGGCATCGCCGTGCTCGCGGTGACCGACTCCGTGCGGCTCAGCACGACCGACGATCGCACGCGCGTCGCGACGCAGCAGATGCAGTCCCAGATGCGCGGGCAGCAGACGAGATTCCGCGTCCTGCCCGACGGCAGCGTGTCGATGCTGCAGGCGGACGGCGGCGGGGCGCCGCGCGAAGTGGCGCAGGTCGTTTCGCTGATGCCGGCGACGTTTCCCAAGACGCCAATCGCGGTCGGGCAGACGTGGTCGCGTGAGATGTCGCTTCCCGTCGGAACGCAATTGGGGGCACAGGTGTCGGCCAGGCTGCAGGTGAAGTTCCGGCTGGACTCGCTGACGCGGAACGGCAAGGTGGCGTGCGTGTCGATGCGCGGCGACTTGCGGCCGGCGAGCGGCCCCGGTGCCGCGTCCGGCGCCGTGCTCGAGAAAGGCCTGGTGAGCGGCACGATGCTGCTCGACCAGCAGCGCGGCTGGCTCAAGGAATCGTGGTTCAACATCGTGGTGAGCTCGTCGCTCAAGCCGGCGCCAGCGACCAATGCGCAGCCCATTCGCATGCAGATGCGAATCACGCAGCACATGCACACGGTGGAGCGACGCTAAGGTTACATTACGGCGGAGCAACCTCGCCGCATGCGCCTGGTCCATCTCTCTGATCTCCACCTCGGCTACCGGCAGTATCAGCGGCTCACTCCCGGCGGAGTCAATCAGCGGGAGGCGGATGTCGCCGCGACGTTTCGCACGGCCGTCGACCAGATCATCGCGCTGCGACCGGACATCGTCGTCGTCGCGGGCGATGTGTTTCACAGCGTCAGGCCTACGAACCAGGCGATCCTCCACGCGTTCATCCAGTTCGGGCGACTCACGCAGGCGCTGCCGCAGGCGATCGTCGTGCTCGTGGCCGGCAATCACGACACGCCACGATCGGCCGAAACGGGCGGCATCCTCCCGCTCTTTGCGCAGCTTGGGCTGACAGTCGTCGACCGCGAACCGCGGCGGTTGGCGTTTCCCGAACGCGGCCTCTCGATCCTCGCAGTTCCCGACGTACCGAACATGGTGCGTCCGTCGCTCTCTCCGGATCTCGACGCCGGGATCAACGTGCTCGTGCTGCACGGCGAAGTGCAGGGAATGCTTCCCGCGAGCGCGGGCGCCATCGATCGTGCGGCGCTCGAAATCTCGCACGAGGAGCTCGGAGCGTCGCGGTGGGATTACGTGGCGCTCGGACACTATCACGTGTACCGCGAGGTCGCGCCCAACGCGTTCTACAGCGGATCGATCGACTACACGAGCTCGAACACGTGGGGTGAGCTGTACGAGCAACGGATCGCCGGGATCGATGGCAAGGGGTTCATCGAGCGCGATCTGGTCACGGGCGAGCACCGCTTCCACGTGCTGCCGCCGGCGCGACCGCTGGTCGATCTGCCGCCGGTCAGCGCGCGGGGACTCTCGGCGGCAGAAATCGACGAGCGCATTCGCACTACCGTGGAAAGCTGCCAGGGCGGCATCGACGAGAAGATCGTGCGCCTCACGGTGCGCGACGTCTCGCGCCACATATCGCGCGAGCTCGATCATCGTGCGATTCGTGACTTCAAGCGGCGCGCCCTGAGCTTTCAGCTCGATCTTCGTCGTCCGGAAGCGCTGCGGCTGCACGGCACGGGCGCGCCAGGACGGAGGCCGTCGCTCAACGAGATCGTGCGCGAGAAGCTGCTCGCGCGCGCGCTGGATCCCGACGTCGATCGCGCCACACTGGTGGAACGCGCGCTGACGTATCTCGACGAGGCACAAGCCGCCGCAACGCCATCGGCCCTGGTCGACGCCTGAATGCGGCTCAACAGCCTGCACCTGTGCAATTTCCGGCAGCACACCGATACCCGGATCGAATTCGAGACCGGGATCACCGGCATCATCGGTCCCAACGGCTCGGGAAAATCGACCATCCTCGAGGCGATCGCCTGGGCCCTGTACGGCATGCCGGCCGCGCGCGGCACGCGTGAGTCGATCAAGTCCTATCGCGCCGGGCCCCGGGCGTCGGTCAAGGTGGAGTTGGACTTCGAGCTTGGCGGCCACCGCTACTTCGTCTCGCGCAGCCTGACGAGCGCCGAGCTGTACCTCGACGGCGCGGCGGCGCCGATCGCGACGTCGATCTCGGGAGTGACGGAGCTCCTCCGCCGCCGGCTCGGCATGAGCCACGAGGAGTTCTTCAACACCTATTTCACCGGTCAGAAGGAACTGAGCGTGATGGCGGCGATGGGCCCGGCCGAGCGCGCGCAGTTTCTATCGCGGGTGCTGGGGTACGAGCGATTGCGCACGGCGCAGGGGCTGGTGCGCGACCGACGCAAAACCATCGCCGCCGAGATGTCGGGGTTGCGCGCCGGCATGGCCGATTCGGAGGTGGTGAACGCGGCGTTGGCGGATGCCGAACGGCGCGTGCAGGACGCGGCATCTCGTGCGCGCGACGCGGCGGCGCGATCGGAGAGCTGCCGTCGGGCGCTCGACGAGGTGACGCCGCGCTGGGAGGCCGTGCAGCGCGAGCGCGACGCGCTTCAGGCGATCGCCGCCGAGTTGCGCGTGGTCGAAGGCGAGCGGACGGCGCTCGTGCGCGACGAGGATCGCGTGGCGCGGGAGCTCGACGCGGCGGCGGCGGCGCGTCGCGAGCTCGAGCGACTCACCGCCGAGCTGTCGCCGCTCCCCGCGCTGCAGCTCGAGCTGCGCGCGCTCGACCGCAGCTGCAACGAGGCGGAGCGGCGGCGCACGCTCGTGGAAACGGAACAGTCGCTGAGCGACGAGGCCGCGCGGCTTCGCGAGCGGATCGCAAAAATCGAGACGGCGCCGGCCCTCGAACCCGAGGTGGCGCTGCAGCTCGCGCAGGCGCGCTCGGAGCTCGAACGCACGCAGCGCGAATTCGAGGACGCACAAACGGACTGGGTTCGCGACCGGCAGGAGGCCGAGACCAAACGGCAGGCGCTCATCGACCAGCTCCGCGACGTGCAAAAGCAGCGCGAACAGATCGTGGAGCTCGGCGAAGGTGGAATCTGTCCGATCTGTGCGCGACCGCTCGGCACGCACTTCCGATCCGTGCTCGAGGTGCTCGACACGCAGATCGAGACGATCACGGTCGACGGCAAGTACTTCCGTGCACGCATCGAACAACTCGACGTGATGCCGGCCGAGATCAAGGAGCTGGACGAGCGACGGCGCCAGTTGTTCGAGAATGTGGGGAAGCTCGAGCGCCGACTGGCCAAGGTGCAGGCGGCGGTCCAGGAGCTGGCCGCGCTGACGCAGGATCTCGCCACTCGGGAAGAGCGTCAGGCTGCCATCCGCCGCGAGCTCGAGACGATCGCGGTGAGCTACGATGCGACGCGCCACGCCGAGGTGCGTGCCGGCGTGGAGCGGCTGACGCCGTTGGCCGCGCAAGCCACCAAGCTCTCGGGCCTGCTGGAGCGCGAACCAGGCCTGATCGCGGAGCGCGAGCGCGTGCGCATTGCGCTGCAGCAGGTGGCCGCGCGCGGAACGGAGCTCACGACGCGGCGCGAGGCGCTGCGGTTCTCGGAAGCGTCGTTCACCGAGATGCGGGAGCGGTACGAGCAGGCAGCCGCCGAGCTTCGCGCCGGCGAGCTGACCGCCGTGGCGGCCGACGCCGAGCTGGCGTCGGCGCGCGCTGCCCTCGAATCGGCCGACCGCGCGCGCGCCGAGCTGGCGCGGAACGAGGCGCATCTGAGCGCGCTGACGCGAGAGCGCCGGTTGCACGATGAGCTGGATCGGGCGTTCACCGACCTGCGAACGGACCTGAATCAGGCGCTCCGACCCGAGATCTCCGATCTTGCGAGCCGATACATTCGCGAGCTGACCGAGGGCCGGTACACGGAGTTGGAGCTCGACGACCAGTACAACGTCATCGTGCTCGAGGACACGATCCCCAAACCGGTCATCTCCGGCGGCGAAGAGGATCTGGCGAACCTGGTCCTTCGGCTTGCAATCTCCGAGATGATCGCGGAACGCGCGGGTCAGGCATTCTCACTGCTGATTCTCGACGAGGTGTTCGGCTCGCTCGACGAGACGCGCCGGCACAACGTGGTGGATCTGCTCAGACGTCTGCAGGATCGCTTCGAGCAGGTCATCCTCATCACGCACATCGAGTCGGTGCGCGAGGGGCTGGATCGAGTGGTCACCGTACGGTACGACGAAGAATCGGGATCGTCGCGCGTGGAGGCCGAAGCGCGGGGCGGCGAGGCGCTGCTCGACGTGCACGCGGGCGCGGCGGACTGATGGCGACGTCTCGCGCGTGGCGGCCGCACGCCATCGCGGGCCCGTTCCGGCCGCGGCTCGATCAGATCACCGAGCTGAATCAGGTCTTCAGCGACTCGTTCACGGAGCGTTATCGGCGCGACGGCATGGTCGGGGTTCGGGTGCCGTTTCTCAACCCGACCATCTGGCGCTATGCGATCGAGGATGCCGACGACGGCGCGATGCTCTGGCGAGACGAGCGGGGTCAGCTCGTGGCATTCAACATGGTCCATCGATCCGGCACGGAGGGATGGATGGGGCCTCTCGCCGTGCGCACCGAGTACCAGGGGAGCGGCACGGGAAAGGAGATCGTCACCCGCGGCATCGAATGGCTCAAGGCGCAGGGCGCCACCGTGATCGGCCTCGAGACGATGCCGCGCACGATGGACAACATCGGCTTCTACTCGAGGCTTGGTTTCGTGCCGGGTCGACTGACGCTCACCACGACGCTCGAGGCGAACTACGCCGACACGCCGGCGCTGATGCTCGGACGGCTCTCGCCACGGGATCGCGACGACGCCATTCGCGAGTGCCAGCGGCTCGTCGAGCAGCAGCTGCCAGGGTACGACTACTCGCGCGAGATCCACCTCACGGCCGAGCTGGGGCTTGGCGATACCGTCCTCCTCTACCGGGACGATCACCTGATCGGCTTCGCGCTCGCCCACAGCGCGCCGCTGGTCGAGGGCCGGGCGCGCGAAGAACTGCGCGTGCTCAAGCTGGGGCTCACCGAGGAGGCCCGTTTCGACGACATGCTGGGTGCGATCTGCGATTTTGCGCGGCGCAGCGGCACCCGACGGATCGCACTTCGGCTCCAAAGTGAATTGGTCTCGGCGTACCGGCGCGTGATCACGTTGGGTGGTCACGTGCGATGGACCGATCTCCGGATGTCGCTCGCGGGATACGAGGAGAAACAACCGACACGCGGGCTCGTCCTGTCCAACTGGGAGATTTGACTCCAGATTCCTCCGCCCACCCCGGAGCCGTATGCGGTCACCACTGAGTCGTCCCGGCATCGCCGCCGTCGTGCTGCTTGCCGGCATGGCATGTTCGCGCGGCAAACCCGGAGATACGCCCCAACCACGTCCCGATCCGATCATGGTGCATGTCAAGAACGACAACTTTCTCGACATGAACATCGCCGTCGTGGTCAGCGGCGTGAGTCGGCGACTTGGACAAGTCTCCGGAAATTCCGCCGGCGATTTCCGGATCGACTACATGCTGACTGTCGGACAATCGATCGTGATCACCGGGACGCCGATCGGCGGAGTCGGCATCGCCACGTCGGGCCCTCTGAACGTGGGCGAGGGTCAGATGATCGAATTTGAGATCGGGGCCACGCTGCGGCAGAGTACAGCGACCATTCGCAGTCCGTAGTCTCGCCGCGTGGCGACGACACGCCTCGTCATCCTGATCGCCACGTACCTGCTGATCGCCGTGCAGCAGGTACCGATGCTGCGCTTGAACAGGCCCGCGGCGGCGCTGCTCGGTGCCGTCGCAATGGTCACGGTCGGCGGGCTGCCGCTGCACGAAGCGTACGGCGCCATCTCCGCCGACGTGATGGTGTTTCTGCTCGGCGTGCTGCTGCTCACGGGGTTTCTGGAGGAGGGCGGCTTCTTCGAGTGGGCGGCCCGGTTCGTGGTCGAACGCGCGCGCTCGGCGAGCGCGCTGCTCGGCGCGGTCGTCGTGGTGAGCGGTTTGCTCTCGGCGTTCTTCGTGAACGACACGATCTGCCTCGTGCTCACGCCGCTGTTGATCGCGGTGCTGCGGCCGCTTCGCCTTCCGGCTCGGCCATACCTCATCGCGCTGGCGCTGTCGGCGAACGTGGGCAGCGCGATGACGCCGACGGGCAATCCCCAGAATATGCTCATTGGCGTAGCGAGCGGACTCACGTTCGCGCGCTTCTTCGCGTCGCTCGCGCTGCCGTCGATCGGCGGTCTGGCGATCGTGTTCGCGGTGGTCCGGATCGTCCACCGCGACGATCTCTCGCGCCAGTTGACCGCCGCCGTGCACGTGCCGGACGAGCCGTTCGACGGTGTGCTCGTCGCGAAGTCGCTGATCGTGTTTGCGGCGGCGCTCGCGGGCTGGCTCGCCGGACTGTCGCTGCCGCTCGTCGCGATCACCGCCGCGGCCGTTCTGTTGGCGATCGCGAAGCGCGATCCTGCCAAAGCGTTCGCCAAGGTCGAGTGGTCGCTCCTGCTGTTCTTCGGCGCGCTATTCGTCGTGATGCGGGGCGCGCGCGATCTCCCGCTGCTCACCGGGTTGACGACGGCCGCGGCGGCCCAAATCCGCGGCGCACCGCTTCACGATGCGGTGGTCACGTCGACGGCGATGCTCGGGCTGTCGAACCTGATCTCGAACGTGCCCGCCGTGATTCTGTGGATTCCAGTGGTGCCGACGGTGGCGGCCCCGACCTTCGTCTGGCTGACGATCGCGATGAGCTCGACGTTCGCCGGGAACCTGACGCTGCTCGGCTCGATGGCAAACCTGATCGTCGCCGAGCGGGCGGAGGCGCGCGGAGAGCGTCTCCACTTTGTGGATTACCTGCGCGCGGGCGTGCCGGTGACGCTCCTCACGCTGGCTTGGGGAATCGCGGCGTTGATACTTGTCGCGCGGTGACGCGTCAAGAAGCGGGCGGGTTCGGATGTCGTCGATCTCCGCGCACGACGATGCGGTAGATGATCAGGAAGACGCCGACGGTGAGCAAGAGATGGACCCAACCAGGTCCGTCGAAGACGAGCGCCGCAACGGCCCATACGACGAGGAGTCCCACGCCAGCGACGATGCCGATGTCCATGTTGTCTCGTAGGTGAATCGTGAATTGACCGAGTCGGCGACGGACCTTAAATTGCGTTGACAGAGTAGAGAAACAACTACTCGGGACGGAGAACTCCGTTTTTGAGCCAACAAGTCCACCGGGTGGGTTCGACAATCTATCACCGACGTCATGCCCCCAGTGCGGGGGAAGGCGAAAGGTTGGTGGTGAGGACCTCATACATTCGACTGGGCTT
>DATJIZ010000328.1:0-3537 GCA_035492735.1 Gemmatimonadaceae bacterium | reverse complement strand
CAGGGCGTGAGCGTCTATGCCCACGTCC
Source organism: Gemmatimonadaceae bacterium (assembly GCA_035492735.1). Classification (GTDB taxonomy): domain Bacteria; phylum Gemmatimonadota; class Gemmatimonadetes; order Gemmatimonadales; family Gemmatimonadaceae; genus JAQBQB01. The sequence goes on along the minus strand of DATJIZ010000328.1, from coordinate 3,509 downwards.
GCGCCGCGACGAATCTCGGCGGATTGACGCAGCTATGGACGGGCGAAGAAGATCATTTCGCGACCCTCGCCGCATACATCGAGCTGAATAAGGAAAAATGGATCGCGCGCGCCGGACGACAGTGGCTCACGTCGCAGCTCGGCGTCAATAACTTCGACGGCGCGTCGCTCGGCATCCGGCCGGCGCGTGGTGTCATGCTGGAGGCGTACGGGGGCCGCGCGCTCGTCCAGGGCCTGAGCCAACCCTACACGAGTGGCGAGCTCGCCGCGGCGGACAACATCCCGCCGGACGACGGTGGCCTCATCTTCGGCGTCACGGGCAGTTGGCGCGCGTCGGCGACCGCGGCGGTGAACGCTGAATACCAGCGAGTCATTCGCGCCGACAGGGCCGGCTTTTACTCCGATCGCGTGTCCGTTGACGGCGTGTACGCGGTCGCCGGTACCGTCCTGACCCTGAACAGTCAGGCTGATCTCGCGACGACCGCGATCAACGAATTCGTGCTGCGCGCCTCCCGCCCATTCTCATCGCGCATCGGCGGCAGCGTCGAATACCGCCATTCGACTCCGTTCTTCCCACTCTGGACGATCTGGGGTGTCTTCGCTCCGGTCGGCTTCAACGAGGCTCGCGGCGACGGACGCTGGCAGTCGGCCGACGGGAAGTGGTGGACGACACTCGGCGGCGGCTACCGCCAGTATCAAGACACGCACACCGGCGTCGGATTTTTACCGCTGCGTGACAACGGCTGGACGCTGCTCGCGACCGGCGGTTGGCGCGCCGGCAGGACGTTCGACGTCAACGGCAGCTACCGCCGTGATATCGGCCCGGGCGCGGCGAAGTCCGATGGCAGCGTTGGCGTTCGGTGGACGCGGTCCGACGATCGGTGGTTCGGCGTCACCGGCAGCGCGACGCAGAACATCTTCGAGTTCCGTCTCGCCGATGGCTTTTTGCTTGGCGCGATGTTGGACGCCGGGATTCCGCTGACCTCCACGCTGCACCTGGTCGCCCAGGCGGGCGCCTATCGGCAAACCGCGTCGAGCACGCCGTCCACAACGGTGAACTGGACGCAGCGGCGCGCCCTGCTGCGGCTCGAGTGGTGGGGCGGCGGCGATCCCGGCATGCGATCGACGCCGACGTCGTATGGTGGAGGCGGGCGATGACCGGCGGATCGATCTTCAGTCGCTCGGTCCTCGCGGCGACGCTCGGTGTGCTGATGTCGGCTGCCTTTTCGCTTGGACGCGCCAACGCGCGCCCCGACGACGTCGCGTTCCCGCACGCCAAGCACGACAAGCTCTTCCCGACGGGGTGCGCGTCGTGCCACGCAGGGATCACGACGGGTGATTCGTCGGCGATGTTCCCGGCCGCGGCCCAGTGCGCCGATTGCCACAATGGACGCGACGAGAAGCAAGTGTCGTGGGCGGCGTGGCGTCCGTACACGACGAATCTGCGATTCGATCACACGCGTCATCTGCGCGCGAACGATTCATCGGGGACGCGCATCGAGTGCGCGACCTGTCATGGCTCCGGGACGACATCGATCCAGATGACCGCGATCGTGCGACCCCGTCCGGAGACATGCATCGGCTGTCACGCGCATCCGGCGCCGTCGCACTTTGCGATTACGTCCCCGTGCGCGACCTGTCACGCTCCGCTGGCGCGAGCTCGCTCGCTCGGCGACAGCGCCCTTGCCGGCGTGCCGCGTCCGGCCTGGCACGATGATCCACGTTTTCTGGAGACACATGGCGCGTTGGCGACTGCACATACGTCGACCTGCGCGGCATGTCACACCAGAGAAAGCTGTGCGCGGTGTCATTTGAACTCCGCGACATTGCAGCCCATCCCATCACTCGGCAGCGATCAGCGCGTCGCGCGGTTGCTGCGTGGGAAGCCGGCCATGTATCCGGTACCGCCAAGTCACCGCGACGCGGGGTTCTCCGAAAAGCACGGCGCCTTGGCACGCGCCAACATCGAGTCGTGCGCGACCTGTCACGCCCAGCCGGGCTGCCGCGCCTGTCACACCGGCTCGCTCGGCGCGCGCTGGATCAACGCACTGCCGAAAGCCGATTCCGGCCGAGGTGTGCAACTGCGCCCGATGCCGGCGGTACATCCGCCCGGTCCCGCCGCGGTGTCACTGGCGGCTGCTGCGACTCCGACCGACACGCCGCGCGTCGTACGGGTGCATCCGTACGACTTCGTCCGCGCGCATGGCCCAAGCGCCGCGACGCGGCGACTCGATTGCGCCGGCTGTCACGAACAGCGCTATTGCACGAACTGCCATCAGGGCACGGGTCAACGCCGATATCACGTCTATGACTACGTGTATCGTCACGCGAGCGAGGCCTACGCGCGCGAGACGAATTGCACGTCGTGTCACAACACGGAAGTCTTCTGCCGGTCGTGTCACGCACAGAGTGTCGGGATCGCGGCCAATTCACAGCGCCGATCCGGCCCCGCGCATTCCGCTCAGCCGCTCTGGCTCCTGCAACACGGCGAAGCAGCCCGGCAGAGCATGCCGAGCTGCGTGTCGTGTCACCAGCAGACGGATTGCATCAAGTGCCACTCATCATTCGGCAGCCGGATCAATCCACACGGGCCGAATTTCGACGCGGCGCGAATGCAGAAGAAGAATCCGACCCTCTGCACCTACTGCCACATCGGCCCACCGATTCGCTAACGTCTGCCTCCCGGCGGCCCGCCGCGGCGGCCGCGGCCCTCGGCGGCGCGCTTCTTCAGCTCCGCCACATTCGCGTCGAACTGTGGAAGCTGGTCCGCCGTGAGAATCCCGCGAATCGCGGTGATCTGCGTGTCGCGTCGCACGTCCATCTTGGCCCGCTGCTCGGCCATCAACTTTTGGGCGAGTGCGGTGTCGCCCCGTTGGCGCGCGGCGCGGATCGAATCCATCTCGGCGCGGCCGCCACCGCGGCCACCCTCGGCCTGCATCTTCGCACGCTCGGCTTCGCGAATCTGCTCGAGCTTCGCCTTCTGGGCGTCGCTGAGCGTGATGCCCTTGAGAAGCTCGGCGTCCATCATGCCGGGGCCTCCGCGCATGCCCATTCCGCCGCGGCGCCCGCCGCCCGGATTCCCTTGTGCTTGCAGCGCCGTCGTGCTCGCTACGGCAGCGAGCAAGGCGGCGATTACCATTGTCTTTCGCATAGAAAAAACCCCGTGAATAGAAGTAGCCCAGCGGACTGTTGGACTGCTGGGAACTGGCGTTGTTAATCCGCTGAAAGGACCGACGGGCATGCGGCGCGCCGGGCGCACTGGACGACGCGGTCCGCTCGGCGTTTAGCCGCGGGGCAGCGTTACAGATCGGCCCGGGTTTGCTATCCTACCGTCATGACACGTCGCCTTGCTCACGCCTCGCTCGCGATTGCTCTCCTGTTCGCCGCCGCGTGTCGGACTGCGCCGCGCACGGGGCCGTCGACCGCCGACCACCCGCCCGCGTATGCTGTTGTTCCGAATCCCACGGCGATCGAGATCACGGCGGGGCGCGACAGCTTCCTCGTCACGCC
>DATJIZ010000327.1:0-13859 GCA_035492735.1 Gemmatimonadaceae bacterium | reverse complement strand
GCGCGAAGGATTCAAGCACGACTCGGAGCTCCGCGACGAGCTTCGCAACTTCGTGGCGGAGAAGATCGGCGCAATCGCCAAGCCCGATGACATCCTCTTCTCGGCCGATCTCCCGAAGACGCGATCGGGCAAGATCATGCGGCGCCTCCTGCGTGACATCGCCGAGGGTCGCGCCCTTGGCGACACGACGACGCTCGCCGATCCGAACGTGGTGGCGGCGCTGAAGGATCAGTACGAGGCGCAGGAAAGCTGAAGGGGGGAAGGGGGAAGGGGGAAGCGGGAAGGGGGGCGGCGAACGGCGACGGGCGACGGGCGACGGGCGAACAGCGAACAGCGAACAGCGAACAGCGAACAGCGAACAGCGTACGGCAGGGTGGCGGGGTGGCGGGGTGGCGGGGTGGCATGACGGGGCAATGACGCGGCGGTGTTATTTCGTCGCACCATGGTCGACAATTCGCATCGGCGGCGCGCCGCCAGCTTTCGAGAGCTCACGGTCTGGCAGTTCGCGATGGACCTCGCGGTCGAGATCTATGCCGTCTCCGGTCGATTCCCCCGCGACGAGCGGTTCGGACTGACGGCTCAGCTTCGCCGCGCGGCGGTCTCGGTCGCGGCGAACATCGCCGAGGGCAACGCGCGACACAGCAGAGCCGAGTATCGTCATTTTGTCTCAGTGGCGCACGGCTCAGTCGCCGAAATCGAAACCGAGCTCTCGCTCGCCGAGCGTCTCCGGTTCGCCGAGGGCGACGAGCTATCGAAGGTTCGAGCGCTCAGCGACAGCATCAGCAGAATGCTCACGAACCTCCGTCGGAGTCTTCACGATTAGCGCGCCAGAGCCCTGCGCCGTCCGTTTCATCGGGTTCGCCCTTCGCCCTTCGCCCTTCGCCCTTCGCCTCGTCGCCTCGTCGCCCGTCGCCCGTCGCCGTTTCACCCCCTTCCCCCTTCCCTCTTCCCCCTTCCCCCCGCTGGTACACGTTGTGCCCAGTGTTGCTAAGAATCGTCTAACAGCCGATCATCAATGCAGCTCTGGTCAGCCATGCTCGCCTTTCTTCGCCGTCTTTTCCCCGATCGCATCTTCAGGCACAAGCTCGAGCCCGCTGCCGAGCGGCGGCTCCGGCTCGCTCAGGCGCGCGCGGAAGAAGCGATCATTCGAGCGCACGTCGACAACGCCCTCATGTTTGTCGACACGCTGGCCGAAGACATGTCGTTCGATCGCGCCATCGAGAGCTACATCCGCGAGATGGCGATTCCCGAGCCGCTTGCCAGCACGGTCGCGACGCGCACTCTCGTCGTACTCGGACAGGATCTCGTGCCGTACCGGCGCCGCGCGGTCGATGCCGGCGACGCGCTCGCCGAGCGGCCAAAGCTGCGGCTGAACGACGCCTCGCAGGGGCGAGGCCAGCAGCGTACGATCAAGCGCGCTTAGCAGAACGGGCCGACGAGATCGGCCCGTTCGATTTCAGTCTGCTATGTTCTCGCCGCCGGTGAGATCGGCCACACCGCCTTTCCGATAATCCCGCCACTCGAGCAGTGCCAGAAGGAACAACAGCACCACCAGGCCCGCCGAGCCGAGGCACCACTCGCACCAGGCGTGAATCACGAAGCCCTCGAGGTAGTTGAGCCACGCGGTGAAGATCAACCCCCACGTCGCGAGGACGGCGGTGGCAAGCGTGAGGCCTGCCGAGTCCTCGAGCGTCGGCTGAATACGGGCCATCGTGATGGCGAGCATCAACACGTAGTAACCCGCGCCCCACGTGGCGACGGGAACGCCGAGGAACATCGAGTAGCGGCTTGTTTGTACCCGCTCGCAGGACCCGACGCCGCATGCGAGCGTGCCGATGATGCCGTAGTGGTACAAAGTGAGATAGATGCCGATGAACAGCCCGGCGAGGCTGATCACCGCCATCCACATGCGACGCGTCATGAGCCGGGCTTTTGAACCGTCGCGCCCTTGGCCGTGTCGCCGCCCACGGCTGGCTTGGCGCCCGCCTTGGCCAGCTCGTCGGTGATCGTTTTGGCGATCACGTCGTACGGCTGCGCGCCCGCGACCTGCTGCGTCCCGACGAGGAACGTGGGCGTCTGCATGACCTTGCGCTGCTCAGCCAGCGCCGCGTGCGCTTGAATCTTGGCCTGGTACTTCTTGGTGTCCACGCACTGGTCGAACTGCTGCGTGTTGAGCCCGAGCTGCTGCGCGTAGTGCTTCATGAACTTGTCAGGATTGCTCGTGGCCTCGGTGTTCCACTGATCCTGCGTCTGGTACAGCATGTCGTGGTACGGCCAGAACTTGCCCTGCTCGTCCGCGCACGCGGCGGCACGCGACGCTTGCCAGGTGTTCTGGTGCATCGGAAGTGGATCGTCGATGAATCGCCAGCGGACCTGGCCGGCGTCGACGAAACGTTTGCGAATCTCCGGCTCGGTGAGCACCGAAAACGTGCCGCACGCCGGGCACTCGAAGTCGCCGAATTCGGTGACCTCGAGCGGCGCGTTGGCGCTCCCGAGGACGTACCCGTGGGACTCGACTTTCGGCAGCGTCGTGTCGATCTGGCTCACGGTCGCGACGTTCTTGGGCCGTGTCGACAGATACGTCAACGCGGCGACGCCAACGATCGCGATCGCCGCGATGATGAGGTAAAAAGCCCTGGTGGTGGTCGACGACTGTTTCCGCGCCTTCACCACTCCGGACTTTCGTCCTCGTCCGGCTTCCACTCGCTTGGGTGCCATGAATTGGGTTCCGTATCCTGGGCTTCGCGCACGATCCGCCGGTTATCGGCGACTTCCGGGGTGTCGTACGTGATCCGGACTTCGTAGTGAAACAACTCGCTGCGCACGTCGCCGATGAGCTTCATGAGCTCGCCGGCCTGCTCCAGAAGGCGCCCTTGGCCGTCCAGCTCCTGAATGCGCGCGGCAAGCGCGCGGAGCAGCGCTTCCAGATTGCGCGCCCGCCCATCGTCGTACGTTTGCTCCTGCTCCGCCATACCGCTCGTACTCCAAAAGGGCGCCGGTTCGGCTCGTTTCAATCGCAGGGAAAGATGCTATGATGGTACCTGTGTTGCGCAAGCTTATTCTACGCCATGGACGCTGACCTCCTTCGCATACCGGTGGGCCCAGGCTCCATGCACGTGGAGCGGTACGGCCATGGCGGCGCGCCCATTCTTCTGGTACACGGATTCGGGACGTGCAGTTTCCTGTGGCGAGACGTCGGTCCCGGACTGGCGCTCGCCAATCGGACCGCGTTCGCCGTGGATCTCTTCGGCTACGGCGAGTCGGACCGCCCGTTCGACGCGCAGTTCGGCATCGCGGCGCAGTCCGACTATCTCGATCGAGCGCTCACCGCGCTTCGCCTGTCCAAGGCCACGATCGTCGGCATCGACCTCGGCGCCGCGATCGCCATGCACCTGGCCTACATTCGTCCGGAGCGGGTCGAGCGATTGGTGCTCATCAACGCGATCGCGTTCGACGACGTGCCCGCCGAAGACATCAAGACGATGCAGCGCAACACCGCCCGCTTCGCATTGCGCATCTCGCGCGGCGTGCTCGGCGCGGCACCGCTGATTCGGGAGTTGCTGGAGCGAAGCGTCGCCGACCCGCAGCACATGCCCGACCCGCTCATCGCGCGGTACCTCGCGCCGTACGTCGGCCAGGAGGGGCTGAACCATCTGCTCGCGCTGGCGCGCTCCGTCGACGACGGCGACATGGCCGAGATCGAGCTGGGTCAGATCGACTGTCCGACGCTCATCGCGTGGGGCGATCAAGACCCGTTCGTCGGACCAAAGCTCGGCGACCGGCTGGCCGACGCGATCCCGGGCAGCCGCCTCGTCCGGCTGCCGGGCACCGGCCGGCTCGTTCCGGAGGAGGCGCCCGAGACGCTCACCAACATGATCCTCGAGTTCGTTGGCGCGGCGGGAGCGATCGCACGCGCCGAATAGGCGGGAAACGTCGCATGATCACGAAAATCCGTCCGCACGGCGCAACGATTGCGCATCGAAGCACGTAAGTCGGGTGCGAGTCGTCGCGGACGCGTCCGCTGCAATCACGCTCTAAGCGCCGCTAGATTTCTTTGTCTCTTTCCCTAACTCCATTACATGGCCAAACAGAAGAACCGTTCGACGAAAGCTCCCGCGACGCCCTCGCCATTCGAGGAAGCTCGCGATGAATTGTTTCAGCATATCATGCGGTGCGGCGTGGTCGGGGCTGCTCCCGAACATCAGTCCGATTGGTTCGAGGAGACGATGGCGTACATGACCAATCGGTATCCCGAGCTGGCTGGCGAGCAGATCGACGAGCTCCGCAAGCTTGGGGAGCGGTTCGCGCAGCCGCCCAAGAAGCGCGACGACACGGCCGCCGCATAGCAGCATTCGAAGTTCGACGCCCCCGGTTCCGGGGGCGTTTTCGTTATCGCCACTGAGCGGCGGATCGCCGCAGCACCAGGCCGATCCGCGCGCCGCCGCCGAGACCGAGCTGCAGCGCGGGTGCAAGCCCGTGATGCACCCGGCCCTCGAGGTCGATGACGAGCACGAGGTGGGGCGAGCGCGCCCCGGCGGGAGCACCGACCGGGACGCTCACGCCGCCACCGACCGAGAGACCCATGGGGACCTCGCGAAACGGGTCGAGCAGGAAGCGCGCGATCGCGTCGGCGCGGCCCACGGTGGCGGTCGCTCCGTCGCGCCACGTGGCCCCCGCCGCACCGTCGACACCGATCCGGACATAGATGCCGGCCGGAATCTCGAGCCCCGCGCCCGCCTGAACCGACGGCGCGCGCGCAACGATCGCGTCCGCCCGCAGCTCGGGCGAAACGGGCGGCGTGCGCTGGGCACCGGCGGTTGCCGGGAGCGCCCACGCACCAATCACGCACGACAGGCCAAGCACGGGGGCGGCGCGCATCACCGCACGCGCGCCCGCCATAGCGCCAGTGTGTAGTCGACGATCGAGATCGCCGACGCGATGCCCACCAGCCACAAGCATGGTGCGACCCACGTGGGCACACGGAGCAGCATGACGAACGTGAACAGCTGCAGCACCGTGACGATCTTGCCCGAAGCGCGCGCCTTGAACTCCACCGGCCGGAGCCACGGGATGATCTTCGCGACGACGAAGCCGACGGCAGTCATGATGTCGCGCGAGATCATCACGAAGAAACCGACGAGCGAGAGCGCGCCCATGATCAGAAAGGTCGACACGGCGACGAGGGCGAATACCCGGTCGGCGAACGGATCGACCAAGGCGCCCCAGCGCGAGGTCCACCGGCCGCGGCGCGCGATCCAGCCGTCGAGAAAATCGGTCGCCGCAGCCAGGCCGACGAGCCCGAGCCGCCGATTGGGATCAGCGGCAACGACGAAGCCCGCGGCGAGCAGGACGCGTGACGACGAGATGATGTTCGGGAGAGCGCGAAGCGTCGCGCGCGCGGCCATGCTCAAAGCTATGTGCGCATTCCCGTGCTTGCCAGCGCAGGCGGCCATTCATAGCTTCGCCGAGCCTCTACGGAACGCGCCATGATGAGAGTTCGAATTCTCTTTTGCATCGTCGCTGCATCGACGGCTGCCTGGACGGCTGCGTGCGGCGCGCCGGCCACCGTCGCCCGACAGGCGGCACCGACCCCGGCGGCGCCGCCTCGCGCCGTGACGGCGCTCCAGGCGCTGGATCAATCCGCGGCGCTCCGCCGCGATCCATCGGTCGACGCGGCGCTCGCCGACATCGACCCGGCGCGCATTCGTCGCATCGACTCGATGCTGGTGTCGTTCGGAACGCGAAATTCGTTTTCCGACACGCTGTCGAGCACGCGCGGCATCGGAGCCGCGCGGCGCTGGATTTTTTCGGAGCTGCAGCGGTACTCGCGCGACTGCGGCGGATGCCTCCGCGTGGAGTACAACAGCCAGGTGCAGGCGGTTGCGCGCGCGCAGGGACGCGAGGTCAACATTGTCGACGTGCTGGCCTGGCTGCCGGGCCGTGATACCTCACGCGTGGTCGTGATGAGTGGGCACTACGACTCGTGTGTCTGCGGCATGCCGGGCGGCGGGAACGATTCGGTTTCCACCGCACCAGGTGCCGACGATGACGGATCCGGCGCGTCGGCCGTCGTCGAGCTCGCACGGGTGTTCTCGGCGCGTTACCCCAAAGGTCTCGCTGCAACGGTCATCTTCGTGACCGTCGCCGCGGAGGAGCAAGGGCTGCTGGGCGCGCGGCAGCTCGCGGAGTGGCTTCACGAGCACCACTACGCCGTGGTCGCCGGCATGACCGACGACATCGTCGGCAACGTCGTTGCGGCGAACGGCTACACCGATTCGACATCGATGCGGATCTTCGCGGCCGACCCAGACAATTCGCCCAGCCGCGAGCTTGGACGGTATGTCTGGAGTCTGGATCGCGTGTACTTGCCGAACTTCCAGGTGGTGCCCGTGTGGCGCCTCGACCGGATCGGCCGCGGCGGTGATCACGAGCCGTACGTCGCCCTGGGCGATGCCGGGCTTCGGTTCACCGAACGCGTCGAGAACTACAATCGACAGCATCTCCCGACGGACGATTTCGCGCACGTGAACTTCGGCTACGTCGCGAACGTCGCGCGTGTGAACGCGATCACGGTCGCGTCGCTCGCGGCGGCGCCCGCAACACCGGCGAATGCGCGAGCGACACGGCAGGGCCGCGCGGGCCCGCCGACAGCGGGCAGTGCCGCGCCGAGCAGCTCGGGTGGCCAGGCATGGACGCTCAGTTGGGACGCGTCGCCCGGCGCAACCGGGTACGAGCTCCTCGTTCGCCGCACGACCTCGCCGATCTGGGAGGAGATCATTCCGCTCGGCACCGTCACGCGGTGCACGCTGGCCAGACAGCTCGATGACGAATGGGCCGGCGTACGCGCGGTCGGCCCGGGCGGCGCGCGCTCGATGGCCGCGTCGATGCCGGCGGCGGCCGCGCCGGTTCGAAACGATGGCACGAGCGCCGCTGGCCGCGCCGCGCCGCCGGCGCGGGGCCAGCCCGCCGGTCCGCCGCCGCCCGCGTGCGGCGCGGGACCCTGACTACCGGTCGATCGCTTGGAACAGTCTTCTACCACTCCTTCGCCGCCATCGCATCAACATCTCTCGGCGGAATTTCTCGGCGTGCCGGCCGAACAGCTCCGCGATGGCGCGCTGCTGGCTGGCTTGCTGATCGCGGCGGCGAGCGCGGCGGGTTTCGGAGCGATCGGCATGCCGATCGTGCACCAACGGTCCGACGGCGGCATCTCGGCGGCACTGTTGCTCGACGCGGCACACATCGTGATTCATTCCCTGCCCGGGCGGCAGACGCTGCTGTTCGACGTCGTCACACCCGCCACGCACGACTGTCGCAAGGCCGTCGACGTCCTGTCGCGCCGGCTCACGACCCGTGACATCAAGACCGTGACCCGCGGACGCGGATGAGAACTCTGCTCGCGCCGGCGCACCTGGCGCTGACGATCATCATTCTGATCTGGGACGTCGTACTGGCCGGGCGAATTGCCCAGAACAATCAGGCCCCGCGACTGTTCCAGGCCGTTTGCGGACTGGCCGCCCTGATGCTGGTGCCCGGCCTGTTGTTCCATCTCGCCACGTCCACCGTCATCACCGGTCGAGCCGTCGCAACGATGGACTGGGTGTGGCCGGCGGTCCTCGTTCTCTTCGCGTTTCAGTCGCTGTACGCGTTTCTGCGGCGGTTGGTCAATCCGGCGTGGGGACTGCCGATCGCGATCTACAACCTGCTCGTGGCGATGGTCGGCATCATTCGCTTTCTCGTGGCACACGGTCACTCGCCGGCCGAGCCATTCGTCGCGTTCATCGCGGCGCAGAGCCTGGCCATGGTCTTCGCCGGCGGGACGGCCGGCGTGCTCGCGTCGCCGCTCTACCTGAACGTCCCGATGGTCTCACCGGCGTTCCCGGCGCTGCACAGCCTCACGGCATCGTTCCGCTTTCTCATGTCGGTATATGCGGCACTGTGGTGCGCGTTCATCATCGCCATCGGACTGCCGCGGGCGGTCATCCAGCTGCGAAACTACACCGTGCACTCGCGTGATCAGCTCCGCGAACGGCCGAATGCGGATTTCGCCGTCGGCCTCAAGATCCTTCCGGACCTCCTCAACCCGCCGCCGGCGCCGGCGATTCACAGCGACTCTTCCCTGGTCAGCCTGATCGATCCGGACGCGATCTGTGTGGTCGTGGTGCCCGGCATCTCGCGGCAAGCACTCGACTCGCTCGCCAAAGTGCTCGATCCGGCGCGCCGCGACAGCACGACGATCATCGCGGCGATCGGCTATCGGGGAGTGCTCGTCCCGGAGGTGAGCACGGCGCCATTCGATGTGCAGGAGCGGCTCGTCACGGTGCGCCGCGTCATGCAGCGCCTTCAGCCCGACATCCTGATCCCAGCCGAGGATCCGTACACCGCGGGCGAGCGCGCGCACGGTGCGCTGCCGGTCGCTCGCTGGGAGTCGTACTACATCGATGCCGTTCGCGCCGCGAAAGCGATCGATCCGAACGTGCGGATCGGCATTGCGGCGTCGGCCTACACGCGCAACGACAGCGCGCTGTTCGCGTGGGCCAACTCGCAGCGCGCGCCGATCGACATTCTTGGCTTCTCGCTCTTCCCCTCGCCGTATGTGGGCGGCGGCATCCAGGCGGACACGCGAACGGCGGATCGATGGATGCGCGCCACGCCGCCGCGAAAGCCGGTGTGGGTGTTCGCCACCGGCGGATATCCGCTGTCGTACGGCGAGCGGAGTCAGGAACAGGCAATCTGGGAAGTGCTGGCGTGGGCAACCGACCACCCGAACATCAAAGGCACGGTCGTGTACGAGGCGGGCGACTACGGCCAGTCGCGCGGCCTCCGCGCGCCGAGTGGCAGACTCCGTCCGGCGACCAACGCGGTGCGCCGGGCCATTAGAGGGCTGCGCGAGTCGGCGCGGTGAGCGTTTCCGCTACACTCGCTTGCCCGTTCCTCGCACGATGCCCTCGGCTCGCCGGCTCGGATCGAAGTACTCCTGCGCCACACGCTGCACCGATTCCGCCGTGATCTCGCGGACGCGATCGTCGTATTCGACCAGCTCGCGCAAGTTGCCGAGCAGGTACGCGTCGACGATGTCGGCCAGCACCGCGCTGCCATTCTGCTGGCGAATGGCGTGGGTACCGATCGCATAGGTCTTGGAGCGCGAAAGCTCCTCCGCGGTCACGGGCTCTTCGCGCAAGCGGCGGAATTCGGCGAGCAGGCCGGCGCGCGCCGCCTCTTCCTGGTCCGGAGAGGTGGCGATGTACGCTCCGAACGCGCCGGCAAACCGCCGGTCGAGCGCGAAGGCGTTCACCGTGTAGCAGAGCGAGCGCTTGTCGCGAAGCTCGTCGAAGAAGCGGCCGCCCAATCCGCTCGCGACGCTGGCAATCATTCCCGCCGAGTAGCGCGCCACGTCTGTGCGAGTCGGACCCGGGAAGAGAATCGTGAGCGCCGTTTGCGCTCGATCGCGCTGCTCGACCTCGGTCGTGATCGTCGATGGCCACGCCGGCTCCTCGAGCCTGCGCGGCGGTCGCGGGCCCAACTCGTCGAATGCGCGAGCCGCAACCGCGGCAAGCTCGTCGGGATCGGCGTCGCCCACGAGCACGACGACCGCGGGCGACGATATCAGGTGCTCGGCGTGCCAGGCGCGTGCCGCGTCGGCATCAACGCGCTTGAGTCCTTCCTCGGTGCCGCCGGGTGGGAGCCCGTATGGGTGCGAGCCGAACGCCGCGTGCGCGGCGAGGCGCATCGGGTAGCGATACATGTCGTCGCGAAGCGCCACGACGTCTGCCAATGATGCGGCCCGCTCGGTCTCGAGCGCCGCCGGTTCGAACGTCGGGTGCTGCGCCACATCGGCCAGCAGCTCGATCGCGGCGTCTGCGTTTCGCGCCGGAACCGACATCGACCAGCCGAAGCTCTCGGCCCGAACCGCGGGGCTGATGCTACCACCGAGCATCTCGCTCTCTTCGGCGATTTGCGCCGCGGTGCGCGTCGCTGTGCCCTTGATCGCCGTGCGCACCACGAGCGTCGTGATTCCGGATGTCGCTTCGTCTTCGTCGTTCACGCCGCCGAGCGTGAACACGCCCGCGTGCACGAGCAGGGCACCCGGCTTCCGCCGCACCAGAATCGGCGTGCCTCGAGGCGACCGGTATTGGCGCACGCCTGCTTCCTCGCGCACGAATTCGGGCGTTGCCAGTGGCGCGAGCGCCCGCGGGTGGTACGGCGTGGACGCGGCGAGCCGCGCCGGTCGCGGCGCGCCGTCGAGCAGCTCACGCATTGCCTCGGCCGAGTCGGCCACCTGCGGACTCCCGTTTGGCCGATAGACGATGACACCGGCATTATCGGGGTCGAGGTGACGGCCGGCGATGCCGATCAGCTCATCGCGGGTCGTTGCGAGCACTCGCTCGAGATAGCGATCACCCATGCGCCAATCACCCAGCGCCTCCCACTCGGCGAGATAATTGGCCTGGCCCTCCATGTCCTCGAGGCGACGGACCCATTGCGACTCGTAGACACGCCTGGCACGCTCGAGCTCCAGCTCGCCCACCTCGCCTTCTCGAACGGCGCGGATCTGTTCCCACATCGCCTTGGCCGCGTCGGCGGTCGTTTCCGGTGTCGCCTCGGCGTACGCGACGAACACGCCGACTTCGGTCGGCGTGTAGTTGTAGGCCGATACCGAGGACGCGAGTCGGCGTTCGCGAACGGCGCGGTAGAAGCGCGAGGCTCGGCCGGCGCCAAGCACGATGGCGAGCAGGTCGAGCGCAGGCGTATCGGGATGCGTGGTGCCTGGAGTGCGCCAACCGAACGCGAGCTGGGTCTGCCCGATGTCACCGTGCCATTCCCTGAATCGAAACCCCGCGACGCCCTCCTCGGTCGGACCACGATGCCGATTCGGCTCGCCCGACGGAATCGATCCGTAGGCGCGGCGCACTTCGTCCAGCGCCTCCTCGGGATCCACGTCGCCCACGATCGAGAGAACGGTGTTGCCAGGATGGTAGAAGTTTCGATAGAAGCCGATTAGCGCATCGCGCGTGAGCGTGCGCAGCCCCGGCTCGCGCCCGATCCGCCACCGCCGAATGCGATGCCGGTCGTGCAGCAACTCGTACAGCGTCTCGGTGGCAACGGCGCCCGGGTTGTCGGCCTTTCGCTTGGCTTCCTGGATTATCACCTCGAGCTCGCGCGACAGTTCCTCGTTGTCGATCAACGAGCGCGCATAGGCGTCCGCTTGCACGTCCAGGCCGTGCACGAAGCCGGACGAAGGCAGCACCGTGTAGTAGCTCGTATGGTCATAGATGGTGGCGGCGTTCAAGTAGCCGCCGACCGCCTTGGTCTGCTTGGCGATCTCGCCCACCCCGCGCGTGGGCGTGCCCTTGAAGTACATATGCTCGAGCACGTGCGCGATGCCGACGACGTCGTCGCTCTCGTCGAAGTATCCGGCGCACACGTACGTCACGATCGCGACGACGGGCGCTGATTCGTCGCGGCGGATCAGAACGGTGAGACCGTTCGGCAGCTTGGTGCGAACGACGGTGGTTGGGTCGATCGTCGGTAGGAGCTCAGGAATTGTCACGTGTGCTTGTGGTCGGGGCGAAACGGAGCGCGGCAATCGGCCGGGTTACGGCCGTGGCACGCCTCCGACTGGCGGCGGTGCGGCTGCATTCGGCACGCCTGTCGCCGGCATTCCGGGCTGTACGCCGACCGCCGGCGTGCAGTTGGACCACGGACCGGGACCGGCCCGGGTCAGAAAGCTAGCCGCTTCGACCGTGCGGCCGAGCCGCATGAGCGTGCAGCCGAGGTAGCCCTGTGCTGTCGTGTCCTTTGGATCGGCCTGCACGGCACGAACGTAGAACCGCCGCGCCAGATCATAATTGCCTTGGGTGAGAAGGTTCGCCCCCATCTCGCGCAAAGCGATCTCGTTGTTCGGCTCGGCCTGAAGCGCGAGTTGCAGCTCCTGGTTGGCGAGGGTGAAGTTGCCGACTTCGCGCGCCATCCGCGCCAGATAGACGTGCGGCAACGCGGCGTGCGGATCCTCGCGCGCCGCTTTGTTGAACGCGCTCACGGCGACTTCGCGCTGACCGTGCTGATACGCCTGGATGCCCTGCTGCATCGAGTCGGATCCGCGGCGGCCAAAGATGGCGTAGGCGCCACCGGCGATCGCCGCCGCCACGACGACGATCAACGCGAGGATCGCCCACGACGGCAGGCCGCCTCGCGCAGGCGTCGCCTCGGTCACGATTACCTCGGGCGTTGCCGACGGCGGTACGGCCGGCGGCACGTCGCGCGGCGCCGGCCGTGGCGGCGGAACGCCGGCGTCGCCCATCAACTGCGTGTCGAGCTTGAGAAACGCCGTCCGCGCAGCGGTGACGTCGCCGTCGGTGGGGTGGTAGCTAATGTTCTGAAGCCGGTCGTGCACCGCCTGAAACGCGGCGAGCGCGTTCGCCTGATCGAAGTCGATCAGCTGGCGTTGGCGTGCTTCTCGAATGAGCGCCTGGCCCGTGAGCGCGCTGCTCCCGACGAGCGATCGCAACGCCGCTTCGATGGCGTTCCACGTCTCGATGAGATCGGCGGCCAGATCCTCGGGGCCGCGCGCGCTATCAAGCCGAGCCACCGCGGGGCGCGCGGCGTCGAGGGCACCGCGCGCGCTCCGCTGTTCGAGCGTGCTCACCGAACGATCCGGAGGAGCCCCGCTACAGCGCTGCCGCGGAGGAAGCTTTCCGCGTCGTGGGTAGGAATGCGGACCCCGGTCTCCCGGAATCCGTGCTGCGACACGCCGTTCATGAACTCCTCGACGGAGTGCGATGGATTGCCTCTCTCGTCACGCAGTCGCCGCACGATCTCCTCCCAGGTCCCGCCGAACTGGGTCCCGTCGGACACGATGATCTGATGCTCCGGTGTCAGCTTCTGCTCGGCGAGCGAGGTGAGAAGAGAACCGAAGAGCTCGAGCTGGCCTCGAGCTGTGTCGGGAGCAGGTGCAGTATCCGCGCCGGAGCCCGCATCGAGCTCCATGAGCAGGTTATCGATGTCATCGAGGTCGCTCGCGAGCTCGGTGAGACGATCGTCCCACGGTTTCAGCTCGGGATCGTTCTCGTCGAGCTTGTAGAGCGAGCGCTTGAGCTCGATCAGACGCCAGATGCCGAGCTCGTCCCAATGATCGTCGGGCTCGGTGCGCTCGAAGTGATACAGCGCGGCCTCATTCTCACCCTGGTCGTAGAGAATGTTGGCCAGATAGATCCGCGCTTCCGCGTGATCGCTGTCGAGCTGCAGCGAACGTCGCAGCGAGGCGATTGCCAGGTCGTCTTCGCCGAGCCGGTGCTGCGCGTAGCCCACGCAGGCCACGGCCTCCGCGGAATCGGGCGCCTGCTGCACACCGGTCTGGAAGAATTCCTTGGCGGTCTCGAAGAACGGCTTGTGGTCGCGGAGGGAGCCTTCGCGGAAGAGCGAACGGCCGACCTGGAGCATGAGATCGATGTCATCCGCGTAGCCAAGCTCGAGCGTACGGTGGAAGCATCGCATTGCCGCCTCGTCCTGCCCGAGCTTGAGCAGCGTCTCACCGAGTCCGGCGAGGCCGTCCTCGTGCTCCGGTTCGAGAACGAGCGCTTGTTCGAACGATCGACGCGCCCATGCGTACTCCTCGCACGCTAGCTGGGCGTATCCAACCCCGACGTGCAGCTCCACCGAATTGGGGTAGAGCGCGAGTCCCTCGCGGAGGACGGTCAGCGCCTCATCGTATTGGCCTTCGTTGTACAGCTGATGCGCGCGCTCATCGTACTCTTCAGAACTCAGGAACGGGTTGGCCATCTTCGGCAAGCCTCCAGCTCATGAGGGTACGCCTATAGTACCATTGGTGCACAGCGAAGTTCAATGGCGAAATATTGCGCACG
>DATJIZ010000326.1:0-5100 GCA_035492735.1 Gemmatimonadaceae bacterium | reverse complement strand
GATTCCACGCGGCCGAAGTTGGTGGCAAGCCGGTGAAGCAGCTCGTCCAGATGCCGTTCCAATTCAGCCTGTCAAAGGACTGATCGCTGCGCGCGCTGTCCCGCCGACGAGTCGGGACAGCGCGTCGAGCAGCCGCTCCGGATCGGTATCGACGACCAGGCGTTCGCGCTGTGCCGCGCGGACGAAGCCTTCGTCGCGCGCGTGGTCGAGAAATTGGAGGAGCGGCCGGTAGTAGCGCTCGACGTCGAGGAGACCGAACGGCTTGGCGTGAAGGCCGAGCATTCCCCAGGTCCACACCTCGAACAGCTCCTCGAGAGTGCCGAGGCCGCCCGGAAGCACGACAAAGGCGTCGGCGAGCTCGGCCATCCGGGCTTTCCGGTCGTGCATCGTCTCGACGACGTGCAGCTCGGTGAGACCACGGTGCGCGATCTCGCGGACGACGAGCGCACGCGGGATGACGCCCACGACACGACCGCCGGCTGCCAGCGCGGTGTCGGCGAGCACGCCCATCAGACCGACACTCGCGCCGCCGTACACGAGCTGGATTCCCTTCTTCGTGGCGCATTGGGCGAGGTCCTTCGCGGCGCTGACATACGACGGCGACGCACCGTTCGACGATCCGCAAAACACGCAAATGGACTTTAGTCGCATGGGGGAACGCTATCGGTAACGGACACCAGTAGCCACTCGAAGTCCAACAACTCTCATCGGGGTAACAGCGTAGACTAGAAGTACGCTGGATTACCTTCATCGCTGATTCGATGTCGAAGCCCGCCATGCGGCAGCCGGTGTCGCCGTCGTCGTCTCTCCCACGCCCAGTCGCCGCGCGACGCTTCCTCCCGGTGCTGCTGCTGTTGTTCGTCGGCAGCGGCTGTGCGGCACTGATCTACGAAATCGTCTGGTTTCAGCTGATCGAGCTGGTGATCGGATCCTCGGCGGTGTCGCTTGGCGTGCTGCTTGGCACTTTCATGGGTGGAATGTGCCTCGGCAGCCTGCTGTTGTCGCGATTCGTATCACCCGGGCGACACCCGCTCCGCGTGTACGCGCTACTCGAGGCGGGCATCGGCGTACTCGGACTGGTGGTGCTCGTCGCCGTGCCGCTGATGGGCGGCATCTACACCGCGACGGCGATGGGCGGCTTGGGCGGCATTCTGTGGCGCGGGCTTCTCTGCGCGGTGTGCCTGCTGCCGCCGACCCTCTTGATGGGAGCCACGCTGCCCGCGATCTCACGCTGGGTCGAGACGACACCCGAGGGTATGTCGTGGATCGGATTCCTGTACGGCGGGAACATCGCCGGCTCGGTGTTCGGGTCCTTGCTCGCCGGATTCTATCTCTTGCGAGTACACGACATGGCGACGGCGACGATCGTGGCGGTCGCGATCAATGCCGGCGTCGCCACCGTGGCACTCGTGCTGTCGAGGCGCGCCGCGCATCGTCCGATTGGACACGAGCCGGACGCGGAAACCGGCGCCGCGCGAGGATCGATGTCCGTGTACACGGCGATCGGGTTGTCGGGACTTTCGGCGCTCGGGGCCGAAGTCGTGTGGACGCGCATCTTGTCCCTGATGCTCGGCGCATCCGTGTACACGTTTTCGATCATCCTCGCCGTGTTCTTGATCGGATTGGGTGCCGGCAGCGGTCTCGGATCCGCGTTGGCGCGCGAACGATCGCCACGCGCCCTGCTGGGTTGGAGTCAACTGCTGCTGACTGCGGGAATCGCCTGGTCGGCGTACATGATGGCGCGCGCGCTTCCGTATTGGCCGGTCAATCCGATGCTGTCCCCGACGCCGTGGATCACCTTCCAGCTCGATCTGCTGCGCTCGCTCGTTGCGGTCTTTCCGGCGGCGTTCCTGTGGGGCGCCAGCTTCCCACTCGCCCTCGCGGCGGTCGTCGTGGAACCCGGGCGTGACGCTGGACGGCTGGTCGGGCGCGTGTACGCCGCAAACACCGTCGGCGCGATCATCGGATCGATCGTGTTCAGCGTCGTCGTCATCCCGCGGCTCGGGACATTGCACGCCGAGCGACTGCTGATCGGAATCGCCATGCTGTCGGCAATGGTTGCGTTCCTGCCGCTCCTGCGGGCGAGCGCGCGCGCCCAGGCGGCGCGTACGGTGCGCGCGCGCGCCGTCGAGCGGATCGGCGCCGGCCAGGCCGTGGTGATCGCGGCGGGTCTGCTCGTGGCCGCGTTGCTCGCGAGCCGCGTGCCCAATGTGCCCGACGGCCTGATTGCCTACGGCCGATTTCTGCCGACGTACCCGAATCAGCCCAAGTATCTGTACGTCGGCGATGGAATGAACTCGTCGATCGCCGTATCGGAGGAGCCCAGCGGCGTCCGGAATTTCCACGTGGCGGGAAAGATCGAGGCGTCGACCCTGCCGCAGGACATGCGGCTGCAACGCATGCTCGGGCACATCTCGGCGCTGCTAGTCAAGGACCCACAATCGGTGCTGGTCGTGGGCTTTGGCGCGGGCGTGACCGCCGGAGCATTCGTCATGCATCCCGGTATCAAGCGCATCGTGATCTGCGAGATCGAGCCGTTGATCCCGCGGGTGGTCTCGACGTATTTCACCCGCGAGAATCACGACGTGATACACGACCCACGCGTGCAGATCGTATACGACGACGCGCGGCACTACATCCTGACGACGAAAGAGAAGTTCGACGTCATCACGTCCGATCCGATCCATCCGTGGGTGAAGGGTGCGGCCACGCTGTACACCAAGGAGTACTTCGAGCTGGTAAAGCAGCATCTCAATCCGGGCGGCGTGGTGACGCAGTGGGTGCCGCTGTACGAGAGCCTGCCGGATGTAGTGAAGAGCGAGCTTGCGACGTTCTTCGACGTGTTCCCCGACGGCACCGTGTGGAGCAACGACATCCAGGGCAAGGGCTACGACGTCGTGCTCTCCGGGCATGCATCGCCACAGCCGATCGATCTCGATTTCATCCAGCGCGAGCTTTCGCAGCCCCAGTATGCGGGGGTTGCGCAGTCGCTCGGTGAAGTGGGCTTCGGGTCGGCGATGGCGCTCTTTGCCACGTACGGCGGGCAAGCGCGCGACCTGGCGCCGTGGCTCGCGAACGCACAAGTCAACCGGGACTCCAATCTGCGGCTCCAGTACCTGGCGGGTCTGGGACTCAACACGTATCAGAACGCGAGCATCTACGACGACATGCTGAAGTTCCGCAAGTTTCCCGAGAGCCTCTTCATCGGGAGCGAAGCAGCGAGGCAGTACTTGCGGGAAGCGATCGACGCGTGGCGCGCGGGACCATGATGGGCAGCACTTCCCCGGCCGGAGGCCTCGTTGCGATCACGCACGTTCCGTCGACCCGACTGGACGCGGGAGAACGCACCTACGTCGGTCGCGACGCAATCGACCTGCGGGTGGCGCGGTTGCAACACACGGCATACCAGGATGCGCTGCGCGCCTGCGGGGCGCGCGTGGTGCAGCTCGACATGAACCGCGAGTTGCCGGACTGCGTGTTCGTGGAGGACACGGCGCTCGTGCTCGACGAAGTCGCGGTGATGATGTCGATGGGCGCGGAGTCGCGACGCGGCGAGCCGGCGGGAATCGAACGGGAGCTGCGGAAGTACCGGGTGGTCGAGCACGTGAGGCTTCCCGCGACGATTGACGGCGGCGACGTGGTGCGATGCGGGCGCGCACTGTACGTCGGCGAATCGGCGCGAACGAACGCTGCTGGCATCGCGGCGCTGCGCGAGATCGTCACCCCGTACGGCTACGCCGTGACGGCGGTGCCCGTGCGCCAATGCCTGCACCTGAAATCAGCGTGCAGCGCGCTGCCCGACGACTCGTTCCTGGTCAACGCCGACTGGATCGATGCATCGCCGCTTCCGCCCGATCGGCTCGTGCCCGTGCCCGCCAGCGAGCCATGGTCGGGCGATGTGCTGGTGATCGGCGAGAGGATCATCGTCTCGGATGTATTTCCCCAGACCGCGGACCTCCTGCGCGAACGAGGTTGGACGGTGCTGCCGGTGGACGTGTCGGAATTCGCCAAGGCGGAAGGCGGCGTGACGTGCATGAGCCTCGTATTCCCGGAAACGTGAACGGCGCCGGACACGCCACGTTCGCATGTCCGACGCCGTTGATAGTCGCCGCTCGGATATGATCAGCGAACCTTGAACGACCGGTCGTCGAGAACTTCGACGGGCTTGGTGTAAGTCTGGCCGTTCACCACCAGCTTGGCCGTGTACGTTCCCGGCTCGACGGCATTCGCGCCGCCGCCGAAACCGCCGCCGCCGCGACCACCAAACACCGCCGAACAGCCATTGTCCGGTGGACCTGCTGGGCCACCGAAGCCGCCACCGCCGCCGCCACCACCGCCAGCCCCCCGACCTTCACCGGCCCGCATCGGAGCGACCAGGGTCCACTGCACGCGATGAAGTCCCGGATCCTTCGGGCCGTCAGACGTGCACAACGTTCGGCCAAGTGCGTCGACAATCGAAAGCTTCACGTCGCTCGCGCCGGACTTGAGGTAGTAGCTGATGGCCGTACCCCGCGGCGCGTTGTCGCCCACGAACACCTTCTGACCACCGATGTGCGGATTGTTGGTCAGGTCGGTGATGTACGCGACGGCCGGTCGCGGCGTGAGCAGCGCGACGTCCTGGGCCTGCACCGCGGGCGTGAGCTGCTCGAGCGGTGTGATGTCGTCGGCGATCCAGATGCTCCGTCCGTGCGTGGCGACGATCAGGTCTCCGTCGCGCGGATGGATGAAGATGTCGTCCGTACGCACGGTCGGATAATCGTTCATGAACTTCTCCCAGTGCTTGCCGCCGTTCAGGGAGACGTACAGGCCGAATTCCGTGCCGACGAAGAGCAGGTCCTTGTTGCGGGGATCCTCGCGAATGACCTGCACATTACCATAGCTGGGCAGATCATTGGTGATGCTCTCGAAGGTCTTGCCGTAATCGCGCGTGACGAACACGTACGGGTGCAGATCGTCGCTTCGGTGACCGTCGACCGACACGTACGCCGTGCCGGCGTCGAAGTGCGATGCATCGACGCGCGAGATCCAGAATGGATCGTCACCGGTGAGCGCGCCGCGCGGCAGTCCGGGAAGATTCTTTCCGACTTCCGTGAACGTGAG
>DATJIZ010000325.1:0-4585 GCA_035492735.1 Gemmatimonadaceae bacterium | reverse complement strand
CTCGTGAAGGGCGCGGGGGCGTCCGAGGTCGCGGCACCGCTCTCCGTGCTGACCGTGTACGCGGCGGTCACGATGACCGTGGCGATCCGGCAGTATCGCAAGCGCAGCGCGTGAGCCGTTTCCTCGGTCGCGCCGCGCCAGATCGAGCGAGGCGACCGCATCCGCCTGGGCCCGAGTCACACCGGCACGAGCCTGGGCCGCCGCGCGACCGACGGCGCCGGCGGTGAACCACGTTCGGCGATGAGCCGCACCAGGTCGTTGTAGACGCCGGCGGCGGTCACCGCCGGGCCGGCGCCAGGCCCGGTGATCACGAGTGGCTGCGACTTGTAGCGTGCCGTGGTGAACGCGAACTGGTTGTCAGTGCCGTGGAGCAAGCTCAGTGGATCGGTCGCCGGCACTTCGGCGAGACCGACGCGCACGCTGCGCCGCGTGACCCGCGCTCGGTAGCGCAGCACGGCGCCCCGCGCGCGTGCCGCATCGACGCGCGTCCGCCAGGCGTCATCCAGCTCGTGGCTCCGCGATAGAAACTCGTCGAGGCTCACGCCGGCCAGCGCGCGGGGAACCAACGACTGCACCGACACCGCCGCCAGATCGCCGCGATAGCCGATGATGCGCGCCAGGATCAGCGCCTTCCGCGCGACATCGAGGCCGGAGAGATCCACCCGCGGATCCGGCTCGGTGTAGCCGGCAGCGATCGCCTCGCGCAGCGCTGCCGAGAACGCGTGTCCCCGCCCGAGCTGCCCGAACAGGAAGCCGAGCGTCCCCGACGGGCATCCTTCGATCGCCGTGACGCGGTCCCCCGCCTCGAGCAGCTTGCGCAGCGTGTCGATGACCGGAAGCCCGGCGCCGACCGTCGCCTCATGTAGCATCGTGGCGCCCGACGACTCGCCGACGATACGAAGTCGGTCCACCCGCGCTTGCTCGGCGGCAAGCGGCACCTTGTTGGCGAGCACCACGTCCCAGCCGCGCTCGAGCACGATTTCGAGGATGTCATGCGTGTCGGCCGCCGTCGCATCGACGAGGATCGGGCGGCCGCGCAGGCACGCGGTGAGAAATGCGATGGCATCGGTGGAGTTCGCGGAGAGTCCGCCCGGCGCGTCGCGAAGCGCGCCACCGCTTCTCTTGTGCGCGCAAAGGGTCGCTAACGTCCGGCGCGAGATGCCGTCGGCGTCGAAGACGTAGCCGCTGCGATCGAGCAGCGCGCACACCCGGACTCCGCTCCCCGGTCCGCCCCGGCTGGCGCTCAACTGGCCGAGCAGCTCGCGGCCGATCGAGCCGACGCCGAGCACCACGAGGTCGGTTCGGTCCGCGGGGCGTAACGGCGCCACGGGCTCGAGTATCGTCGAAGCGCTCATGCGACGGCCTCCTCGGCTTCGACCGCGAAGCTCACGGCAACGGCGTCGAGCGCCTGCGTGATATCGCGCACCAGATCTTGAGCGCCTTCGATGCCGACCGAGAGGCGAACGAGCGAATCGGAGATGCCGGCGGCGGCACGCGCCGCGGGGTCCATCGACGCATGGGTCATCGTCGCCGGGTGCGCGATGAGACTCTCCACGCCGCCCAGCGATTCGGCGAGCGTGAACAGCTCGAGGGTGGACGTGAGACGTTCGACGCCGGCGGTTCCGCCGAGCACCTCGAAGCTCACCATGGCGCCAAATCCGCGCTGCTGCGCCGCGGCGATGCGGTGCCCGGGGTGCGTGGCCAACCCCGGGTAGTACACACGCGTCACCGCCTCGTGCGCGCACAGCGCCTCGACGATCGCGTTCGTGTTGGCGAGGTGCTGGGTGAGTCGGGCGTGCAGCGTCCGTACGCCGCGCAGCGTCAAATAGCTGTCGAACGGAGCGCCCGTGATGCCGAGGCTGTTGGCCCACCACGCGAGCTGCTCGCCGAGGTTGGCATCCCTCGCGACCACCGCGCCGCCGACCACGTCGCTGTGGCCGTTCAAGTACTTCGTGGTCGAGTGAACGACCACATCGGCACCGAGCGCGATCGGCTGCTGCAACGCCGGCGACAGGAAGGTGTTGTCGACCACCACCAGCGCCCCAACCGCACGGGCGGCCTCGGCGATCCGGCGCACATCGGTGATCCGCAGTAGCGGATTGCTCGGCGTCTCGATCCAGACGAGACGTGGTCTCTGGCGCACGATTTCGGCGGTGGCACTCTCCGCGGTGAGATCGGCGAAGGCCAGCGAGAAGTGCGATCTGCCGGCGAGCGCACGCAGCAGCCGCTGCGTGCCGCCGTAGCAATCGTGCGCCGCCACAACCACGTCTTCGGGGCGAAGGAGCTGCAGCACGAGCGTGACCGCCGACATACCGGTGCTCGTCACGACGGCGCTTGCCCCTCCCTCGAGCTCGGCCAGCGCCTCGGCGAGCTGACTCCGCGTGGGATTGCCGCTTCGGGTGTAATCGTACTGCCGCGGCCGCGCGAAGCCGGTGAACGAGAACGTGGACGAGAGGTGGATCGGCGGCACCACGGCACCATGCTCGCGGTCCGTGGCGATGGCGGCGCGCACGGCGCGCGTTTGGCTACAACATTCTGGATTGCTCATGAGAGCCTCGATGTAAACAGTTCGTCCTTGAGCAGCCGGCCGATCGCCTCGGGCTCGGCGAGAAAGGCGTCGTGGCCGCGGGTGGTGGGCAGTTCGACGAGCCGGTTCGGCCCGCCGAATCGCGCGGCGAGCGCCTGCATCTGCTCGGCCGGCACGATGGCGTCGCCCTCGGCGGCGACGAACAGGGCTGGTGTGCGAATCGCCGCGGGATCGACGCGGTGGAGGTCGCCGGAGAGCGAGAGTGCCAGGAACCGCTCGGGCGTCCACGTCGCGGCAAAGCGCTCCCCGTGGTGCCGGAGGTAGCCCTCGACCGGAAAGATCGCGTCGTTGGTCGTGCGCTCGATCGGTTGGCTGTCGAAGCGCGCCGCGAACTCCTGCGCGCTCCGGTAGGTGGTCATCGCGAGCCCGCGGGCGAGCGTGAGCGCTTCGCGCGTCTCGCCCGTGTCGATGCCGAGCCCAACGATGCGTCGCTGCAACGAGCGGAGCGCCGTGCTCATCGGATGCGCCTCGTGCGGTGCGCTGATGACGATCAGCCGCTCGACTCGATCGCCGAACCGCTCCCCGAGCGCCAGCGCGACCATGCCGCCGTACGAAGCGCCGATCACCGCGTGGGCGCGCACGACGCCGAGCGCGTCGAGCACGGCGACGATGGCTCTCGCCTGATCGTGCGTCGAGACGATGCGCCTGGGTCGGCCGTCGCTGCCGCGTCCGCCGTCGAGAAAGTCGACGCCGAGCACACGCAGCCGACTCGTGTCGATGCCGCGACCAGGTCCGACGACCGCATCCCACCAACCCGGCGACGGATCGTGCTCGGTCGCCACGACGTGGCGAGACGCCGAGATGCCGCCGAGCACCACGACGAGCGGCGCGTCGGGCGGGCCGATCACCTCGTAGTCGGGTAGTTCACTCATCACGTCCTCCTCGTTCACAGATCTCAGGTGCCGGAAACACGAACCCCCCGGTCCTCGCGCGAGGACCGGGGGGTTCGAGATGACGTCTGCGTGCTCGATGAGCTAAGTGCGCATGCGTCGTCGCCCGTCCGTTCCTCTCGCGAGAGAAGCGGCCGCCATCGACATTCGCATCTGCATTCGGCGCATCGAGATCATCGATCGTCCAAAAGCGGTGGAAAACGAAAAAGCCCGGGCGGAAACGAGCCGCCGGGCTTGTCGCGTTTTAGCACTTTGTTTTACGTGGCGGCAATAGGCGGCAAATCACCACGGTTCATCGATTGTGCCGACACGTTATGCGCGATCGGCGGCGCTGTCAAGCGTCCCGGATCCACTCGCATCGCGGACGGGCTTAGATTCCCACACAGCCTGGCGGCAGCCGTGAGCGGCCCGCCAGTGGCTCAGGCAGCCACCTCGCTCGGCCATTGTGCCGGATCGAGACACTTCCATGAAAAGCAAGAACTCCTTTGGCAGCCGCTCGACGCTCGGCGTCGGCGGCAAGCAGTACACGATCTTCCGCCTCGCCGCCCTCGACGCTGCATCCAACCATCGCGCCAGACGACTCCCGTTCAGTCTCAAAATCCTCCTCGAGAATCTGCTGCGAAACGAGGACGGCGCGTTCGTCAAACACGACGACGTTCTCGCCCTCGCCACGTGGGACGTTCGATCCGGCGCGGAAAAGGAGATCGCGTTTCGCACCAGCCGCGTGCTGCTGCAGGACTTCACCGGCGTGCCGGCCGTCGTCGATCTCGCCGCGATGCGTGACGCGATCGCCGCGCTTGGCGGCGATGCGCAACGCATCAACCCGCTGCAGCCGGTCGACCTCGTCATCGACCACTCGGTACAAGTCGATCAGTACGGGACGGAAGCCGCGTTTCTCATCAACACGGAGCTGGAGTTCGAGCGAAACAAGGAGCGCTACGTCTTTCTACGCTGGGGACAGGACGCCTTCAAGAACTTTCGTGTGGTTCCACCAGGCACCGGCATCTGCCACCAGGTGAACCTGGAGTACCTCGGCAAGACGGTCTTTGTGTCCGAGGAGGACGGCGAGTCCGTCGCCTATCCCGATTCGCTCGTGGGCACCGACTCT
>DATJIZ010000324.1:0-3565 GCA_035492735.1 Gemmatimonadaceae bacterium | reverse complement strand
GAGCGGCGCCGTGGGATCGTTCACCGCGCGGCAATTGCTGAACGCCGACGTCGTGCAGCGGAATTCCTCGGTCTGGTTGTACACGAAGTTGCCGCCGCGATGCTGGACCAGCGCCGTCAAGCGGAGGTTTTGCCGGATCGTCAACGTCGGCGACACGTTGAACTCGAACGTCGGCAGGACGGGGCCGCGGTACGCCATGGTGTCGGTGACCGTGAGCTCGCTGCGCGTGAGGATGTGATCGTTGTTCGCATCGTTGTACGACACGATTTGCTGCGTCCAGTAGCCGCCGAGCGGATATCCCTCGCGGTGCTGCTGCGTACCGAACACGATCGGCGCGATGTCCTTGCCGAGCTGCTCGAGCTTGTTCTTGAGCGTGGAGCCGGCAACGGTCAGGTCGAACTTGGCGTTGCGATTGTCCAGCGCCGTGGCGGTGATCGAGAACTCGTTGCCGCCGTTGAACACCCGGCCGAGGTTCACGTACTGGGAGGTGCTCACACCGAGCGACGGCGCCAGCACGCGCGCGATGAGCGCGTCCTTGGTCGTCTTGCTGTAGTGCGTGTAGTTCACGCCGATTCGATCGTGCAGGAAGCTGGCGTCGAATCCCACCTCGTACTCGGTGGAGATTTCCGGCTTGAGATCGGGATTGCCGGTGCCGCCGACCACGGCCGCCGCGAGCTCGCTGGCGCCCTGCGCGATGGCCGCCGCCGACAGATACGTGTCGGCCTGGCGGAAGCTTGGGCGCTGGCCCGACTGCCCATACGAGGCGCGCAGCCGCACCTGGCTCAGATGGCCCGATGACACGAGCGAATGACTTTGGAGGAACGGCTCCTCCGTCACCACCCACGAGGCACTCACCGCCGGATAGTAGGCAAGCTTGAAGTTCTTGCCGAACGCGCTGTTCTCGTCGGCGCGGAGTGAGGCCGTCAGGAACGCGCGGTCCTTCCAGGCCAGCTGCTCACGGCCATAGCCGCCGACCGTGATGATGGTCTGGTTGTCCTCGCCCACGATCTTGTTGGCCGTGGCCGCCGACAGCGACTGCGTGTTGCTGATCAACTGTGTGGCGCTGCCGAACGTGTAGTGCGTTTGCTCGTTCTGGTACGCGGCACCGACCGCCGTCTGCGTCGTGAGATTGGACAGGAAGCTGTGCGTGGCGGTGAAGCTTCCCTGCGCGGAATAGCTCGGCGCCTGACGGCGGTACTCCGTGATCGATCCGTCACGCAGCGTCGCGTTCACCCACGTCACGACGTTCGACGGGAAGAACTGCGTGTCGAACACGTTGTTGACGTCCATGCCGGCCTGACCGACCCCGGTCAGCCACGACAGTGGCTGCCAGGTCGCGGTGGCGCCGCCCACGAACCGCTTCACGTACTCCTGCTGCTGCCGGATGTAGAACGTGCTTGGCAGCGCGCTGTAGAAGCCGTTGCTGAGCGTGTCGGTGCCGCACTGCTGCGGCAGAGTTCCGGCGTGGAAGGCGGCGGCCGAACAGTTGAAGGCGTGGCCCAGCAGGATGTTGCCGAGCGGCCCGTAGATGTCGTTGTCGTTGTCCGGCAGACGAACCTGCCGATCGATGTAATTCGTCGTGAACGTGGCGTTGAGCTTTTGCGACAACCGCGACGTCAGGTTCGCGCGGAAGCTGTAGTTGTGCGTGCGATTGACCGAGACGACCCCGACCTGGCGATCGATGTCGCCGCTCACGAAGTACTGCGCCGCGTCGGACCCGCCATAGATGTTCAGTCCGCCGCTCTTGATGGTCCCGTTCTGAAATACGTCGTAGAACTTCTCGGGATTGAAGCTCGCCAACGTGCCCTGCTTGCAGCGGCCGAGCGAGGCATTGTCCATCGTGCACGAGAAATTCGCCGTGTTGCCGTTGGCGAGCGTTCCGACGTTGTAATAGTTGGCCGGATAATCAGTGGGGTCCATCTGCGACCCGTACTGCGAGAAGAGGCGCCACTGCGTGCGACCCGACCGACCACGTTTCGTCGTGATCTGGATGACTCCGTTCGCCGCGGCCGTGCCGTAGAGTGCCGACGCCGCCGGTCCCTTGAGCACTTCGATGGTCTCGATGTCGTCCGGGTTGATGTCGTCGAATCGACTGATCTGCGCGCCGCCGGTGCCAATTTGCGAGCCGAGGGACGAGGTCGAATTGTCCATCTTCACGCCATCGACGATGAGGAGCGGCTCGTTCGACAGCGACACGGAGTTGGCGCCGCGAATGCGGATGCGCGCGCTCGAGCCCGCGGTGCCCATGCTCTGCGTGATCGTGAGGCCCGGCGTCTTGGCGGACAGGGTCGACGTGAGATTCGGTTCGGCGGCGAGGCTGCCGTTCTGTCCGGGCTTGATGATGCCGACGTCGTTGCCGTTCTCGCGCTTCCGCTCCGTCGAGCCCGTCGCCGTCACGACGACCTGGTCGATCTCCACGGCCGACGTTTGCAGCACGAAATCGGCGGTCACGTCGCTCGCTCCGGTCACGTTCACGAGGCGGGTCGACGCGCCGTAGCCGAGGCGCAGCACCCTGACGGTGTAGGAGCCGGGGGGAACGTCGGCGATTCGATACGTCCCCGATCGGTCGGTTCGCGTGCCGCGTTGCGTGCCGACGATCACGACGTTTGCATCGGTGATCGGAGCGTCGGTTCCACGCTCCGTCACTCGGCCGACGATAGCGGCTTGCCGTTCCTGTGCTCCAGCGCTGCTGGCCACGGTCACCGCGACCGCGAACAGCGTCAGGAGACTCTTCCAGGTACCCTGCATCGATCGCTCCTTTTCCTTGAGAACTGTTGTGAGCCAAAGGACCGCGCTGCGAACAGAAATGCACCGGTCGCCGGGACGTCAGGCGACCGGATTGAGCACGCACAGGAAGGAACCGCCGTCTGCTGCAGGTCAGCTTCTCCGAGCCGAGGTCCTGGCTCGGCGACGAGACCACTGCAGCGTTGTGCTATAACACCACAGCGCAAGTCACACGGTCACACCCGGCAAACCGCGGCGCTTCGGCCGGTAACTGAGTCCGCGTCAGTGACGTGCTCCGACCGTGCACGCGGTGCCGCGCTTGAACTAGCACCCGATGGTGGCCGGATCGTCAACTCCGCGTCCCCTCCGCCGCGTCACAATTGCTCGTCGTGGCCCGGCCAATTGATGGCGAACGAATGGGCCGCAATAGAAGTGAGGAAGCGTTGCACCACTATGCCTCGGCCTCGTACAAACGCGCGCCGACGGCCAGCCGACCATTGGCTCAAACGACGAACGGCGACGGAGTGGCTCCGGCGCCGTTCGTGTTCGCAAGCTTGCGAGCTCTTCTCAGCTGCTACGCGTTGCGATCGATGCAGCCTTTGAAGTTCGGGTTGGTCTTTTCGTCATCCACCACGGGGAATGCCACTTCGTCGCCGTAGTTCCCCGTCTTGAAGAACACACCGCTCGGGAAGACTTTGTCCTGCGTGCGGCCGTACTGCCGCACCAGACGGCGCAGATCGTCCATGCGATAGCCGCGGCCGAACTGCCACAGCGCCTTCTCGCGGAAGAACAGATTGATCGCCGCATCCTTCGTGGCGGGCACCGTGCTCAGCGCCGGCAT
>DATJIZ010000323.1:0-11071 GCA_035492735.1 Gemmatimonadaceae bacterium | reverse complement strand
AGCCCGAAGATCGCCGGATCGGTTGCACTGACGTCGTACAGGAAGCGCGAGAGCACGCGCGTGGCGAGGAGCGCACCGGCACTCCCCACGACAACTCCGGCCAGCGCGAACGCAAGCGTGTGGCGCACGATCATGCCTACGACGCGCGAGGCCTCCGCCCCGAGCGCCACGCGGATTGCGATCTCGCGACTCCGCTCCGCCACCTGGTACGACAGCACGCCGTACGTACCGATCGCGGCGAGCGCCAGCGCGAGTGCCGAGAAGGCTACGAGGAGTCGCGTTTGAAAGAGAGGTTCGGCGATCGCCAGGAGCATCGACTGTTCCATCGTCTGCAGCGCCTGCGCCGGAACGGCCGGATCCACGTCGCGAAGCGCGGCACGCATGTCGGGCCCAACGGCCGCCGGCTCGCCGGACGTGCGCACGACGTACGTCATCTGATTGATGAAGAACGGTGATGCGGTTTGAAGGTAAGGAAGGTAGATGGTCGAGTGCCGGCGCATGTCGCGGTCCTGCACGACGTCGCTCACCACGCCCACGACAGTAAGCCAGTCGTTCGGGCCTGGCGTGTCGCTCATCGAGATCCGCTTGCCGATGGCATCGGAGCCCGGCCAGAGCTTGCGCGCAACTGACTCGCTCACGACAACCACGCCCCGCGCGGTGTCGTCGTCGCGCGGCGAAAACTCGCGACCGCGGAGAACGCGAATGCCCATCGCGCCGAAGTAGCCGGCACTCACGGTCGGTTTGTCGACCGTGAAGCCGTGCGGAAACGGCGTCGCGCCGTCGACCACGAAGTCGCCCATCACGCCAACCGCCTGCATCGGACGGAACGAGACCGACGCGGCGGCGGCCACTCCGGGAATCTGCCGCAGCCGATCGAGCACGCGCGAATGAAACAGCCGGATGCGTGGAGCATCCGGATAGGCGACGCTCGAGAGATTCACCGTCATCGTGACGACGTGATCCGCTCGATAGCCCGTGTCGACGCGGCGCATGCGGGCGAAGCTCTTGACCATGAGCGCGGCGCCGGTCAGCAGGACGAGAGCGAGCGCGATCTGCGCGATCGCAAACGCCGCGCGCGCGCCGCTCTGCGCTCCGGCCACCGTGCGGCTCGACGCGCGCGCCAGCTCGTCCTGTGGCTGTCGGCGCGAGCCGTGGAGCGCCGGCACGAACCCGAATAGAACGCCGGTCGCCAGCGACACGGCCAGCGAGAACGCCAGCACCCAGCCATCGACCCTCACCTCGGCGAGCCGCGGAATGCGCCCGGCCGGCGCCATGGCAACGAGCGCTCGAACGCCGACGAATGCCACCAGCACGCCGAGCGCGCCGCCGATCACCGCCAGCAAGGTGCTTTCGGTGAGAAGCTGTTTGACGATTCGACCGCGATTCGCGCCGAGCGCGCCGCGAATGGCCAGCTCCTGCCGGCGGGTCGATGCCCGAATGAGAAGGAGATTGGCGACGTTCGCGCCCGCGATCAGGAGCACGAACGCGACGGCGCCCGCAAAGACGATCAGCGATGTCTGCACATTCCCGGTCAACGCGTCCTTGAGCGGAATCACCTGCGAGACGACCGCCGCGTCGCCGTCGCGAGGATCGCGCGGCATTGCCCGACTGATGGCTTCCAGCTCGCTCGTCGCCTGCGCTGTCGTCACACCGGGTTTGAGCCGCCCGAGCACCGAGAGGATGAACGAGTTGCCGCGGTCGAGCCGAATGGCGAGTGGAATCCAAACGTCACTCGACGCGGGAAAGGAGAATTCCGGCGGCGCGATCCCGACTACGGTGCGCGGAATACGGTCGAGCGTGATCGTTCGCCCGATCACAGTGGGGTCGCCGCCAAAGCGCTCGTGCCAGATCCGGTCGCTCAGGATCGCAACGCGGTCACGGCCGTCGATCTCTTCGTCGGTCGTGAACGAGCGCCCTCGTGCGACCTGAACGCCGAGCGTCGCGAAGAGTCGCGCGCCGATGCGCGCTCCTGCAAGGCGGGTGGCGTCACCCGATCCGCTCAGCGTGAGCTCGGCGCGTTGGAACGCGGCGAGGCTCTCGAACGCCCGCGCCCGATCGCGGTAGGCAAGGTACAGGCGATCTGCCAGCCCGGGCGGAAGCTCGAACGGGAAATCCTTCGGCAGTTGCGACACGAGATACAACGCGCCGGGATCGCGGAAGGGCAGCGGCCGGAGGAGCACGCGGTCGACCACGGTAAACACCGCCGTGTTCGCGCCGACGCCCAGCGCGAGAGTGATCACCGCGACGGCGGTGAACGCGGGCGTGCGTCGCAGCGATCGGAGGGCATATCGCGCGTCTTGCGCGATCTCGTCGAGCCAGTGCATGCCTCGCGCGTCGCGCGCCTCTTCTTTGTATCGCTGCACACCGCCGAACGTGGCGACGGCGAGCCGGCGAGCATCGGTCTCCTTCATGCCCCGCGCCACGTTGGCGCGTGTCTCACGCTCGATGTGATCCCGGAGCTCGAGCTCGAGCTCATGATCGAGCGCCGAGCGATCGAGGAGTGCGCGAAGCCGGAACCGTGCGGCACGTACGAATCGCATCACTGGCCTCCGCGGGCGTTCCCGCCCGCCAATCGGCATCAGACCGCTTGCATCACGCGCTGCACCGCTGTCATGAAGCGCTCCCATTCCGCCCGCTCGGTGTCGAGCACGCGCCGGCCGCTTGCGGTGAGGCGGTAGTACTTCGCTTTTCGATTGTCTTCGGATGGCCGCCACTCCGCGGCGAGGAGCCCGCGGCCCTCGAGACGGTGAAGAGCGGGATACAGCGATCCCTGCTGAATCCGCAGCACGTCGCTCGACGTCTGCTGGATCCGCTCGGCGATCCCCCAGCCGTGCATCGGCTCGAGGGACAGGGCCTTGAGGATGAGCATGTCGAGGGTGCCTTGGCGAACGGAAACGGGATCGGCGGTCATGTGTCTTTTGTAGAAGCTTGAGAGGACAGCTTATCTGGTGCCCTGTCGAAGGTCAAGGGGTCGAGGCCAACGCCGCGTCGCGAAGCAAGCACGGCAAGCCGCGCGTTCATGCGCGGCGTGCCCGGCGTTCAGCGACGGAACCGTCCATCTCGCACACCGATTGCGCATTGCGCCGCCGGCTCGTTCGATCGGGCCGGACAATCCAACCGAACCACCGGAGGCGCAGGATGACGGGAAAGCTGATGACCGCGGCGGTCGTCGCGGCGACGCTGTTCACGGCGAGCCGAGCGAAACCACAGGTCGTGGACCTGTGGTACATCGCGACCGGCAAGATATGCAGCAGAGTCGACGCTTCGGCGGCGAAGAACGTTCAGATCAAGACCGACAAGTACGACGCGGCGACGATGATCTCACCCGATTCGGCAAAGTTCATCGCGCTGTGCGCGGTGCCGGGGCAGATCGGATCGGGTGAGATGAACGTGGCGAACGGCCGCACCGAGTACGCGATCGACATCATCCCGAACCACAAGAAGACCCACACCAAGGTGACCGTGGACGCGCACACGGGTGCGGTGCTGTCGTCCAAACAGTTCGGCGGCCTGCGAGGGGTGTCCGGCTGGGTGCGGGAGAGCGCCGAGCACAAGAAGAACGCGAAACCCTGACCGGCGAATGGTGCGCGTCGACCGGTCACCTGCTGCCGGCCGGTCAGCGGTCTCGATATGGCTGCCGATGCCGCGCTCAGGCGGGAGCGAGTGCTCCGCCGACGGTCTCGAGAAGGCGTTGTTGGTCGGCCGGTTTGACGAGGATCTGGTCGAAGCCGGTGGCCTGCAGCTCGTGATGCTCCTGTGATACGAGCTTGCCCGTGAGCGCGATGATTTGCGACTCGCGAAGATGGTCGTCCGCCCGCATGTCACGAGCGAACACGAGCGAGCTCAGCGCTGGCACGTCGACGTCGAGGAGCACGATGTCGGGCTTGATGATGCGGGCGACGAGCAGGGCAGTTGCGGCGTCGCTGGCGGTGATTACCTCGAACCCGGCATCCGAAAGGGCGGTGCGGCACACGCGGCGCGACTGCTCGTCGGCGTCGACGAGTATCACCAACCGTTGTCGCGGCTTGGCTGAGTTTCGATCCGTCGGCATGCGGGTCCTCGCCCGTGGTTTTCGGTCCGGAAGAGCCTATGCAACCTCGGTACCGTCCCCAACAGGCCGTACGTCACAAAACCGCAAAGAAAAGACACCGAGGCGGGCGGCGCCGGCGACTCGACGGCCGCGGGATGTTCCCGCGGCCATCGTGCTCCCGAAGCGCCGCCTCTAATTGTCGGCTACTTGACGAAGCGGTTCTTGTCGAGCGTGTTCAGGGTGTTGGCGATGTCGTTGCCGATCGCCTCGATCCGGGTGATGTGGTGCGGATCGAACTGCGGGTCGTATGGGCTTCGCGTTGGTCCGCCGGACACTTCCAGCACCGCATCGAAATGGTAGGGGTGCACTTGGCGCGTTTTGGGATCGGTCCACGAGCCCTGCCACGCGAGCTGTTTGTTCTTGGGCCAAATGCCGTACGGCAGCGCGAACGTCCGCACCTTGTAGCCCGGTACCACCGAGTCGATCGCCATCACGTTGCGGGCGATCTGCTCCTGCACCACGGCGTCGCTGAACTTGTCGAGTCGCGCGTGCCAGACCGTGTGCCCACAGAGCTCGAAGCCGTTGTCAGCGAGCCACTTCACTTTCTGAAAGCGCCATTCCTTCTTTTGCCCCTCGAACTTGGGATTGTCGCCAAAGAAGTTGTGGCCTGCCGCGGCGCCATTGAGCAGACAGAACGTGCCGCGATTCTTCCAGCCGGGGTGCGTCTTGGCGAAGTCGAGCCAGATCCCGACGCCGCTGTTCGGGTCGATGGTGAGCTTGCCATCCGGCCCCTCGGTGTAGCGAAACTGCTCCGGCGATGCGTCATCGAACACGAACACCACTGGCGACATGCCGTCGGGAACGTCGCTGAAGTTCTTGTCGAGCATTTCGGCGATCGTGATCGGCCGGTAGCCGCGCCGATATACATCCTCTAAATCGGCCTTGAAGCTGGCGACGGTCCGCGTGTAGAGCGCGTTCTTCTCCCCTCCGATCACGTGGTACTCGAGCACGGGGATGCGGCCCATGTGATTGGGCGGCCGTCGCGTGGTGTCGCGTTGCGACGCCGGCCGGTCAGCCGCCGTCCTGGAGACCTCGCCACCCGACGCCGACCGGCTATCGGCGACGCTTTGCCCTTTGCCCTTGCCGCACGCGCCAGCCAGCGCGACCAGCATCACGGAATATTGCCAACGGAACGTCATGTTTGCGTTCGGAGTAGGACTGTACGGGGCCGACCGCGCGGGTTTGCCGGTCGGCCGTGTCGTTGTCATTGCCTCGACCTCGCCCGAAACCTGCGAGTGCGAAGCGCGTACCATTCTCACAGATACACGACTCCATCACGGGCGTGGCCGTTTCATCGACTTTCCTGAATGCGCGCCTGGCGCTGCTGAAGCAGCGCCTCCGCCGAAACCCGGCCGATCCGCCGCGGCGCTGGCTGCGCCGGCACTGGCCCTGGCTCAGCCTGCTGGCCGTGTCCTGTGCAGGCGTCGTCGTCTTCGACTCCTGGCTGGCCACCTGCGGATTCTACGGGTGCCCCTCGAGCGCCGAGATTCGGGCGTTTCATCCGAGCGAAGGCGGCAATGTCTTCGACCGGTTTGGCAAGCTCCTCGGCCATCTCGAGAACGTTCGCCGGGTAAACGTGCCGATCGGCCGGGTCCCGGCCGCGGTTCGTGAAGCGTTCGTCGCGACCGAAGACCGCCGGTTCTACGAGCACAACGGCCTCGACTGGCGCGGTGTGATGCGCGCCGTGGTCAGCAACCTCGGAGCTGGCGGGATCCGCCAGGGGTTCAGCACGATCACCATGCAGGTGGCGCACAACAGCTTCCTGCAGGATCGCTATCACGGCCGGTCGCTGCGCCGCAAGCTGATCGAGCTCCGTCTGTCGCGACTGCTCGAACGCGAGCTCACCAAGGATCAGATCCTCGAGCACTACCTCAACGTGATCTACCTGGGCAGCGGCGTGAACGGTGTCGAGGCAGCCAGCTTCGACCTGTTCGGTAAGGACGTAAGCAAGGTGACGCTGCCCGAAGCCGCGATGCTGGCCGCGCTGCCCAAGGCACCGTCGACGTACACGCCGCGCCACAATCCCGATCGCGCGGTTCAGCGACGCAACCTCGTGCTCGGTCTGATGGCCGAGCAGGGGTACATCAGCAGCGCGCAAGCGCAGTCCGCGGAGCGAACGCCGCTCCGGATCGCCGAAGACGAGTGGCGGCCGTCGATCAACAACGAGCCAAGCGCGCTCGACGCGGTTCGCGCGCTCGTCGACTCCGTATTGCCCGACGTTCTGCAGAAGGAGGGCGACGTCAACGTCTACACCACCGTCGACTACGGTCTCCAACGCTCGGCGGATCGCGTGGTTACGCGGCACGTCGCCGAGATCAGCCGCGAGTCGCACGACGAGCTCGGGGGCGCGCGCGAGGACGTGCAGGGCGCGTTGGTCGCGCTGGATCCCGCAACGGGCGACGTCCGAGCCGTTGTGCCGGGCAAGCGCACCCAACGCGGCGGGTTCAATCGCGCCTTCTACTCGCGGCGGCAACCCGGATCGGCATTCAAGCCTTTCGTGTACGCCGCGGCGCTCGCCGCCGGCTACAAGCCGTCCGATGAGGTGGACGACGACCCCGTCGAGGTGCAGGTCGGTCGCACGATCTGGGAGCCGGCCAACTACAACGACGAATACAACGGCCGCATCACCTTCGCCCGCGCCCTGTTGTTGTCGGCCAACGCCGCGACGGTGCGGGTGAGCCGCGCGGTCGGCGAACCCGCCGTGATCGCCGCCGCCCGGCGCAACGGCATTACGAGTCCTCTAAAACCCGTTCCGTCGATCGCGCTCGGCGCCGAGGAAGTGACGCCGCTCGAGCTGGTGGCGGCGTACGCTCCGTTCGCGAACGGTGGGAATCGAGTGAAGCCGCGGCTGGTCACGCGGATCGAGGCTCCCGACGGTACGCTGCTCTGGAGCACGGAGATCGAGCGCGCGCCGGCAATGGACCCGCGCGACGCGTACGAGGTTACGCAGATGCTGCAGGGCGTCGTGAACTACGGCACCGGGAAGGCCATCCGCGACATGGGCGTGAATGGACCGATCGCCGGCAAGACGGGCACGACCAACGACGGCACCGACGTGTGGTTCGTCGGCTACAGCCCCACGCTCGTCGCCGGACTGTGGTTCGGGTACGACGAGCCGCGGCAGATCGCGTTCAACGCGAGCGGCGGCCGGCTCGCCGCGCCGGCGTGGGCAGAGCTCTACCAGGGCGGGTGGCGCGAGCCTCGCGGCTCGGCGTTCTCGGTGCCGGACGGGATGCTTCCAGCGGTGGTCGATCCACAGACGGGGCAACTCGCGACCGAGTGGTGTCCGGCGCACGTGCGTCAGTGGTACAAGCCGGGCAACCAACCCACCGAGGAGTGCCAGCTCCACGTGGGACCACCGCAAGGACCGATCGCGATCGACGACAACGGCAACATCCAGATCAATCCGGGTTCGGATCCGATCAGGGCGGCGGGTCGGACGATCGGGAACATTCTGCGGCGGATCATCCACTGGTGAGCTGACGTCGCGCCAGGCGTGCCTCTCACTGTGCTACGCGCGTCTGCAGCTTTGCCGTGAGCACTTCGTGCGTGGTGACGTGGCAGGCGTCGGCCTGCACCTTGATTCCACTGCGCATCCACCCGAGATACCCGGACTTGAGCACCGTCACGGAGTAAGTGCCGGCCTTGACGACGTCCTCGAACCAGACGTGGGCCGTCCGCACGGTGTCGGGCGTGGACGGCACCGTGATCGAGTCCCGCGTCGTGCCCTGGAGCAGGACGGTCGAGCCAGCAGCCGCCGGTTTGCCGGTTGCCGAGTCGACGACGTCCACCTGCAGGACGCTACGCAGCTCGTCGGTGCACGCGACGCTGGCGGAGCCGCAGGCCGCGGCGATCACACTCATGGTCGCCGCGGCGGCGAAGACCGGTAGGCGCATAGGGAAGAACGTACAACCTGTTTCGCCGGGTTCAAGAAGTCGAGGGAAGCGGCCGATTGGGGGCAACCGTTCCTCGTTCAGGGCGGTTATCGAGCGCGCGGCGGCGCTTAGGGCGTCAGCCGGCGCGCGCCTTCAACAACGCGTCTACTTCGTCGTACCCCGACGGATACTGGACCCCGTGCGTGTCCGCTCCCGCGGTGAGCAGGGCCCGGACTGGCCGCGGCGAACGGCGCTCTGTCCAATACGAATCAACGCACGCCTTGACCGCGAGCATGAGCGGCGTGCGACCGTCGGCGTCTCGCGCGTTCACCTCTGCTCCTCGCTCGATGAGCAGATCCAGCGCGTCGTCGGACATGCGCCACGCGGCAACGTGGAGAGCGGTGCTGTCTCCGGCTATTCCCATGTACGAATTTCCGCCGTACCGCGCGTCGACCGGCACTCCGAGGTCGAGAAGCTGTCCGACACCGGCCGCGTTGCCGGTGCCGGTGAATTCGGCGAGCAATGTTCCCCCTTCGGCCAAGACCTGCGAGACGAGCGCCGGTTCGCGATGCGCGATCTCGCTGACCGCTCCGCCGTCGGCGCGTGCGCACGCCGCAATCAGCCGATCGACGCCTTCGAGTGCGACGGTATGTCCACGCTTCTCGATCGCGGCGAGGACGTCGGCGCGCCCGCGCCGCGCGGCAAGTGACGTCGAGGAACGGCCAGGACGAAAACTCCCGCCGTGTCGCAGGTCTTTCGCCACGATGCCCGCGTCCGCCCCGCGGTCGAGCAGCAACTCGACGATCGCCAGGCGGTTGTCGCTCAAGATCGCGTTGTGCAGGGCGGTCTTGCCCCAGCGCGACATGCGGTTCACGTCGGCGCCGTGGTCGAGCACGAGCTGCACGCCCTCGAGATCGTGCCAGTCGGTCTTCCGGAGGAGCATCATGTTGAGGCTGTCTGCGGTGAGCTTTCCGCTGTCCAGCAACAATCGAAACGCGTCGTTCTCCCAGGTCTCGGGGGAGTGGTAGGGGACTTCCTCGTCGTTGGGATTCGCGCCCCGGTCGAGCAGCAGCCGCGTGACGCCAGCGTGGAATGCCACGCCGGCCGCGCCATAGAGCGCGCTCTCCCATTCCGGGTTCGGCCGATGCGTCTCGTCGAAGAAGCCGCTGTCTGGATCGGCCCCGGCATCGAGCAGCGCGGTCGCCGCACGAACGAACGCATCCGATCGCGCCCGATCCTCGCGCAGGTAGCACGAGAAGCAGAGATGAATCAACGGGGTCACCTTGCGCGGTCCGCCCTTCGTGGTCGCCAAGCCCGCATCGTCGGCGAGAAAGCGCCGCACCGCGGCATCGTCGCCGAGCATCGCGGCTATATGGATGTCGCTGCCCGCGACCTCCGGATGCGCGGCCAGTACGGCATTTGCCGCCTCCAGCCGTCCGTGCCAGAACGCGGCATTGATGAACGCCGCGCGCGCCGCCTCGAGTCCGTCGCTCATCCGAACACACCCGTCGCGTTCTCGTCCGCGGCGACTTCCATCTGCCGCATCACCATCTCGTAGTACTTGCCTCGCGACGCCATGAGCTCCTCATGGCTCCCACGCTCGACGATCCTGCCGTCGTCCATCAAGAGGATCACGTCGGCTCGGCGGACGGTCGACAGCCGATGCGCGATCACGAACGTCGTGCGGCCGGCGAGGAGCGACCCCATCGACGCCTGAATGAGCTGCTCGCTCTCGGTATCGAGGTTGCTCGTCGCCTCGTCGAGGATCAGGATCTGCGGCTGCTTGAGGAACGCGCGTGCGATCGCCAGTCGTTGCTGCTGGCCACCCGAGAGCTTCACGCCGCGCTCGCCGATGAACGTGTCGTAACCGTCCGGCAGATCGACGATGAACTCGTGCGCGTTGGCCAGCCTGGCCGCGTGCTCGACGTCGGCGTCGGTCGCGTCGTATCGGCCGTAGGCAATGTTGTCGCGCACCGATCCGTCGAAGAGAAACACGTCCTGCTGCACGATGGCGAGGAGATCGCGGTAGGTTCGCAGCCGGAAATCACGAATATCGGTGCCGTTGAGCACGATGCGGCCTCCGGTCGCGTCGTGAAACCGCGCGACGAGATCGGTGACCGTGGTCTTGCCGGCACCGCTGCGGCCGACGAGCGCGACGACGGTTCCACCACGCACCGTCACACTGAAGTCGCGCACCACCGGACGGCCCGCGCGGTACTCGAACTCCACGTCCTCGAACCGGATCTCGCGCACCACGGCCGGCGCATCGACTGCGTGC
Source organism: Gemmatimonadaceae bacterium (assembly GCA_035492735.1). Lineage (GTDB taxonomy): Bacteria > Gemmatimonadota > Gemmatimonadetes > Gemmatimonadales > Gemmatimonadaceae > JAQBQB01. Next base: position 828 of record DATJIZ010000323.1, on the reverse strand, counting down.
GGCCGGTCGGGCTTGTCCTGCTCCATCGCCAATACGTCGAACACCCGCTCCATCGCGGCGAGCGACCGCTGCAGCTCGGAGAACGAGTTCACGATGTTCCACACGGGGTTGAGCAGCAGGAACGTGTACCACTGAAACGCCATGATGTCGCCGACCGATGCGCGGCCACGCACGTTCAGAAAGCCGCCATACCACACGATCACGACGTTCACGACGCCGAGCAGCAGACTCCACGACGTCCAGAGCACCAGCTCGCGGCGATGTGCGAACATCTCCTTGCGCAGCACGGTGTGTCGGCCCCGCATGTAGTCGAGCAGTTCGGCGGTCTCTCGCCGGAAGGCGCGCACCACCCGGATTCCCGAGAACGTCTCGCCCACGCGACCGTCGATCTCCTCGGCGTCCTTGCGCATGGTGCGGTAAATGGGCCGCACGCGGCGCGCGAACACGAAGCTCATCACCACGACGCCCGGTACGAGCGCCAGCGCCGTCAGGGCGAGCCGCCAGTTGAGCGACACGAGCACGCCGGTCGCGATGGCGAGCCGCACGAGGGACGTCGCCGGCGACAGCACCGCCATCTGGAACAGACCGGTCGTCGTATCCACGTCGCCCGTCAGTCGCGACAGGATGCCGCCCGTCTTCATGTCCCAGAGCGTCGGCAGCGGCAGGTGCAGCATTCGGTTGTACAGCGCACGCCGCAGCGTCAGCATCATGCGCGTATTGAGCAGCCGTTGCCGGTAATCCTTCGTGGCGTCGGCGAGATTCGACAGCACGACGACGGCGAGGAACGTGAGCCCCGCGGTATTCAGCCGGGCCAGTTTCTGCGCGGCG
>DATJIZ010000322.1:0-5759 GCA_035492735.1 Gemmatimonadaceae bacterium | reverse complement strand
GGCGGGACGGGGCCGACTAGCGCCGATCGGTCACGCAGACGCCGCGCGGAATGGCCCGTGAACGCGCCGGTCCACTGCGTGGAGTACCCCGACGATCACCCGTTTGTGGGATGGGCCGCTCCAGGCGATGAGGGTTATGCTGGGGGATGCGATGCCCCCCGCACTCAGTGGAGCGCACATCGGCATGACGACCCCGCTATCACCTGCTGCGCGTGAGATGGCTCGGCAGCTACTCGCTCGCGAGACGAACGTCGCGACGGAGGCGGCGGAACCGGGTGCGACGATGCAGCGTGCGAGCTCCCGCGTGGCCGACAACCTTCGGCGCTCAGTGGGCGAGGACGGGTACCGCGCCTTGCTGGTGCGAGCGCTCGCGAGGACCCAGTCCGATCATCCAGTACTGAAAGATATTCGGCATGCCGACGACGACGGCATCTACCTGGACGTGATCGGCGGCGTCGACACGCATGGTGTCGCCGCAGTCAGCGCGGCGCTCGAATCCGTGCTCGCGGCGCTCGTCGATATGCTCAGCGACCTCATTGGAGCGGACATGGTACGTAATCTCCTCGATCAGGACGACTTGCCTGGTGCACGCCGCAACGGGCGGACTCCGTGAAAGGCTCAGAGCTCCTGGTCATTCGCAACATCCCCACAGGCGTGCCCGGTCTCGACGCGGTGCTGGGCGGCGGGCTGTGTGAGTATTCGTTCAATCTGATCGCCGGTGCACCGGGCTCCGGGAAAACGACCCTCGTGCAACAGATCCTGTTCGGCAATGCGACACCCGAGCGGCCGGCGCTCTACTTCACCGTGCTAGGCGAACCGACGATCAAGATGCTCCGCTACCAGCGCCAGCTCGGCTTCTTTGACGCCGCGCGTGTTCCCGCGTCGATACGCTTCATCAACCTCGCGACCGAAGCGGCGGGCGGCAACCTCGACGCCGTGCTACAGCGCGTCGTCGCCGAGGTGGGCCGCGCCGCGCCGGCGTTCGTCGCGGTCGACTCGTTCCGGACGATCGTCGGGGAACGGAGCTCGCCGGAGTCCGACGGCACGATCGAGCTGGCGCGATTCGTCAACCAGCTCGCGCAACAGTTGACTACGTGGGAGATCACGTCGTTCCTGATCGGCGAGTACGCGGATGCCGAGCGGCGCCACCCGGTATTCACTGTCGCGGACACGATCCTCTGGTTGTCGGAGGACGTCGACCGGAACTCGGCGACGCGAAAGCTTCGTGCGGTCAAGGTTCGCGGTCGAAGTCCGATGCCAGGCTTGCACACGTTTCGCCTGACGAGCGCTGGCATGCAGGTCTTTCCACGAATTCCCGAACAGCAGGGAAAGCGTGTCGTGCGGCGCGATACGCGACTCGCGACCGGCGTGCCGGGACTCGACGAGATGACCGGGGGCGGCATCCCGGCGGGCGACGTGGTGTTGCTCACCGGGCCCGCCGGCAGCGGCAAGACGACTTTCGCCACGCAGTTCATTGCCCAAGGGCTCAATGACGGCGAGCGATGCGTCGTCGCGGTATTCGAGGAATACCCCGAGGCCTACCTCGCCCGCGCAAAGACGATCGGCGTCGACTTCCGGGAAATGATCGACCGCCGGCGGCTCGCCGTGACGTATCTGCGGCCGCTCGATCTGTCGGTCGACGAGATGTTGGCCGAGATCCAGGCGGCCGTCGATCGAGTGGGCGCGACGCGTGTGGTCATCGACTCACTCTCCGGCTTCGAGGTTGCACTGGCTCCGACGTATCGCATGGACTTTCGAGAGTCGCTGTACCGCCTGGTCGGCGCGCTCACGGCGACCGGCGTGACGGTGCTCATGACCGACGAAGTCATCGACGCGTATCCCGCCGGCCGGTTCACGCACGAACGCGTTTCGTTCATCACGGACGACATCCTGGCGCAGCGGTATGTCGAGATCGACGGCCACCTGCAGAAGGTGCTGTCGGTCGTCAAGATGCGCGGCAGCGAGCACGCGACTGACTTCAGAGTCTATCGCCTGACGTGCGAAGGCGCCGTGATGGGGGAGTCACTGACGGATTATCGCGGCATCACGACGGGCGTTCCGGAGCTCGTTGTCGTGGCGAGCACGGTCGGTCCAGATGGTTGACGCGGTGCACGGCCCACCTGGAGCCTCGGACAGCTCGCACGACTCGGAGGCCTCGCTGATGACGGACCTGGCGCGTCAACGCGCCATCACCGAGCGGCTGCTGCTCACCGCGCTTCACGAACGCGACGTCACACGTGATGCCGTCGAGGCAGGTCGCCGTGCCGCGTTTCTCGCGTCGGCGAGCCGTGACCTCGGGATGTCGCTCGATGAGTCGGCGACGCGCGAAGCGGTTCGTCGCCGCGCCCTGCCGCGCGACGGCAGCTGGTGCATCGTCGATATCATCGAGGTGGATGGTGCGGCTCGGCGCCTGCGTGTCGTCCACCCCAACCCGGCGAAGCAAGCGCTGGCTCAGGCGTTCGCAGACGGCCGTTTTCCTATCCCGGCGTGCCGAATCGGCCAGCCGCGGGTCGTGGTCAGCCTCGACGCGCGCATGGGCGCGAGTCCGGTAGACCTGGGCGAACTTGGCGTCGGCAGCGCGTTGGTGGTTCCGCTCGTCGTGCGCGAATCGATGCTCGGGGCAATTACCTACGTCACGCGTGAAGGGGACGCGCCGTTGTCGCGGGAAGACGTCGCGCTGGCCTCCGACCTCGCTGATCTCTGCGCGCTCGCCCTGGACAACGCGCGACTGTATCACGAGGCCCAGACGCTTCGCGAAGGCGCCGAAACCGCGAACCGCGCGAAGTCCTCATTCCTTGGCACGATGAGCCACGAGCTGATGACGCCGCTCAATGCGATCGGCGGCTACGTCACGTTGCTCGAGATGGGGCTGCACGGCCCGGTCAGCGCCGACCAGCAAGTCGATCTCGCGCGGATCCGCCACAATCAGCTCCACTTGCTGACGCTGATCACGGAGATCCTCACGTTCGCGCGCAGCGAGGGCGGCCAACTGGAGTACCGGTTCACCGAGGTGTCGGTCGAGCGGGCATTGCACGATGTCACGGACATGCTGCAAGGCGCCGTCGACGAACGACACGTCACCGTGGTCCAACCGCCCGCCGACGCCGACGCGGTCGTGTGGGCCGACGTCGACAGGCTACGGCAGATTCTTCTGAATCTCGTGATGAACGCCGTCAAGTACGCGACGGTCGCCGACGGTCAGATCACGCTCAGCGTCACGTCGACGCCGCAGGCCGTCGCCATTCACGTGTCCGACGACGGACCCGGCATTCCCGAAGACAAGTTGGCAACGATCTTTGAGCCCTTTGTGCAGCTGGCGAGCGGCCTGACCGATCGGCACGGCGGCGTTGGTCTGGGATTGTCGATCAGCCGCGAGCTTGCACGGGCGATGGATGGCGAGCTGACGGTCGCGAGCAGGTTGGGCGTCGGCTCGCGATTCACGCTGGAGCTGCCGCGTGCCCGCCGTACACCGGCGACGACGCCATGACCGCGCCCGAGAACCCGCCGTTCGACCGTCGCCGAACGCTCGCTGTGGCCGAGGATGCGCAGCGGATCACGCACCTGGCCCAGGAACTCCAGCTCAACGCCGTCGAGCTGGAAGGGCAATCGCAGAAATTGCGCGGCACCATCGCAGCGCTCGAAGCGGCGAACGAGGAGCTCGATCGACAGACGAGCGAGATCGCAGCGGCGCAAGCAACCGCCGACGCGGCGACGGCCCGCTTGGCCAGACTGCAGAGCATCACCGCGGCGCTCAGCAATACGGTGACGCCGGCCGCCGTAGCCGATTCGGTGCTCCGGGAAGCCATGGTCGCGCTCGAATGCGAAGCGGCGGCGGTCGTGGTCGTGGGGGCGGAGCAAGGCGGCGCGCTCGTGCTGTTGGGCGAATCGGGATGGCTCGACCCTCTGATGCGCTCGTTCACCAACGTTCAAGCCGGTCAGGCCCACGGTCCGTACGACGAAGTGGTGGACAAGGGCGACTCGATCTACCTCGAATCGCTGGAGCGCTTACATGCGCGGTATCCGGCGTTTCCCTACGTCGAGGACGCCCGGTCGCGTGGGTCCTGGATCTTTCTGCCGTTGGCGATCGAGGAGCGCGCCGTGGGCGCGCTGGCATTCGGATTCGCCGGAGCTCGTGCGTTTTCGCTGGTCGACAGACACTTCGCCGACACCGTGGCACGCTACTGCGCGCAGGCACTCGATCGCGTCAGACTGCGCGTTGCCGCGGCCGCCGCCCTCGCCGAAGCGAGAGATGCCCGCATGATGGCGGAGCACGCCAACAGCGCCAAGACGTTGTTCCTGCGCGGCATGAGCCACGAGCTTCGCACGCCCCTGAACGCCATCAGCGGCTACGCCGCGCTGTTGGAAGACGGCATACGCGGGGCGGTCAATGCCGCGCAGGCGACGGACCTTGGCCGGATCAAGCGTGCCGCCGCGTATCTCCTCCGCCTCATCAACGATATTCTCACCGTCGCGCGACTCGAGGGCGCCCGGCCCTTGCATCTGATCTCGGTCCCGGTCAACGCCGTGCTTGCCGAGGTCGAGGTGCTGTGCGCGATCCAGGCGAGCTCGAAGCGCGTGATCTTGAGCGTTACGCCGTCCAAGCCTTCCGTTCTCGTGACTGCCGACACGGAACGACTGCAGCAGATCCTGCTCAACCTCGTCACGAACGCGATCAAGTTCACGATGCCGGGGGGACACGTTGCGGTCACATGCGCTGTCGATGCCGGTCTGGCGCGGTTCGAGGTCCGCGACACTGGAGTCGGCGTCCGTCTGGACGACATCGATCGTGTCTTCGAGCCGTTCGTCCAGATCGACCGCCATCTGACCACACCAGCCCAGCAAGGCGTTGGGCTCGGGCTGTCGATCAGCCGGGAGCTTGCCCGCGGAATGCACGGTGACCTGACGCTCCAGAGCACGGAGGGCGCCGGTTCTACGTTCACGCTGACCGTTCCAATCGCGCCGGCCAATGGGTGTGCACCTGCGGTCGCGGCGCCAGGCTTGGCGGATGAGGGCGCCGTGCTTCGCCCAATACCCGTTTGACGGCGATCGCTCGGAGGCGCGCGGGCCGAGCGTCCACCGGGACATACCTATTTTTTCACCCGTTGGTGCGATGGTTGTGTGGAGTGATGAGCCGTACGGTTCAAGTGAGGAGCACGAGCGATCCAATTGTCCGAGCGTTACAGCCGCTCGCAGCTTGCTCACCACACCACCACCGAGAGTGTCATGCCAGCAGCATCGAGTCATAAGGTCCGCATCACGTTCGGCACGCATTGGCGGGCATCGCAGTTCGCGCTCATCGCGGCGGGCGTTGGCCTGTCCGCGTGTGCGATGCTCAACAAGAAGGAACAGGGAGCAATCGTCGGCGCCGGCGTGGGCGGCGCGGTCGGTGCCGTGGTCGGCAACCAGGTCGGCTCGACAGCAAAAGGGGCGATCGTTGGAGCAGTCGTCGGCGGCGTCGCGGGAACGATCATCGGCCATCAGATGGACCAGCAAGCGAAAGAGCTCAAGCAAAACATCGCGGGTGCCACGGTGGAGCGGGTCGGCGAGGGGATCCAGGTGACGTTTGCATCCGGTCTCCTCTATGACATCGATTCCGACCACATTCGCTTCGAGGCGGCCGACAACCTTCGCACCCTGGCGGCGAGTCTCGGGAAGTATCCGAATACCGATCTGCTCATTGTCGGTCATACCGACTCGACCGGGACCAGCGCCTACAATCAGGGCCTGTCGGAGCGCCGCGCGCAGGCCGCGTCCGACTT
>DATJIZ010000321.1:0-10782 GCA_035492735.1 Gemmatimonadaceae bacterium | reverse complement strand
TGCACGGCCCACAGGAGGTACGCCGCCGCGATGATCACGCTCGTGGCCGCGACCACGGCGAAGATCGGATGCGTGCGATACGCGCCGAGGAGCACCAGGAACTCGCCGACGAAGCCGTTCGTGCCGGGCAGGCCGATGGAGCTCATCGCGACGAGCGTGAACGCCGCGGCGAACATCGGGACGACTCGCGCGATGCCTCCGTAGGCCTCGATCAAGCGCGTGTGGCGGCGCTCGTAGATCATGCCGATCAGGAAGAACAGCGCGCCGGTCGAGATGCCGTGATTGATCATCACCATCAACGCGCCCTGCACGCTCTGCACGGTGAGCGCGAAAATGCCGAGCATCACGAATCCGAGATGGCTCACGGAGGAATAGGCCACGAGCTTCTTGAAGTCGGGCTGGACCAGTGAGACGAGCGCGCCGTACACGATGCCGACGACCGCGAGACCGAGCACGATCGATCGGATCGTCGGATCCATCGCCGCCGACGGGAAGAGCGGCACCGCGAGACGCAGGAAGCCGAACGTGCCCAGCTTGAGCATGATGCTCGCCAGCACCACCGATCCCGGTGTCGGTGCTTCGACGTGGGCATCGGGCAGCCAGGTGTGGAACGGGAACATCGGCACCTTCACCGCGAACGCGAGGAAGAAGCCGCCGAACAGCCACTTGGCGGCGGTCGACGTGATCGCCGCGTGCTGCAGGAGGTAGTCGTAGTTGAAGTTCGCGATGCCGGTGGTCGGACTCCGACTCGAGAATCCGAGATACACGATGGCGGCAAGCATCAGCATCGAGCCGACCATCGTGTAAATGAAGAACTTGATGCTCGCGTAGATCCGGCGATCGCCGCCCCATACGCCGATGATGAAGTACATCGGGATGAGCATCACTTCCCACATCACGTAAAACAGGAACAAATCGAGCGCGACGAACACGCCAAGCATGCCGGTCGTGAGCACGAGCAGCAGCGCGTAGTAGCTGTGCGTCCGCGTCCGGATGCTCGTCCAGCTGCCGCCGACCGAGAGCAGCATGATGAAGGTCGTGAGCAGGACCATCATCACCGCGATGCCGTCGACGCCGATCGTGAATCGAATGCCCCACGAAGGGATCCAGGAGAAGTCGACGACGGACTGCCAGGCCGGATTGGCCGGCTCGAAGCTCCACCACAATCCGAGCGAAACGATGAACTCGACGGCGAACGTGATGAGCGCGATCGTGCGCGGCGTCGCCGGTGCGCCGCTCGCCACCTCGTCGCCAGCCGCCGTCGGGCGGAACGCGCCGTGCACCCAGATGGCGACCGCGCCGATCACCGGGATCAGGAGCAGCGCCGGGAGAACCCAGGTCTGGTAGCCAACGGAGGTCAGCAAGGAGAGCATGTCGTCCAGTGATTAATCGTTGCGCGAACGGACGCGTCGGGTGGCATGGCGCGGTGCCATCATCGGATCGTCACCGCGCCGATGACGACGAGCACGCCGAGCGCGAGCACCCAGGCGTACGTGCCAAGCTGGCCCGATTGCAGCTGTGACCCGACCCATCCCACGAACCGCGCGAAATACGCGCTGCCGTTCACGCCCAGCCCGTCGATCAGTCCGACGTCGATGCCGCGCCAGAGCAGACTCCGCGACGTGCCGACGACCGGCCGAACGATCGCTGTGTCGTACACCTCGTCGACGTAATACTTGTTGACGAGCACCTTCTCGAAGCCTTCCTCCGGTGCCGCCTCGCGCTTGGGGACGAGACGTTCCGGCTTGAGCCGCGCGACGGCGAGCGCGATACCGCCGACGGCGATGAGGACCGCGAGACCGACCAGCGAGTACTCGAGGCTCGTCGATGTCTCGGCTGCGCCGGCGACGACGCGCGCCGTCGATGCGCCGACCACCGGGTCGAGCCAGTGCTCGAGCGCACCGACTCGTCCGAGCGGCGCGAACGCCGGCAGGTTGAGCCATCCGCCGACGGCGGCCAGCACACCGAGGATCACGAGCGGCCCCGTCATGACCCACGGCGCTTCGTGCAGGTGCTCGCGCTCCCGCTCACCCGTGCGATTCGGACCGTGGAAGGTGTAGAGCATCATGCGCGTCATGTACGTCGCCGTCATGAACGCGGCGGCGAGTCCGAGCACCCACGCGACGTAGAGCCAGGCCGTGCCCGGAATGCCGAACAGATGCGCCTGCGCGATCGTCGAGTGCTGCGCCCGGGCGAACAGGGTGCCGAGGATCTCGTCCTTGGAGAAGAATCCGGAGAACGGCGGAATGCCGCTGATCGCCAGCGTGGCGATCCACATCAGCACGAACGTGATCGGCATGGATCGCCGGAGCCCGCCCATGTTCCGCATGTCCTGCGCGTCGTCGTGATTGCCCGTCGTGTGATACGCCTCGTGCATGGCGAAGATCACCGAGCCGGAGCCCAGGAACAGCAGCGCCTTGAAGAAGGCATGCGTCACGAGGTGGAAGATGCCCGCCACGTACGCGCCCGAGCCCACGCCGACGAACATGTAGCCGAGCTGCGACACCGTCGAATACGCGAGAACCTTCTTGATGTCCCACTGCTTGAGGCCGATCGACGCCGCGAAAATGGCGGTCAGCGCGCCGATGAGCACCACGACGAGCTGCGCGACCGGCGCGATCGAGAACAGGAAGTTGCTGCGCGCGATCAGGTAGACACCGGCCGTCACCATGGTCGCGGCGTGGATCAGTGCCGAGACGGGGGTCGGGCCGGCCATGGCGTCGGGCAGCCACACGTACAACGGAATCTGCGCGCTCTTGCCCGCGCAGCCGAGGAACAAGAACAGGCAGATGGCCGTCACGACCACGCCGCCGAACTCGAGCGAACCGGCCGCCGCGCGCACGCCCACGAAGTCCAGCGCTCCCATGTTGGCGAACATGAGGAACATGGCGATGAGGAATCCGAAATCGCCGATGCGGTTGACGATGAACGCCTTCTTGCCGGCGTCGGCGTTCGCCTTCTCGCTGAACCAGAAGCCGATCAGCAGGTACGAGCACAACCCCACGCCTTCCCATCCGATGAACAGGATCGGATAGTTGCCGCCCAGCACGAGCAGCAGCATGAAAAACACGAACAGGTTGAGGTAGGCGAAGTAGCGCGGGTACCCGGGATCGTCCTGCATGTAGCCGACGCTGAACAGATGGATCAGCATGCCGACCCCGGTCACGACGAGCGTCATCGTCATCGAGAGCTGGTCGAGCTGGAACGCGGCGTCGATGCGCAGGTCGCCGACTGGCATCCACGAGAAGTATCGCTGGATGAACGGCTGCTCGATCGCGCTGCCGCCGTGACCGAGCATGGCGACGTAGATCGCGGCGCTCAGCGCGAACGCGAGGACGAGCACACCCGGACCGATGATGCTCACGAGCCACGCAAAGCGGTGCCGCTTGATCTCGTGATGGTCGTCGCCCGGCGCGCCGCCGCCGGTGTCGCCGTGCGCGTGCTCGTGAGCGGTGTCCGCGTGTGCGTCGTGCCCATCGTGCGCCAGCGCGGGGTCGGCCGGGCCGGCGTGGTACGCCGGCAGGATCGACAGCGCGCCGTTGATCACGAACCCGAGCAGCGGCAGCAGCGGCACGGCCCAGAGCCACTGCGCCGCCGTGCCGTTCAACGGGTGAGTCGCGGCCGCAGCCGCCTGGAGAAGAGGCAGCATCAGCCTTTGAGCAGGTTGATGTTCTGGAGATCCACCGTCTGCCGGTGCCGGAACAGCGCGATGATGATCGCCAGGCCAACGGCCGCTTCCGCCGCGGCAACGGTCATGACGAAGAAGACGAATACCTGGCCGGCCACGCCGTACGCCTGCGCGAACGCGATGAACGTGAGGTTCACGGCGTTCAGCATCAGCTCGACGCACATGAACACGATGATCGCGTTGCGCCGTGTCAGCACGCCGACGACGCCGATCACGAACAGCACGGCGGAAAAGAACAGCGCTTCAGCCAACATCGAGATCGCCTCGCTGTTTGCCCAGCACCACGGCGCCGACCACGGCGACGAGGAGCAGGACGCTCGTCACCTCGAACGCCAGCAGGTATTCGTGGAACAACGGTGCGGCGACCGGCGCGATGGCGCCCGTGGCGGTGATCTGCTGCGCGATGAATCCCTGCGGCAGCGTCAGCGTCGTGGGCGTTCGGGCGCGCGTCAGCGCGAAAACCTCCGCCAGCAAGGCGAGTCCCACCGCCCCGGCGGCGAGCTTCCAGCCGAGACCGCGGACATCGCCAACGCCGCCGCGGCCCAGGTTGAGCAGCATGATCACGAACAGGAAGACGACCATGATCGCGCCCGCGTAGACGAGCACCTGAATCGCCCCGATGAACTGCGCGTCGAGCATCACGTAGAGCGCGGCCAGACAGAACATCGTGTTCACGAGCCAGAGCGCGGCCGCCACGGGACTCTTGCGCGTCACGAACAGCAGCGCCGACGCGATCGCGATCAGCCCGAACAGGTAGAAGTGGAACGTGTAGAGCAGCGTGAGCGTACCGTGCGGCATGGCTTGCGCTTGCATCATTCGCCCTTGGGGTCGGCCGGATCCCACATCTCGCACACGGGGTGCGTTTGCGACATCAACCGCTCCAGATCGTACACGAACCCTTCGCGGCTGTACTCGGAGTTCTCGTAGTGCCGGCCGACGTGAATCGCCTCCTCCGGGCACACCTCCTGACAGTAGCCGCAGAAGATGCAGCGGAATTCGTCGATCTCGAACAACAGCGGATAGCGATTGCCGTTCTCGTCCTCGCCGGGCACCAGCTTGATGCAATTGGCCGGGCACACCGTGGGACACAACCCGCACGCGACGCACTTCGCCTTGCCGTCCTCGGTGGTCAGCATGCGATGCGTCCCGCGCCAGCGCGGCGAGAGCGGCCACTTCTGCTCGGGATACTGGATCGTCACCTTGTCCGTATCGAGCAGGTGCTTGAGCGTGAGTGCCATGCCGCTCAGCGTCGCGCGCACGTAGCTCGACTTGTCGATCGGGCGCTCGAGTACTTTGACGCCGATTGGCATCAGGCGGGGCCTCCTCCGGTGAACGCGGCCGGCCGCACTCGTGCACGGTCGAGCCGGCGTAGCTTGTCGAGATTGCGCTTGTCGAGCCGCGAATACGCCGGACTCACGAGCCGGCCGCGGTCGACGACGCCGAACAGGATGACCACCAGCACGATGTTCAGCGCCAGCATGATCACCGAGAACTGCCACGATGCGGGGTGGAAGCCGATCGCATCGAGGACGAGCGTCGCGCCGGCGACTACCACGACGTAGGCGAGGATCAGCGGGAGCATGAACTTCCAGCCGAGCGCCATGAGCTGATCGTAGCGGAAGCGCGGCAGCGTCCAGCGGACCCAGATGAACACGAACACGAAGAACAGGATCTTGGCCCAGATGAACGCGAACGTCACCAGGGTCTTGAGGAGCGTGTGCGGGGCGACGTTGTCCCACAGCGTGAACGGAAGGTCCCAGCCGCCGAAGAACAGCGTCGACATCAGCGCGCTGGCCGTCATCACGTTCGCGTACTCGGCGATGAAGAACATCGAGAACTTCATGGCGCTGTATTCGGCGTGATATCCCGCCACGAGCTCGGACTCGGCTTCCGGGAGGTCGAACGGCACGCGGTTCGTTTCGGCGAACGCCGCGACCATGAAGACCACGAAGGCGATCGTGCAGCTCAGCACGTTCCAGTGCAGACCGCGGCCGGCCTGCTGCTCCACGATTCGGCCCAGCGAGACGTTGCCGGCCAGGATGAGCACGGGAATGGTCGACATGCCCATCGAGATCTCGTACGAGATCATCTGTGCGCTCGACCGCAGGCCGCCGAGCAACGAGTACTTGTTGTTCGACGACCATCCGGCGAGCACGATCCCGTACACGCCGAGCGACGCGATCGACAGTATGAACAGGAACCCGATCGGCAGCGGCGCGATGGCCATGTCGATCGTGCCCCACCTGGAGACCCACGGCGCGCCGTATGGGATCACCGCCCACGTGAGCAGCGCCGGGATGAAGGCCATCACCGGCGCGAGCACGAACAGCGGCAGATAGGCCTGCGCGGGGTAGGTCTCTTCCTTCATGATGTTCTTCACGCCATCGGCGACCGACTGCAGCAAGCCGTGCGGCCCCACGCGGTTCGGCCCGCGGCGATCCTGGATGAAGGCGCAGATGCGGCGCTCCGCCCAAATCACCAGCATCACGCCAACCATATAGATGGTGAAGAGGACGAGGATCTTGACGGCAGTGGCGAGGAACCACACACCGCCGCTTTCCGGCGGCGGAAGGTGCTCGACGCCGCTGGCCTGCGTGGCGACCTGCTGGAGGAGCGCGATCATGTGCCAGCTCCGGCCGGCGCCGCGGCGCCGGCGATGAGCCGGCCCTTGAGACCGAGCGTGTCGTACGAGAGACCCGCGAACTCGGCGCGCGAGCGCGCGAGCTCCGCGAACACGTCGCTGGCGAGCACGAAACCCGTCTCGCCGCCCATGGCCGCGAGCAGATCCGACAGCACATACCAGCTCGGCCGGGCGAACCCCGGCGCGGCCTTGGCCTGCATGAATCGCTGCACCCGGCCGCGCAGATTGGTGAACGTCCCTTCTTCCTCGGTGAAGTTGGCGACCGGCAGCACGACCGCCGCGAGGTGCCGCGCCCACGGCGGCAACGTCGTCCCGATCACGACGATCGCGCTGGCTTTCGCGATGTCCGGCGCATCGACGCCCGCGAGCTCCTCGTCGGCGACCACGAGCACGTCACCCGCTTGAAGCGCGCCGAGCGGCGCGTCACTTCGCGTGAAGCCGAGCAGCTCGGCGCCGCGACCGTTGGCCGCGCGGTCGGCGCGCCGCGCCAGGTCCTCGACACCGGCGAGCGGCGCTTCCTCGCCGTGCGGAACGCGGTACGACCCGGTTCCGCCCGTACCGCGTACGAGCTCCGACAATAGAAACAGTGCTTCGTTCGACAGCATCGGCGACGCGAGCACGAACGCGCGCTTTCCCGAGAGGAGCCGCGCAGCTTCGGCGATCGCGAGCTCCCAATCGGTGCCGGTGAGTGCCGCACCGCTCCGCACCATCGGGACGTCGAGGCGATCCTGCCGGTTCATCCAGCGATACGACAGCCGGCCATGATCGCACATGAAATACTGGTTGACCTCGTGGTTCGCGCGCGGTCGCAGACGCACGACCGTGTTGTCGCGCGTCTCGATGATCATGTTGCAGCCCTGCGAGCAGTTGGGGCACACCGACGCCGTGCGGTCCAGCTCCCAGCTTCGCGCCTTGTTGAGCGAGTCCTTGGAGAGCAGCGCGCCCACCGGACACAGATCGATCACGTTGCCGGCCCACGGGTGCGTAAGATCCTTGCCCTCGAACTTGCCAATGAGCGCGCGGTCGCCGCGCTCGCTCACGTTGAGCACGGGATCGTGCGCCACGTCGTCCATGAATCGCACGCAGCGGGTGCACAGGATGCAGCGGTTCGGCGTGTACATGACGTCGCCGCCGAAGTCCTCGACGGGGTTGAACCGCTTGGGATCGCGCAGCCGGCCTTCGGCGCGGCCTTCCTGATACGTATAGTCCTGGAGCTCGCACTCGCCGGACTGATCGCAGATCGGACAGTCCAGCGGATGATTGATAAGCAGCATCTCGAGCACGCCCGTGCGCGCCTCGGCGGCTTTGTCGGAGTGCACGTGCACGACCTGGCCTTCGGCCACGGTGGTGGCACACGATGGGGCGAGCTTGGGCGCTTTCTCCACCTCGACGAGGCACATGCGGCACACGCCCGCGATCGGCAGGGCCGGATGATAGCAGTAGTGCGGCACGAGGATGCCGGCGTGTCGCGCGGCCTCGAGAATCGTCGTACCGGTCGGCACGCTCACCGGCCGGCCTTCGATGGTCAGGTTGACGAGAGTCGGATTGCTGTCAGCCATCAGGCTACCGCTGGCACGAGGTGATGCTTCTTCTTCTTGATCAACGCCTCGAAATCGGCGCGGAACTTCTTGATCCCGGACGCCACCGGCGTCGCGCACGAATCGCTCAGCACGCAGATCGTCTTGCCGGTCATGTTCTCACCGATGTCGAGCAGCGTGTCCAAGTCTTCCGGCGTGCCGTCGCCGGCGACGATGCGCTCGAGTATGCGAGTCGTCCATGCGGTGCCCTCGCGGCACTGGGTGCATTGCGCGCAGCTCTCGTGGGCGAAGAACCGCGCGGCACGCGCGATCTGCTTGACGAGATTCTGTGCGTCGTCGATCACGATCACGCCGCCCGATCCGAGCATCGTGCCCTGCGCGACAAAGCCCTCGTAGTCCATGAGGCTTGCCTCGGCCTCCTCGACGGTCTGGATCGGCACCGAGATGCCGCCGGGGATGATCGCCTTGAACTTGCGGCCGGGCGGCGGCCCGCCGCACAGGTCGTACAGGAAGTCCTTGAACGGGAAGCCCATCGGCACCTCGTAGTTGCCGGGCTTCTGGATGTTGCCGCACACCGAGTAGAGCTTGGTGCCCGTGCTCTTCGGGTTGTCGGGACGCATCCACTGCTTGTACCAGGCGGCGCCGTTGTTGATGATGTGCGGCACCGCGGCGAGCGTCTCGACGTTGTTGATCGTCGTCGGCTGCGCGAAGACGCCGGACACGGCCGGGAACGGCGGCTTGATCCGCGGATTGCCGCGCCGTCCCTCGATCGAGTTCATGAGGGCGGTCTCTTCGCCGCAGATGTACGCCCCCGCGCCGCGATGGACGTAGATGTTGATGGTCTTGCCCGAGCCCATCGCGTTCGTGCCGAGGATGCCGCCGGCGTAGCACTCCTTGAGCGCACTCTCCACGCGTACGAGCGGTTCGGTGAACTCGCCGCGAATGTAGATGTAGCACGTTTCCGCGCCGATGGCGTAGCTGCCGATCGCGCAGCCTTCGATCAGCGCGTGCGGCGTCCAGCGCATGATCTCGCGGTCCTTGAACGTGCCCGGCTCCGATTCGTCGGCGTTGCAGCAGAGGTAGTGCGGCTTGCCGTCGCCCGGTTTCATGAACGACCACTTGACGCCCGTCGGAAAGCCGGCGCCGCCGCGGCCACGCAGGCCGGAGTCCTTGACCACGCTCACGATGTCGCCGGGCGCCATGCCCAGTGCCGTTTTCAGCGCGGCGTATCCGCCACGCTTCTTCCAACCCTCGAGCGTGATCGCCTCGCGGTCACCGAAATACTTCGAGAGAACCGTGGTCTCGCGTGCGTGCGGCGTGTGCGGATATCCCATGCGTCACTCGAGTCCGGCGAGAATGGCCGGAATACCGTCCGGCGTCACCGATTCGATGAAGTCCTCGTTGATCATGACCGGCGTCGCGAAGCCGCAGGCGCCGAGACATTCGACCTCGATCACCGTGTACTTGCCGTCGGGCGACATCTGCCCGAGCTCGAAGCAGCCGGTGTGCTTGAGCAATGCCTCGACCACGTCCTCGGCGCCGCAGACGTTGCACGGCGACGTCGTGCACACCTGGATGAAGTGCCGACCGACCGGGTGCTGGTGGTACATCGTGTAGAAGGTCACGACACCTTTCACGTAGGCGGGCGTGAGCTCGAGCACGTCGGCGACTTCGGCCATGGCCGCATCGCTCACCCAACCTCGCTCGTGCTGCACCATCCACAAGGCGGGCAGGAGCGCGGCCATCTTGGTCGGATAGCGTGTGAGCACCTCGTCGAGCTCATTGCGCCGTTTGCTTCCCGGCGTGAACACCGGCTCGTACGGTGGGTGCCCGTGTCCGGCATCGCCGTGCGGCGCGTGGGCTGGCGCGTGCACCCCGCCCTCTTCGCCCGGCGCACGAAAGATTCCGGGAATCGGTTGCGCGCCCTCTGGGGGCGCCATCGGTCGATCTCTGCCGTCGGAGCTGGTCGATCTCTCCCGATTCGCTTCGCTCATCGGTCGATCTCTCCCATCACGATGTCGATCGACGCATTGACCGCGATCACGTCGGACAGCATATGGCCTTCGACCATCCGCGGAATCGCCGCGAGATTGACGAAGGACGGCGGACGGATGCGCCAGCGGACCGGCTTGGAGGAGCCGTCGGATACCATGTAATAGCCTTTCTCACCTTTGGGGCTTTCGACCGCCACATAACACTCGCCAATCGGCGGACGCGGACCCTCCATCACCTGCTTGAAGTGGTGGATCATCGATTCCATGTCGCTCGTCGCCTTGGACTTCGGCGGCAGGATCACACGGTGGTTGTCCACGTTGACCGGGCCATCCGGCAGACGGGCCAGCGCCTGCTCGACGATGCGTGTGGACTGCCGCAGCTCCTCCATGCGCACCAGGTAGCGGTCGTACACGTCGCCGTTCGTACCGACGGGCACCTCGAAATCGTACGTCTCGTAGTCGAGGTACGGGAAATCCTTTCGAAGATCGTATGCCACCCCGGAGGCGCGAATCATCGGCCCGGAGAGCCCGTAGTTGATCGCTTCCTCCGGCGACATGACGCCGAGTCCCACAGTGCGACCGACCCAGATGCCGTTGCGCGTGATGACGCGATCGATCTCGTCGACGACCTTGGGAAAGCCGCGCAGGAAGGCGGTCAGCCCGTCGGTCCAATGGTCGGGGATGTCGGCGCCCATGCCGCCAACGCGCGTCAATGTCGTGGTGAGCCGCGCGCCGATCCATGCCTCGAGCAGCTCGTAGACCTTCTCGCGCTGCTGAAACGCCCACAGGAACGGCGTGTATGCTCCGATGTCGATGCACGTCGTGCCGAGCCACACCAGGTGCGAGATGATGCGCGACAGCTCGCAGGCGATCACGCGCAGCACCTTGCATCGCTCGGTGATCTCGATCCCGAACAGCCGC
>DATJIZ010000320.1:0-3082 GCA_035492735.1 Gemmatimonadaceae bacterium | reverse complement strand
GGATGTGCAGGTGAGCTTGTCGGCCGAAGTCGGTCGAACGTACTTCGAGCTGCGCGGCGCGCAGCAACAGCTTGCCGTGGCGCTGCGCAATGCCGACGTGCAGCGAAAGACCGTCGCGCTGACCGAGTCGCGGCTCGCCGCGGGCCGTGGCACGGCGTTCGACGTGGAACGGGCGCGCTCGGTGCTGCAGCTCACGCTCGCCGGCGTGCCGGCGATCGAGGCGCAGGTTTCCACGTCGTGGTACCGACTGGCGTCGTTGCTCGGGCGCGGCGACGAGACGATGCCGCCGGAGCTGCTCGCCGGCGGCGCATCGACATATCTTCCCGACTCGGTGAACGTCGGGTCGGCGGGCCAGCTCGTGCGGCATCGGCCCGATGTATTGGCGGCGGAGCGACAGGCTGTCGCGCAGTCGATGTCGGTCGGCGCGGCGAAGGCCGATTACATGCCGCGCATCGCGCTCGCCGCGAGTACCGGCTATACGGCGGCTGACCGATTCGAGTCGCTCACGCGCACGGGCACCTCGCGCCTGATGTTCGGTCCGGTGGTGAGCTTTCCGCTGTTCGACCTTGGGCGCGTGCGGCAGCGCGTGGGGTTTGCCGAAGCGCGCCGGGACGAGGCGAATGCCCAGTACACGGCAACCGTGCTCCAGGCGGTCGAGGAGACGGAGCGTACGAAGGTCGCCTACGCCCGCGCGCACGAGCGGCTGGCCCTGCTCGAAGAGGCGGTCAAATCGAGCGCCCATGCATCCGCCTTGGCGCAGGAACGCTTCGAGGCCGGGCTTACCGACTTTCTCCAGGTCCTCGACGCCCAGCGCACGCAGCTCGAGGCGGAAAGCCAGCTCGCCAGCGCGCAGACGGCAGCGTCGACCGCGCTCGTCGCGCTGTACAAGGCGACCGGTGGAACTTTGACGATCCGTTGATACTTCAGAACTCGAGTGGACCGCAGCCGCCGTACGCGGCTCGCGTCCCGGGAGAGCTCACGATGCCTCGCAGAATCTCCAACACCCGTACAGCGGCAATTCCGCCGGCGCTAAACCCGGCCAGGCTCCGCGCCGGACTCGTTCTCGCCGTGCTTGCCGCGCTCGTCGTCTTCGCCGTGCGCGCCGAGGCGCAGCCGGTCGTGGAGCAGGACCCGCCGATGGCGGCCGTTCCGTTCTCGGTGGGCGAAGAGCTCGTGTTCCACGCCAAGTTCGGCATTCTCTCGGCCGGAACGGCCCGCATGCGCGTCGACGGCATCGACACCGTGCGCGGCCGGCCGGCATACCACGTGACCTTCTCAGTGGACGGTGGAATCCCGTTCTTCCACGTGCACGACCGGTACGACAGCTGGATGGACGTCGAGACGCTGTCGTCGCTTCGGCATGAGCAGCATGTGTCGGAAGGGCGGTATCATCGCAACACCACGTACGAGATCATGCCGGACCGGGAGCAGTATCAAAAGAATGGCGAAGCACCGCAGCCCAGCGTCGCCAATCCGCTGGACGACGGCTCGTTCATTTACGCGGTGCGCGCGGCCGGCATTCGCGTTGGCCAGACCCGAACCGACGACCGCTACTTCATGCCCGATCGAAATCCGGTCGTCCTGTCCGGTTTGCGCGAAGACACCGTCACCGTCGGCGCGGGGACGTTCGCGACGACCGTGGTCCGCCCGACGATCAAGTCGCGCGGCATCTTCTCGGACGGCGGGGAAGCGCAGGTCTGGTTCACGAACGACGACCGACGGCTTCCGGTGCTGCTCAAGACGCACTTCTCGCATTTCTCGCTCACGCTCTCGCTTACCTCGGTCACGTACGGGAACGTCGCGTCGCGCTGAGGCGTCCGCTGGTCGCGGCCGATTTCGTGTAAGAATTGGGGTCAGACTCCAATTCTCCGAGCCCGCCGGTGAGAATTGCGGTCAGCCCCCCAATGCACCGAGCTGGCCGCGGCCTTGGAGGAGGCCGCTGTCACAAAATCGCAGCCATCCCTGTCTTACAGGGTGAATCCTCACCGACGATCGGCGCCGCAGCCGAGTTCGTCGCTGGACATCCCGAGCACGTTCCGGATAGCTCGCCGCGCTTCGATCCGCGAACGTACCGAGTCTGCTTAGGAGGAAGGAATGCTCTTCAGGAAATCGCACAGCGCAGTGAACACGTTGGATACGCGTCGGCGCAGCAAGCATCTGCGTGGCCGCCGCGCATCGTCCTTGCCGATCAACCAGACACGGACCGCAGAGGCGTTCTACTGCGATGTCCTGCACGGGCGCCAGGTGTGGGACGCGGAGCGCGCCGGCGGTCTCTCCTTCATCGTCGAGGGCACCCGCATTGACGTCAGCATGAACGCCGCGGCCGACAGCGAGCCGTTTGTTCTGACGGTGAGCGATCCGGCGGCGCTGGCCGAGCGGTGCTGGGACGCCGGCTACAGCGTGCGAGTCGGTCACGACGGTGAAACGTCGCCGACGGTCTCCGTGATCGATCCATTTGGCCGACGCATCGAGCTGGTCGGATGAGCTCGACCCAAACGCGCTCCGAGATCTTCGAGTCGATGCGGCCGCAGCTCTTCTCGATCGCCTATCGCATGCTGGGCAGCGTGGCGGATGCGGAGGACCTGGTGCAAGAGGCGTTGCTTCGGTGGATCGAGGCGCCAGAGACCGAGGTGCGCGCACCGCGCGCATACCTCGCGACGATCGTCACGCGGCTCGCGATCAATCACTTGCAGTCGGCGCGCAGCCAACGCGAAACCTACGTGGGGCCCTGGCTTCCGGAGCCGCTCGTGACCGAACATGCCCCTGATCCCTCGGAGCCGGTCGAGTTGGCCGAGTCGCTCTCGATCGCGTTCCTGATGATGCTCGAGCGGCTGTCGCCGACGGAGCGTGCCGTGCTTCTGCTGCACGACGTGTTCGACTTCGACTACGAGGAGGTCGCGCGCATCGTCGACAAGTCGGAGGTCAATTGCCGGCAGCTGCTGGCCCGTGCCAAGAAGCACATCGGTGAGCCCCGCGCCCGCTTCGACGTCGATCCGGCGCAGGCCGACCGGTTGCTGAACCGATTCGTCGAGGCAACGCGCGCCGGCGACATCGACGGTCTGGTGGGCGTGCTGTCGGAGGA
>DATJIZ010000319.1:0-10527 GCA_035492735.1 Gemmatimonadaceae bacterium | reverse complement strand
CGATGGTCTTCCAAATTCTGTTGTCCCACTGGCCCACGTAGCCGCCCCAGTCCTGAATCGCGAGCTGTACGGGCGTGTTCCCCACGCGGAACGTCGCCGTCCGATCGCCGTTCGCCGAGGCGGCGAGGATGTAGGCGCGCGTGTAATGGTCCGCGGGCAGCTTGATCGTCTGACCTCGCGCGACCACCGCATCCGGCGTCCCGGTCCTGGATGGCGGGAGCGTGAACGTTATTCCGTCGTATGCAATCCGCGACGGCAGCATCTCGGCCGGCAGCGCGTTTCCTTGCGCGTCGAAGCCGCCGACCGACTTGGTGCTATCGTTGCTCGAGGCGGCCAGATCGTATGGCAGCACCACGGCCTGCTCGCTTGGCGTCGCTGCATGCGACGGGAGCTGGCCGAACGTGATCGCCCAGCTTCGAAGCTGGAACGGGGCGAGCGAGGTCACGATCGCGCCGCTCGACACGGTGGTCGCATTCGGCAGCGGCTGCTCCTGTCCGTTCACCTCGCGCGCCTTCGCGACCGGTGCGGCGAACGAGATTCGAACGTCGCGCTCCGGTTTGCCGTCCAGCTCGACCACGCGGACCACGTACTCGTTCGATTCTTCGGCGCGCTTGACGGCGAGCACGCGGACGCGCGGATTGGATATCTGGACCAGAGAGAAGGTGCTGCCGAGCGCGCCCGCGTGTCGGGGCGCGACGAAGGTCATCATCGGATCGTCGAGCCGCCACGCCTGCCAGTCGGTGCCCGCCGCGCGATAGTCGCCCGTGTGTCCCGAGATGCCGTACACGAGCTCGTGATGTCCCCAGTCCTGCGACGACTGGTCGGCGTAGCCGCGGCCGCCCTGACTGATGCCCGGCGTGCGCAGGAGCGTGAGGCCGATCGTGTGATCGTCCGGCTTGTCCGAGCCGTTCTTCTTCTCGGTAAGAATCGTGACTCCGTACGATCCGCTCTTGTCGGTGAGATCGATGAACTGGTGCGAGGGCACCTCGAACTTGCGATCGTACGCCGTACCGCGCTTGATCGTGCCCACGTCCCAGTTGTAGGTGGCGCTGTCGTTGTGAACCGTGAGTGGGAACATCGCCTTGAGCGTGGCGTTCGGCTCGTGCCAGTCGATCGCGTTCGCGATCTCGACGCGATCGCGCGCCCCCGCGGCCGCGAGGCGCACGGTCTGCGCGAACGTGGAGCTGTCGAGCTGGCGCGTGATCGTCACCGCGATGCGCGCCGGCCCGTTCTCCGTCACCTCGATCCTGGGCGTGCCGCCCACGTGCGCGCGCGGCACCTTGACCTCGTCCGAATAGTCCATGTTCCACGCCGGCCACTGCTGCGGCGTGTCGTCCTTGATCGCCAGCCTCGCCGGGCCGGAGAGCAGCTCGCGCCGCGCTTGCTTGTCGTAGATGCTCGAGACGTCGCCGGCGTCGTCGATCTTCACGATGTAGCGAATGTTCTCGAGCTGGTGCGCGCTCACGTGGAGCTCCTTCTGCGCCCACGTCGTCTTGGGCGCGGCCTGCACCGAGTAGACGGCATAGCCAACCGACGGTGCGTCGGCCACGAACAGCACCGTGGCCGAATCGTTCGTCGTGCCCTCGATCTGCGCCGCCACGGCTTTCCCGTCAGGTCCCACCACCCGCACGCCGGGCGTTGCCGACGCGAGCGGGACCGTAGCCGTCACGACGTCCTGGCGCGGCGTGTTGAGCGCGTTGTACACGACCACCGGCGTGCCGGCCGAATTCGTGTTCATCGCCGCGATGATCGCGCTGCTCGCGTCGGCGGCGATGCCCGACATCTGGTTCATTGCGATCACGTCGTCGTTCCACGCGAACTCGTACGCCTTTGGCGTCGCCGTGCCGGCGGCGATGTCGTGGAAGTGGCCGCCCATCATGAGCGTCCAGGCGTCGTTGAGCCGCTGCATCGGGTACGGTCGCGCGCCGAGCAGCGCCGCGCCGACCGACGACGCCTCCGCGGCCGCGGCGAGCAGTTCGTCCTCGTGAATCCATCGCTTCTGGTACGCCTGGGACGTGAGCGAGCCCGCCGAGTGATTCTGGAGCTCCATCTCCCCGGCATACGTGGGGAGCGCCTTCGCTTGCGCCGGCGTGATGTCGAGGAAGAACTGATCGGCTCTCGCCGACACGACCCTGATCGGACCCGTCGTGTCGCGCACTGCCTGCTCGATGTACGCGACCGACCCCTCGGTCGGTGATCCGCCGGTATCACCGGTGCCGTAGTACTTGTAGTCGGCGACGAGTCCGAGTTGCTGCTTGTCCTCCTCGAGCCGCTGCAGCCAGGTTTGCGGCGCTGCGGGACGCGCCGACGAGTCGCGCGCGTCGGCGCGCGCGAGGTCGTAGCCCACGCGGCTCGAGTAGCTCCCCGGGTTCAACGCGGCAATCACGCCCCTCCCGTCCGGCCCGAGCCACCGGCCGAAGTTGAACGGAATGCCCTTGCCTTCCATTCCGTACGGCGTCGTCGGCTGGTCGGGTACCGAGGACCCCCACACCAGCTTCTGCGTCGAGAAGCCCGTGATTCCGCTATACGACAGGATGCTCGGCAGCGACCACGGAAAGCCGAAGCAGTCGGGCAGCATGTATTCGGCGCTCGCCAGTCCGAAGTCGTGCCGAAAGTACTCGTTGCCGTAGAGAATCTGTCGGATGATCCCCTCGGCCGACGGCGCGTTGACGTCGCCTTCTTCCATCGAGGAGCCGGCGGGAAACCAGCGGCCTTCCTTCACGTAGCGCGTGAGCGTTTTGTAATCCGCCGGGTAGTACTCCTTCATCAGGCGATAGCGATTCGCGCCGCTGAAGTTGAAGATGTAGTCCGGGTATTTCTCGAAGAGCGCGAAGTTGTCGTGGAGCGTCTTGGCCAGGTACTCGCGGATGACCTGCGGATACTCCCAGCGCCACTCGGTGTCGAGATGCGCGTAGCCGACGGCGTAGATCGTCGGCGTCTTCGTGAGGTCCGGGGCTGCGGCCGGCACGCTTGGAATCGTGGCCGTGACGGCGGCGGCGCCCGGGTGCTCCGTCGTCGATGGTGCTTGGCTCTGGGCCGCGGCCGGGGCGGCTGCGCGCGCCACGATCATGGCGGTGAGCGAGGCGATCGTTCGCGTTCGCATCGGTGCACTTCTCCACGCGTCGAGAATGGGGGTGATTCAGCGAAGGCTAGGGCGTGGCGCGTGCCGTCACAACCCGCTACCCGGCGTCGTCGCGCGAGATTCGCGATGCGGCTTGCAGATTGGCCAGTCGCGGACAAGGTTGCAGTCGGCGCCGTCTCCTCCACACCTCAAATCCGCGACGAACTCTCGTGACGCGATCTCGCTCGCTTGCCCGCGCGCTCTCGCGCTCGCTCGCCATTCTCGGCCCGATGATGCTCGGCGGGCTTGCCGCGTCGTGCGGCAGCCGGTCCACCGGCTCCGCCGACAGCACGCGCGCCTCCGCCGCGACGTCAAAGACGATCGGCGTCACGCTCCTCACGCGCGAAGACGAGTTCTATCGCTCGCTCGAGGACGGGCTGCGCAAAGCGGCCGCGGCGCACGGCTACAAGCTCCTCGTGCAATCGGGCGATCGCGATCTCGCCAAGCAGCAATCGCAGATCGACAACTTCATCGTGCAAAAGGTCGATGCGATCATCGTCTGTCCTGTCGACACCAAGGGCATCGGTCCGGCCATCGAACGCGCGAACGCGGTAAAGATCCCCGTGTTCACCGCGGACATCGCCGCGCAGGGTGGCAGCGTCGTATCGCACGTGGCGTCGGACAACGTCGCCGGCGGCAAGCTCGCCGCCGAGTACATCGCGCGGGCGATCGGCGACTCGGGGCAGGTCGGCGTGATCGGCGAGAACGACGTGCAAACGACGATCGATCGCCAGCAGGGCTTCAAGGATGCGCTGGCGGCGCACCCCAAGATCACGCTCGTGGCGCAGCTCGACGGGCAGGGGGTACGCGACCGCGCGCTCAAGGCGGCCGACGATCTGCTCCAGGCGCATCCGAACGTTGCCGCGATCTTCGCGATCAACGACGAATCGGCGTTCGGTACGCTGTCAGCGGTGCAGGCGCGAAAGAAGAAGGTCGTGATCGTCGGCTACGATGCCGGTCCAGAGGCGCGGCGCGACATCGCGGCGGGCACGCAGCTGCGCGCCGACGTCGCGCAGCAGCCGGGCCTCATCGGCCAACAGACCATCGACGCGATCGCGTCGCTATTCGCCGGACAGACGCCACCGGCCAAGATTGCCGTGCCCGTGACGATCGTGAATGCGGATTCAGTGAAAGCCGAGTCGGCGCCGCGCTGACCACCGCGACGAACGCACGCCGAGCGGTGCAAGTCTCCGCGCGCGACCTGGTCAAGCGCTACCCCGGCGTGGTGGCGCTCGATCGGGTGAGCATCGACGTGCGCGGTGGCGAGGTGCACGCCGTCGCGGGCGAAAACGGCGCCGGCAAGTCGACGCTCATGCACATTCTCGCCGGCGCGACGGTGCCGAACGAGGGCACGCTCACGATCGATGGCGCCGACGTGCAATTCCGGTCGCCACGCGATGCTCAGTCGCGCGGCATCCGGATGATCCACCAGGAGCTCAACCTCGCGCTCGACATGACGGTCGCCGAGAACATTTTGCTCGGCGCCGAGCCATCGCGGGCGGGCGTGGTGAATCGCCGCGCCATGCACGAAAAGGCGCGGGCCGTCCTCGATCGCTTGGGCGAGCACCGGCTGTCGACACGCGCGCGCGTCGGCAACCTCTCGCTTGCCGCCCGGCAGATGACGGAGATCGCGAAGGCGGTGGCCGCCGACGCGAGCATCGTGATCATGGACGAGCCCACGGCGATCCTCGCGCAGGAGGAGACCGATGCGCTGTTTCGCGTGATCGAGCAGCTCCGGCAGGACGGCGTGGGCATCGTCTACGTGTCGCACCGCTTCGACGACATCTTCCGCATCGCCGATCGCGTGACCGTACTCCGCGACGGCTGCCTCGTCGACACGCGTCCGCTCGCCGAGATCACGCGCGACGAGCTGGTTCGCCTGATGATCGGCCGCGAGCTGGCGGCCGGCTATCCGCGCCCGAGCCGGGCGCCGGGTGATGACGTGCTCGTCGTCGATCGCGTATCATCGGGACCGGTCCGCGACGCGAGTCTCGTCGTCCGCGCCGGCGAGATCGTGAGCGTCGTGGGGCTCGTGGGCGCCGGGCGGACCGAGCTGGCCCGGGCCATCTTTGGCGCGGCGCCGGTCACCGGCGGCCGGATGCGGCTCGCCGGCGCGCCGCACGCGCCGCGCTCGCCGGCCGATGCGATTCGCGCCGGGCTCGCGCTGTTGCCCGAAGACCGCAAGCGACAGGGTCTCGTGCTCATCGCGGCGATCCGCGAGAACGTCTCACTGACGTCGCTTCCCACGTTCGCGCACGTGGGCGTCATCGATCGCCGTCGTGAGCACGCGTCGGTGGCGCGATGGACGGATGCGCTCTCCGTCCGCACGCCATCGCTCGAGAAGGAGGTGCGGCAGCTCTCGGGCGGCAACCAGCAGAAGGTGGTGCTCGCACGGTGGATGCTCGCCAACGCGCGCGTGCTGCTGTTCGACGAGCCCACGCGCGGCATCGACGTGGGCGCCAAGGCGGACATCTACCGGCTCATGCGCCGCCTGGCCGACGACGGCGCGGCGCTGCTCGTCATCTCCTCGGACCTCCCCGAGGCACTCGGCATGGCCGATCGCGTGGTCGTGATGCGCGAGGGGCGGATCGTCGCCACGCTCGACCGCGACGAGGCCTTGGCCGAGCGCGTTGCGGCGCTGATGCTCGGTGAATCCCCGATGGCGCGCGGCGCATGACCGCGACCCGCGCATACCGGGTGAGCGGCCCATGAGCGTCCGAGAGCGACTGAGCTGGCAGCGCGCCGCGGATTTCGTGCTGATCCTGGCGACGATCGCCGAGGCCATCGTCTTCGCGACGATCGCGCCCGGCTTCGGTTCGGTCGCCAACCTGATCAACATCGCGCTGTCGATCGCGGTCACCGGCATTCTGGCTGTGGGCATGACGGCGGTGATCCTCACGGGCGGCATTGATCTCTCAGTCGGCTCGCTCGTAGCGCTCACCGGCACTGCGGCCGCGATGGCGGCTGCGGCTGTTCCGCGGGGCGGCGCGGCCGGGATCGTGGCGCTCGTCGTGGCGATCGCCGTCGGAGCGATCGCGGGAATGCTCAACGGAAGCTTCATCGCCTATCTGCGCGTGCAGCCGTTCGTCGCTACGCTCGCGATGCTGACGATCGCGCGCGGCGCGGCGTTCATCCTTTCCGGGGGCCGGAGCATCGGCAACCTGCCCGATTCGTTCGGCGTCCTCGGCCGGGCCGTGCCGTTCGGCATTCCCGCACCGGTGTACGTGTTCGCGGCGGTCGCGATGATCGGTGCATTCGTGCTCAATCGCACCGTGTTCGGTCGCCGGGTCTACGCCACCGGCGGCAATCCCGAGGCGTCGTGGCTCGCCGGGGTCGGTACGCAGCGCGTGATCTGGCTCGTGTACGCGCTCAACGGCCTACTAGCGGGCCTGGCCGGGCTCACGCTCGCTTCGCGGCTCGGTGCCGGCGTGCCGAATTCAGGGTTGCAGTACGAGCTCGACGTGATCGCGGCCGTCGTCGTCGGCGGCACGTCGCTCGCCGGCGGCCGCGGCACGATCGTGGGAACGATCTGGGGCACGGTGTTCATCGGCGTGCTCACGAACGGACTCAATCTGGCGAACGTCGACCCCTACGTGCAGAAGATCGCGCTCGGGGTGGTGATCCTGATCGCGGCGATCGGCGACCGGGTCGCTGGCCGGTCGACCGGCGGGCCGGGGACCGGGCACGGGTCGTAGGTGCATCGAGTCGGCCGCCACGGAATGCGCGGAACTCACGGAATACCACAGCAAACTTCTTCAGCTCGCTGCAGTGAGATTCCGTTATCTCAGTGCGCTCCGCGGCCATTGGCAAGGAGCTACCGTCGTCCTGGGCCGCACCCTGATGCCACGCTGCCGGATCCGCCATACTTGTTGTCATGAAAATGCGCTCGAAAGTCCTCATCATTGCGGCGCTGCCGATCGCCGCCTGCCGCACCGCGCCCGTCACCGGACCCACGCCCGTCGGCGCGCGGCTCGCCTACGCAGTGGTTCCGAACCCGGCTACGATCGAGGTCTCGCGGACCGACAGCTTCCTCGTCACGCCGCGAACCGTTGTCTACGTCGCCGCCGATGCGTCGCCGGAAGTCGAGGCGATCGGCACGTACGCGGCGAATCTCATCGCGTCGCAAGCCGGGGTTACCGCGCAACGCCTCGCGACCGACGCGAGCGGTCCTGATTCGTCGATCGTGCTCGCGATTGATGCGTCGCGCGCGACACAGCTTGGGGGCGAAGGGTACGAGCTCACGGTCACCAGGACCCAGGCCCGCATCGTCGCGGCGCAGCCTGCCGGTCTGTTCCATGGTGTGCAGACGCTGAGACAACTGCTTCCGATATCCGTCGAGCATCCGGCCTCGTACACGCGGCGGTTGATCATGCCGGCCGCGCACGTCGTGGACGTGCCACGCTACGAGTGGCGCGGGGCGATGCTCGACGTGGCGCGGCATTTTCTCCCCGCGCCGGACGTCAAGCGGTTCATCGATTACCTGGCGCTCTACAAGTTCAACCGCCTGCACCTGCACCTGGCCGACGACCAGGGCTGGCGCATCGAGATCAAGTCGTGGCCGAATCTGGCGGCCGTCGGTGGCCCGATGGCGATCGGCGGCGCACCCGGCGGCTTCTACACGCAGGAGCAGTACGCCGATATCGTGGCCTACGCCGCGTCGCGCTACATCACGATCGTTCCGGAGATCGACATGCCGGGCCACAGCGAGGCGGCGCTCGTGTCGTATCCGCAACTGAGTTGTGGGACAGCGGCGCCGGAGCCGTTCACCAAGGTGGGCGGCTCGAAGAACACCCTCTGCGTGACCAAGGACTCCGTCTACACGTTCGTGGGCGATGTGGTGCGAGAGATCGCCGCGGCCGCTCCCACACCCTACTTCCACATCGGCGGCGACGAAGTCTCGTCGCTCACCAAGGAGCAGTACCGCGGCTTCATCGAGCGTGTCGAGAAGATCGTCGACTCGATCGGTCCGCGAATGATCGGGTGGGGCGAAATCGCGCCGGCCAACATTCATCCTTCGACCATCGTCCAGAGCTGGACCCACGACTCGAGCCAGATCCACGCGCAGCGCGGCGGAAAAATCATCATGTCACAGGGTGCCCACGCATACATGGACATGAAGTACGACAGCGCCACGGTGCTCGGCTTGCGTTGGGCCGGTCTGATCAATCTGCGCACGGCGTACGACTGGGACCCGGCGACGTTCGTCGCCGGTGTGGGTGCCAACGCAATTCTCGGCGTCGAGGCGCCGCTCTGGGCCGAGACGCTGCTCACGCGCCAGGACTACGAGTTCATGGCATTTCCGCGACTCGCGGCAATCGCCGAGCTGGGCTGGTCGGCGCCGCAGCGGCTCGGTTGGGACGACTTCCGCCAGCGCATGGCCGTGCAAGGTGCGCGACTGGCCGCGATCGGCGTCAATTTCGCCCGGGTGCCGGGTGTGGACTGGGCTTGGGAGCCGTGAACGCCTCGACGCTCAACCGACTGCTTGCCGTCGCCGTACTGTGCACGGCGACTCCGCTGGTTGCACAAACCGACAGTACGTCGCGGGCCGGCCACACCATCGGCAATCCCGACCCCCGGCGAGGCCAGACCGAGAAACCGCCGCTGCATGCGAGGCACTGGCTCGCCATCACCGGCAAGCCTCTCTCTGCCACGGCGGGCGCCCAGATCTTTGCCAAAGGCGGCAACGCCGTCGATGCCGCGGCCGCGATGCTCGCCGCGGGCTGCACGATGTGGGACACGCTCAGTTGCGGCGGTGAGACCCAGGCGCTGATCTATGATCCGCACACCAAAAAGGTCATCGGGCTGAACGCACTCGGCGTGGCGCCGACTGGCGCGACGGCGGCGTTTTATCGGAGCAAGGGGTACGCTTTTCCGCCGGAGTACGGGCCGCTCGCCGCCGTGACTCCGGGCACGGTGGGTGGCCTGCTGACGATGCTCGCCGAGTGGGGCAAGCTGTCGCTCGCCGACGTGCTGGGACCGGCGATTCAAATGGCCGACGGCTATGCGATCGAGGCGCAGCTCGTACGCACGATCACCACGAACAAGCGCTGGATCACGCAGTGGAAGTATTCGCCGGCTGTGCTGCTGCCCAACGCAGGCAACGCGCCGGACGCCGGTCAGGTCTTCGTGCAGAAGGACCTCGCGTCGACGTGGCGCAAGCTGGTCGCGGCCGAGCAGGCGGCGCGCAAAGCCGGCAAGACGCGAAAGCAGGCGATCTATGCCGCGTACGATCGATTCTACAAAGGCGACATCGCGCAGGAGCTCGTGCGTGGGGTGCGCGAGGACGGCGGGTTGTTCACGCTCGCGGACCTCGCGAACTGGAAGGTCAAGATCGAGGAGCCACTGTCGACGACGTACAAAGGCATCACGGTCTACAAGCTTCAGCAGTGGCAGCAGGGTCCGGCGATGCTCGAGGCGTTGAACATCCTCGAGAACGCGAATGTCGAGGCGATGGGGTACAACTCGCCGAAGTACATCCACACGATCTATCAGGCGATGAACCTCGCGTTCGCCGATCGTGACTTCTACTACGGCGACCCGGCCTTCCCGCCCGATGAGCCGATGCGGGGACTGCTGTCGAAAGAGTACGCCAGAAAGCGTTACGCGCAGATCGACTGGTCGCGGAACGATGCCGACGCGCGCCCGGGGGATCCGTACCCGTTTCAGGGCGGCGCCAATCCGTTCGCCGCGCTGCTCGCCTCGTGGCGGCCGGCCAACTTCGCGCCTAAAGACTCAGTGGCGAGCGGTGCGCAGGACCGGCCGCCGGTTGATTCAGCGTTCTATGAATCATTCCACAGCGGTACGACATCGATCGAGGCGGCCGACGCAGAAGGGTGGGTGGTGTCGGTCACGCCGAGCGGCGGCTGGGTGCCGGCGGTGATCGCGGGCCGCACGGGGATCGGGCTCAGCCAGCGCGCCCAGAGTTTCGTGACCGATCCCAGGGACGGACCGTTCAACGTCATCGAGCCCGGCAAGCGGCCGCGCGTGACACTGACGCCGACGCTCGCCCTCAAGGACGGCGCGCCGTACCTCGCGTTCGCGGTGCAGGGCGGTGACACCCAGGATCAGAACCTCCTGCAGTTCTTCCTCGATGTGGTCGAGTTCGGGATGACGCCGCAGCAGGCGGTCGAAGCGCCGAACATCAACAGCTTCCAGATGCGCTCGAGCTTCGGCGCGCACGAGGCGCGTCCGGGAGCCATGGAAGCGGCCACGTCGCTGCCGCTCGCGACGCGCGACGCGCTCCGATCAATGGGCTACACGCTTCGCTTCGTCGACCGCAGCTCGGGGCCGATCAACGCGATCATGTTCGATCGCAAGCACGGCACGATGTGGGGTGCGTCGAGCAACCACGGCGAAGATTACGGGATTGCCTGGTGAGTCGGCGTCGATCGCGCAGCCGTCGCTGC
>DATJIZ010000318.1:0-6303 GCA_035492735.1 Gemmatimonadaceae bacterium | reverse complement strand
GTCTACCGCAACATGCCCGACGCCGCGAAGGCGAAGAACCTGACGGATTTCCTTCGCTGGGCATACACCAATGGCGAGAGCGAAGCGTCGACGTTGGATTACGCCCCGCTTCCGGCTTCGATGTCGACGGCGCTGATCGCGCGTCTGGATTCGATCGGGCCCGGTTCGGCCAAGTGACGGACGGCGCGATTGGCCCGGCGACGCCGGCCACTCCGCTGAGCGGTGCATCTGCGCGGCGTCGATCGCGGATCGATGTGTCCGTGGGTGGCGACCGGATCTATGGCTGGCTCACGACGGCCTTCGCGCTCATCGTGCCGATCCTGCTCGGCGCGATCGCGTGGGCGGTGTTCCGTGCGGGCTGGCCGGCGCTTCACCGATTCGGCATCTCGTTCTTCACCGAGAGCGACTGGGATCCGGTGCACGATCGGTTCGGCGCCGCGCCGGCGGTGTACGGTACGATCGTCTCATCGGCGATAGCCATCGTGCTGGCCACGCCGCTGGCGGTCGGTGTGGCGATCTTCCTCTCCGAATTCGCGCCGCCGCGCGTGCGGCAGCCGATCGCCTTCCTGGTCGATCTCCTGGCGGCGATCCCCAGCGTCGTGTACGGACTGTGGGGAATTCTCGTGTTCGTGCCATTCCTTCGCGAGCACGTGATGTCGTTCATTCGCGATACGCTGCATCTCGGCGGGCTGCCGTTCTTTTCCGGCCCGGCGTATGGGCCGAGCATGCTCGCTGCCGGTTGCATCCTGGCGATCATGATCCTGCCGTACATCTCGGCCGTCACGCGAGAGGTGCTGCTCGCCGTCCCGCGCTCGCAGCGCGAGGCCGCGCTCGCGCTCGGGGCGACGCGGTGGGAGATGATCTGGGACGCCGTGCTGCCCTACGCGCGCTCGGGCATCATTGGCGGCATCATCCTCGGACTCGGCCGAGCGCTCGGTGAGACGATGGCGGTCACCATGGTCATCGGCAACGCCCACGACATTTCCGCGTCGTTGTTCGCGCCGGGGTACACGATGGCGTCGCTGATCGCCAACGAGTTCACCGAGGCGACGAACGAACTGCACGTGTCGTCGTTGATGGCGGTCGGTGCCGGACTGTTCATCGTGACGGTGATCGTGAACGTGATCGCGCGGTGGCTCGTCTGGCGGACCGCACGCGGGAAGAGCATATGAGCAGCGCCGCCGCGCCGGCCAAGCCGGCCGTGCGCCGTACGCTGCGGCGCCGGAAGTTCACGAGCAACCTGATGATCGCGCTCACGTGCGTGGCCGCTCTGCTGGCGACGCTGCCGCTCATCCTCATTCTGACCCAGCTGCTGCGCCTTGGCGCCACGTCGGTGAATTGGACGTTCTTCACGCACATGCCCGTTCCCGCCGGAGAATCCGGCGGCGGCATGGCGAACGCCATCGCCGGCACAGTCATGATCGTCGCCATGGCGTCGGTGATCGGTTTGCCGGTCGGGATCGGGGCGGGGTTGTACCTGGCGGAGCGCGGGAGCGCGCGGCTCGCGACGTCGGTGCGGTTTCTGTCCGACGTCCTGAACGGCATGCCGTCGATCGTGCTCGGCATCTTTGCATGGCAGCTGCTCGTGCGGCCGTTCAAGCACTTCTCGGCGCTCGCCGGTGGCGTCGCGCTCGCGGCGATGATGATCCCGCTCGTGACCCGCACGACGGAGGAGATGATTCGTCTGGTGCCGGTCGCCACGCGCGAGGCGGCACTTGCCCTCGGCTACAGCAAGTGGCGCACGTCGCTCTCCGTGGTGCTGCGCACAGCGCTACCTGGCATCGTCACCGGGTCGCTCGTTGCCGTCGCCCGCATCGCCGGCGAAACGGCACCGCTGCTCTTTACGGCATTGGGCAATCCGTTCTGGTCGCTGTCGCCGACGCGGCCCATCGCCGCGCTTCCTCTTCAGATCTACAGCTATGCGATTTCTCCCTACGACGATCAGCACGCCCAGGCGTGGGCTGGAGCGCTCGTCCTCATCGCGCTGGTCCTGGTCATCAGCCTCGCGGCGCGTTTCGCCACGAGGTCCAAGTTTGGCACCGGCGGTGATTGAGCGAGTGGTGCCCATCGCCACCACGGCCGAGCTGGAAACCGGCACGCCGGCTTGCGTGGCCACCGAGTCGCTCTCGGCGAGCTTCGGCTCGGCGCGAGCGGTGCGCGATGTGTCGTTCAGCGTGAACAGCGGACAGGTCACGGCGATCATCGGCCCCTCGGGCTGCGGCAAATCGACGCTGCTGCGCTGCTTGAACCGCATGCACGAGACGGTGCCCGGGGCCCGCGTGGAGGGCGTCGTCCGCTTCGAGGGACGCAACATCTACGCGCCGGGCGTGAGCGCCATCGGCGTGCGGCGGCACATCGGGATGGTGTTCCAGCGGCCCACGCCGTTCCCGACGATGTCCATTCGTGACAACGTGGCCGCGGGATTGAAGATTCTCCCGCGCGCCGATCGACCGTCGAAGCACGAGACGGACGCCGTCGTCGAAGACGCGCTGCGACGGGCGGCGCTGTGGGACGAGGTCAAGGACCGACTCGACGCGAGCGCGATCGCGCTGTCCGGTGGTCAGCAACAGCGACTGTGCATCGCCCGCGCCCTCGCCACGTCGCCGACGGTGCTGCTGCTCGACGAGCCGACTGCGTCGCTCGACCCGATCAGCACGCAAAAAGTCGAGGAGCTCGTGTACGAGCTCAAGTCGCAGCTCACGGTGATCATCGTGACGCACAACATGCAGCAGGCGGCCCGAATCTCCGACCGCACGGCGTTCCTGCTCGCCGGTGAGCTGATCGAGTACGCGGCCACCAACACGATCTTCACGACGCCGTCGGACCCGCGCACCGAAGCGTACGTGACCGGGCGATTCGGATGACGCTTCCCGTCGTGCAGGCGGCCGGCGCGCCGGCGGTGGAATCCCGCGGCCTCGTTCAGGCCGAGCGGTTCTCCTTCTGGTATGGTCCGACGCAGGCGCTCCACGAAATCACGCTCACCGCCGAGCGGCGCAACGTCACCGCGCTGATCGGCCCGTCGGGCTGCGGAAAATCGACGTTCCTCCGGTCGATCAACCGGATGAACGCGCTGTTGCCCGGCGTGCGTCATGAAGGGTCGCTTCGTCTCGATGCCACCGACGTGTATTCGGGTGACGTCGATCCCGTGTCACTGCGCCAGCGCGTCGGCATGGTGTTCCAGCGCTCCAACCCGTTCCCCAAATCGCTCTACGAGAACGTGGCCTACGGGCCGCGAATCAATGGTGTGCACCGGCGCGCCGATCTCGACGCCATCGTGGAATCGGCGCTGCGCCGCGCCGCACTGTGGGACGAGGTCAAGGATCGGCTGCGTGAGAACGCCTGGGGGCTCTCGGGCGGGCAGCAGCAGCGGCTGTGCATCGCGCGCGCGCTCGCCAACGAGCCGGAAGTCCTGCTGCTCGACGAGCCGGCGAGCGCGCTCGATCCGCTCGCCACGCAGAAGATCGAGGAGCTGGTCTACGAGCTCCGGCGGGACCTCACGATCATCATCGTGACCCATAACTTGCAGCAGGCGGCTCGCGTGTCCGACGTCACGGCGTTCTTCTATCTTGGGCATCTGGTCGAGGTCGGACCGACGAACCGCATGTTCACGAGTCCGACGAACGAGCGGACCGAGGCCTACATCACCGGGAGGTTTGGATGACGCCGACCGAATCTGCGGCCGCCGTCGGCTTCAGACACTTTCACGATCAGCTCGCGCAGCTCAAGCAGAGGCTCCTCGACATGTCGGACCTCGCGACCTCGCTGCTCGACCTGTCGGTGGACGCGCTCCTGAGCCGTGATGCGAGCCTGGCCGAGGGCGTGCTGGCGGGGGACAAGGAGCTGGACGCGCTGGAGCTCGAGGTCGAGGAGCTCGCGATCGCGCTGCTGGCGCTGCAGCAGCCGATGGCGCGCGATCTCCGCTTCATCATCTCCTCCATCAAAGTCTCGAACGATCTGGAACGCGTCGGCGATCACGCCGTGAACATCGCGCAGAGCGCCGTGCGGCTCTCGACGAGCAGCACGGTGATCACGCCCGATCCCGAGATCGCCGAGATGGCGCGCCGGGCGCGCCAGATGCTGCGCGACGCATTGACCGCATTCGTTCGCGCGGACGGCGCGCTCGGTCGTGCGGTGTGCCGCGCCGACGACGAGGTGGACGCGCTGCACAATTCGCTGTTCCGGATTCTCGTGACGCACATGATGGAGGACGCGCGCACGATCACGCCGTCGCTCGAGCTATTCTTGGTGAGCCGGAATCTCGAGCGAGTGGCCGATCTCGCGACGAACATCGGAGAGGACGCCGTGTTCCTGGCCGAAGGCAAGCAGATCAAGCATCACGCCGAGGACCAGCCGCGGACGGCGTCGGTGCCGCAGTAGCAGCCCCGGTTGCCGTTGCGCCAGCGGTAGCGGTAGCGGCAGCGGTACCAGCTGGCGGAAAGTGGATCGTGATCGTCGTACCCTGGCCAACGACGCTTTCTGCGCGCACGGAGCCTCCGTGCGCCTCGACCAGGTGGCGTACGATCGCCAGTCCAAGTCCAGTACCGCCCTCGCCGCGTCCGCGCCCCGAGTCGACGCGGTAGAATCGCTCGAAGATCCGGCCGAGGTGCTCGACCGGAATCCCCGTGCCGCTGTCGCGCACGCTCACCGTCACGCCGCCTTTGGCCGGCGCTTCCGCCCGCACCGTGATGCCGCCGCGGTTCGTGTGGCGCACGGCATTCTCGATCAGATTGGCGAGAATCTGGCGCAGCGCCGTCGGGTCGGCATCGACGCGGCCGGCGCCATCTTGCGCCTCGAACCGGAGCTCGAGCCCTTTCATTTCGGCGGCGCGCCGAACTCCGGTGAACACGTCGCTGACGACGCCCGCCAGGTCGTTGGACGCCACGTTCGGTACCCAGCTCCCGGACTCGTACCGCGACAGGTCGAGCAGATCGTCGACGATTCGCTGCATGCGACGCGTGTTGGACTCGATCGTCTCCAGAAACCGCAGGCGCTCGGCTTCCGCCAGCTCGGGATCCCGCAGCGTCTCGGCGAATCCCCCGATGATCGTCAGCGGCGTCTTGAGCTCGTGCGACACGTTGGCGACGAAGTCGCGGCGAATCGTCTCGAGGCGCTTTCGTGTCGTGAGATCCATCACCACCAGCACGGCACCGCCGTCGGCGAGCGGGCGCGCGGTGATCAAGAGCGTGTGCTCCCCGACCCGGAGCTCGGTGGGGTCGGTTGCGGCGCCGCGCATCGCCCCGCGCACGGCCTCTCGCACCAGCCGCTCGGGCGGCAGGAAGTCGACCGAGAAGGGCGGGTTGACGTCGAGCGCCAGCAGCCGTCTTGCGCTCTCGTTGAGTCGAACGACCTGGCCACGCGCGCTGATCGCCACGATTCCTTCGTCGAGTGATTCGATCACCGCGCTGAGCAGCGCGTCCTCGGACTCGAGGGCCGAAAGCCGCGCGGCAAGCTGCTCCGTCATCCGGTGCAAGGCGCCGGCGAGATCGCCCACTTCGCCCGGCGCGGCGAGCGTTGGATGCCGATCGAGATCGCCGGCCGCGATTGCCTGCGCCACGTCGCGCAGCTCGATGATCGGCCGTGACACGCTGCGCGAGAAGCCGAACGCGATCACCGCCGCGCCGATGAGCGCGAGGAGTCCCGCCACGAGGACGTCGCGGCGTGCCCCGCCGACGACTTCGCGGAACTGCGCCGTGGCCACGGAGACCCGCACGTACCCGAGCGGGTGACGGACTGCGAGGTAGATCTCGTCGTCGCCGGCCGACGGGCTGCGTCGCATGGAGCTGCCGACGCCGCGCTGGCGGGCATCGGCCACCTCGGGCCGCTGATAGTGGTTTTGCAGCTCGTGAAGCGCCTCGTCGTCGAACTCGGAATCGCCGACGACCACTCCCGTCGAGTCGATCAGCGTGACGCGACGACCGAGCGCTTCGCCGGCGGCGTTCGCGAGCGAGTCCGGATTCCGGGGCCGCGTCCACTGCTGCGCGACGAGGCGCGCCTCCCGCTCGAGCTCGCGCTGCGTCTCATCAGCGAGCCTGGTGCGCAGGCGACCGCCGGCGATCGCGGCAATCCCGACGACCAGCGCCGCGACGAGCGCCAACGACCCGACGAGCAGCCGCTGCGTGAGGGTCACGGTGTGCGCGACGGCGCGCTATTGAGACGATATCCGAATCCACGCACGGTTTCGATCATGTCGCCCGCCGGCCCCAACTTACTACGAAGCCGCTGGACGTGCATGTCGACGGTGCGTGTTTGAATGTCGGGCGCGGCATCCCAAACGGTTTCGAGCAATCGCGCGCGGCTCTGAAC
>DATJIZ010000317.1:0-2131 GCA_035492735.1 Gemmatimonadaceae bacterium | reverse complement strand
TACGCATCGGAGCCGAGCACGGCGCCCGCCGTTTCGTGACTCTGCTGCCTGGCCTTGTGCACGGCCAGGAATGCGGCGTCCACGCGCGACATCTGGCCGGCGCCAATACCGATCGTCGCGCCGTCACGCGCCAGCACGATCGCGTTCGACTTGACCGATGCGACGGCGCGCCACACGAACAGCAGATCGCGATACTCCTCCGGGCTCGGCGCGCGCTTCGTCACCACCTTCCAGTCGCGGTCGTCGATGACCACCGGCGCGCGCTCCTGCACGAGCACGCCGCCGCGCACGCGCTTGTAATCGAGGTTGTTGTCGGAGGTGCCGAGCGCCGCGCGACCCTCGAGCACACGAAGATTCTTCTTTCGCCCGAGAATCTCCACGGCACCGCCGCTGAATTCCGGTGCGACGACGCATTCGACGAACAGGCTCGATACCGCTTCGGCCGTGGCGTCGTCCACCGGAACGGTGAACGAGATGACCGAGCCGAACGCCGACACGGGATCGCAGGCCAATGCTTTCCTGTACGCGTCGAGCGGCGTGCCGGCGATCGCGAGGCCGCACGGCGTCGTGTGCTTCACGATCGCGCACGCCGTCTCACCGTCGTACGGATCGACGGCGAGCAGCGCCCCCTCGAGATCCAGAATGTTGTTGAACGAGAGTTCCTTGCCGCCGCGCTGCTTGAGGCCCGCGATGCCGGCACCGGGACGTTCCATATAGAATGCGGCCGTCTGCCCAGGATTCTCGCCGTAGCGCAGCGACTGGGCGCGATCGAACGAGACGACGATCGTCTGCGGAAACTTGTCGTGCCGCTCCTTGGCGAACCACGCGGCGATCGCGGCATCGTATGCGGCGGTGTGCGCGTAGACCTTGCCGGCGAGCAGTGTTCGCAGATCCTCGTCGTCGTCGCCGGCGCGCAGTGCGCCCAGCACCTTCTGATAGTCGCTGGGATCGGCGATCACCCACACCGACTTGAAATTCTTCGCGGCCGAGCGGAGCATGCTCGGCCCGCCGATGTCGATGTTCTCGATGGCGGCTTCCGGTGTGACGTCGCGACGAGCGACGGTCTCCCGGAACGGATACAGGTTCACCGCCACGAGATCGATCGGCGTGATCTCGCGCGCCGCGAGCGCGGCCATGTGCTCGGGGTCGTCGCGCCGCGCCAGCAGCGCGCCGTGCACCGCGGGATGCAGCGTCTTCACGCGACCGTCGAGCATCTCGGGAAATCCCGTGATCTCGCTGATGTCGCGCGGCGCCAGCCCGGCCGCACGAAGCGCCTTCGCGGTGCCGCCGGTCGATACGAGATCCCATCCCAGCTCGACGAGCGCGCCAGCGAACTCGACGACCCCTGTCTTATCCGATACCGAAAGCAGTGCGCGTGGCATGTGAGGAGCGCGTATTATGGATGAGTCGGTGCACGAACCGGCGCACGGATCGCGCCCGTCGCGAGGGCAACTACCATGCGGCTCAATGCGCGGATGTCCCGCAAGTCGGCGACTTCGGCGGGCGAATGGCTGTACCGCAGCGGCCAACCGATCGCGACGGCGAGTGCGCCCACGCGCGCGAACTCCGATCCGTCGTTGCCGCCGTTCGTGACGCCGACCTGCAGCGGAATGCCTGAAGCGCGGGCGAGCTTGACCACCCGGTCGATCTCCTCGGGCGGCGTTACGTCGGAGTTGTCGAGCGCGCGCACGACGGCGCCCTTGCCCAGCGGCGCATAGGCGAACCGCCGGCTCTCGACCGGCGAGTCCGACGAGACGAACGTGTCGATCGCGTGCACGCGATGAACCGACGGACCCCATGCCGATGCCGCGGCTTTGGCGCCAAGCAGTCCGCCTTCTTCGCGTACGGACCACATGAAGATCACCTTGTGGTCGAGCTTCGCCGGATCGATCTCTTCGAGCGCCGTGACGAGCGCCGTCACACCGGCCCGATCGTCGATCGACCGGGCCGTGAGCCGCATGTCGCCGAGCCGCGCCGAGCACTTGAAGCCGGTGAGCGGCGAGCCGACGCGAACGCCATTCGCCACGAGCTCGGCGGAGTCGCGGCCGAACCATGCGGTCATGGTGCCCGGCTCGCGCGCGGCCCCGCTGTCGCGCGGCACGAAGACGCCGCGCAGTGGCCCGTTCCGCGC
>DATJIZ010000316.1:0-2615 GCA_035492735.1 Gemmatimonadaceae bacterium | reverse complement strand
CATTTTCCCATCAGGAAAGGCGTCTTCGGGCGTCCCGCGGGCGCCGTGCGAGCGGTGGACGGCGTCTCGTTCGACGTGATGCCGGCCGAGACGCTCGGCCTCGTGGGCGAATCCGGCTGCGGCAAGTCGACGACGGGGCGCATGATCCTGCGGCTCATCGAGCCCACGGCCGGTTCGATCGAGTTCGACGGCGTCGAGCTCACGAAGGTGGACGCTCGCGCGATGCGGGCGTTGCGCCGCAAGATCCAGGTGATCTTCCAGGACCCGTTCTCCTCGCTCAATCCGCGCATGACCGTGGGCGCGATCATCCGCGAGGGCCTCACCATCCACAAGATCGCCGAGGGCAGCGCGGCCGACGCGCGCGTACGCCGACTGCTCGACGAAGTCGGCCTGCGGTCGGAATACATGTCGCGCTACCCGCACGAGTTCTCGGGAGGACAGCGCCAGCGCATCGGCATCGCCCGCGCGCTCGCCGTCGAGCCGAAGTTCATCGTCTGCGACGAGCCGGTCTCGGCGCTCGACGTGTCGGTGCAGGCGCAGGTGATCAACCTGATGCAGGACCTGCAGCGCGATCGTGGTCTCGCCTACCTCTTCATCGCGCACGATCTCTCGGTCGTCGAGCACATCGCCGATCGCGTCGCCGTGATGTATCTGGGCAAGATCGTGGAGCTCGCGTCGGCGCCCGATCTGTACCGCGAGCCGCTCATGCCCTACACCCAGGCGCTGTTGTCCGCCGTACCCGTGCCGGATCCGACGGCGAAGAAGGGGCGCGTCGTGCTGCGCGGCGACGTGCCGTCACCGGCGAATCCTCCGTCCGGCTGCGTATTTCATCCGCGCTGCCAGCATCCGGCCAAGGACGTCGCGTGCGCGGAGATCGTGCCGCCGCTCGAGGAAAAAGCGCCCGGCCATTTCGTGGCGTGCATCAAACAGCCGCCGACGCGGGTAGAGTGGAGCGTACAGCAGGCGGCCGGCGGCACCAAGCCGCCCGAGCGCTATCTGCCGGTCCTCACCACCACGTCGTAGTGGTGGTGTGACGATTCTCTAAACGAGGGCTCCATGTCTTCGACGATCGACATCGCACTGACGGCGACGGACCGACCACCGGTGCTCGACGACCGCGCGCTGCTCGGCCACCCGCGCGGGCTCGGCTTGCTGTTCGTGACCGAGATGTGGGAGCGGTTCTCCTACTACGGCATGCGTGCGCTGCTCGTGTTGTATCTGGTGAACGTGCTCAAGTGGGATACGGCGCGCGCCGCCAATCTGTACGGCACGTACACCATGCTCGTGTATCTCACGCCGGTGATCGGCGGCTATCTGGCCGATCGCTTCATCGGCACGCGGCGCTCGCTCGTCATCGGCAGCGTCATCATTTCGCTCGGGCACTTTTCGCTCGCCTTTCCCGGCATGACGATGTTCTACGTCGGGCTCGGGCTCATCATCCTCGGTACCGGCTTCTTCAAGGCGAACGTATCGACGATGGTTGGGCAGATCTACCGCGAGGGCGACGCGCGGCGCGACTCCGGGTTCACGATCTTTTACATGGGTATCAACCTCGGCGCCTTTCTCGGGCCGATCGTTTGTGGTTGGCTCGCGCAGGGCTCGAGCTTCGGCTGGCACTATGGCTTTGCCGCGGCGGGCGTCGGCATGCTCCTCGGGCTCGTCGTGTACCTCTGGGGACGCGAGAAGTACCTGCCCGGCATCGGCGTCGTGGCGAGCCGGCGCGATTCGGCAACGCGCGAGTCCTCGGCCGGCCACGTCGTGGCCGATCCGGGCTCCAGTGCGATGACGCACGCCGCGATCGGTGCGGTCGGTGGCGCCGTGGTCGGATGGTTGTTGGGCGGCGGCAGCTTGCTCGCGCTCATGATGGGCCTCGTCATTGGCGCCGCGCTGAGCGTCAGCATGCTCGGGTCGCATGGCGAAGAGCGGCGGCGCGTGATTGCCCTGTTCATAGTCGTGTTCTTCGTGATCTTCTTCTGGGCTGCGTACGAGCAGACCGGCAGCTCGATGAACCTGTTCGCCGACAAGAACACCGATCTCCGACTGGGATCCTTCAACATTCCGTCGAGCTGGTTCCAGTCGGTGAATCCGTTCGTGATTCTCGTGTTCGCGCCGATCTTCGCCGCGATGTGGACAGCGCTGGCGCGCGCCGGCCGTGAGCCGTCGACGGCACTCAAGATGGTCCTTGGCCTCGCGCTGCTCGCGACAGGGTTCCTCTTTCTGGTGATCGGCGGCTCGCGCGCCGACACCGGCATCCTCGTGAGCCCCTTCTGGCTCGTCGCCGCATACACGTTCCACACATGGGGAGAGCTGTGCCTGTCGCCCGTCGGGCTGTCGTACGTCACCAAGGTCGCCCCGGTCCGCTTTGCCTCGCTGCTGATGGGCGTGTGGTTTCTCGCCAACGCGGCCGCCAACAAGATCGCCGGTGCCCTGGCGGCCTACACGCCGACGCCGGGCGAGGTCCCCAAGGCAGCGGTGGGCGGACTTGGCGGCGTGATCCAGTCGATGGCACGGACGAATCACGGGTTCTATATGATTTTCGTGATCGCCGGCTTTGGGGCGGCGGCGGTGATGCTGCTGTTCGTCCCGCTGCTGAAGAACCTGACGAGGAGCGTGAA
>DATJIZ010000315.1:0-6995 GCA_035492735.1 Gemmatimonadaceae bacterium | reverse complement strand
CGGCGTGGCGCTCGACAAGATCTCCGGCACGGTGCAGAACGACATCCTCAAGGAGTACATCGCGCGCGGCACCTATATCTATCCGCCGCGTCACTCGCTCCGCATCGTCACGGACATCTTCGCGTGGTGCGAACGCGAGCTCCTGCACGGCCGTCGCTCCCGCCTCGCGGATGTGATAGCCGGAGATCGAGATGGGATTCCAGCTCGGCACTTCGGCGGCGCAGAAGCGGAAGATCTCCGTGATGAGCGCGAGCGACGGCCCCGGCGGGTAGATGTACGTGCCGCGCGCCACGTACTCCTTCAGGATGTCGTTCTGAATCGTGCCACTGAGGCGATCGCGGGGGATTCCCCGCTCTTCCGCGACGACGATGTACATCGCGAGCAGCGTCGACGCGGTGGCGTTGATCGTCATCGACGTCGAGACGCGATCGAGCGGGATGCCGTCGAGGAGCACGTGCATGTCCTCGACGGTGTCGATCGCCACGCCGACGCGCCCCACCTCGCCGAGTGCGCGCGGCGCGTCGGAATCGATGCCCATCTGCGTCGGGAGGTCGAACGCGACGCTCAGGCCAGTCTGTCCGGCGTCGAGCAGAAGCCGGAATCGGCGATTCGTCTCGGCCGCCGTGCCGAAGCCGGCGTACTGCCGCATCGTCCACAGCCGACCGCGGTACATCGTCGGCTGGATCCCGCGCGTGAACGGAAACGAGCCGGGGTCGCCGAGATCGCGCGCGTAGTCCACCGGTGCATCGTCGGGGCGATACACCGGAGCGATCGGGATTCCGGACGGCGAAGTCGTCGTGTCGTCGGCCATGGCGAAGATGAGTCGGCGCCTCCAAGATAATGGCCATGCTCTTGTCGGGCGTCCTCCGTCAGCCGTCGATCCCACATCCCATGCGAATCGCGCTCGCCCTCACCACTCTGACATGGCTGGCCGCCTGCGGCGACAAGTCGGCGCCCAAACCCGACACCGCGACGGCGACGCAGCAAGGCGCAGTTGCCCCCCTCGGTCCCGGCGAAGCACGGCTCGCCGTGGACGGCGGCCAGATCTGGTACAAGAAGTCGGGCACCGGTACCGGCACCCCGGTGATTCTGCTGCACGGCGGCCCGGGCTTCTCCAGCTTCTACCTCAAGCCACTCGAGGCGCTCGGCGACGAT
Organism: Gemmatimonadaceae bacterium; assembly: GCA_035492735.1. Lineage (GTDB taxonomy): Bacteria > Gemmatimonadota > Gemmatimonadetes > Gemmatimonadales > Gemmatimonadaceae > JAQBQB01. The sequence continues at coordinate 5,840 of DATJIZ010000315.1, read as the reverse complement.
CGAGTCGTCATTCGGTACGATCAGCTCGGCGGCGGCCGGTCCGGGCCGCTCACCGACACGACGAAAATGACGATTGCGCACTTCGTCCAGGAGCTCGATTCGCTGCGCGGCAGCCTTGGCTACGACAAGGTGCACATCGTGGGACACTCGTGGGGCACGATTCTCGGCTACGAGTACTACAAGGCCCATCCGGAGCACGTGGTCAGCCTCACGCTCGCCAGCGCGGCGCTCGACATCCCCACCTGGGAGAAGAACGCGCGACGGCTCGTCACGACGCTCAGCGACAGCGCGCAGCGTGCGATCAGGCTTCGCGAGGCGGAAAAGCAATTCGATGCGCCCGACTACCAGGCCGCGATCAACGAGTTCTACGGCAAGTACGTCTGGCGCCATCCGGTCGAAGCGGATCTCGACAGTTTGATGAAGACCGCGAACGAAGCGATCTACAACTACATGCAGGGTCCGAGCGAGTTCACGATCACGGGCACGCTCAAGCACTACGACGCGACGCCGGAGCTCAAGTCGATCAAGGTGCCGGTGCTGTTCACGGTCGGCGAATTCGACGAGGCCGATCCGCCGACCATCAAGCGGCAGGCCGCGCTCACGCCTGGGGCCCGGGTGGACGTCATCCCCGGCGCGGCACATGTCACGACGTGGGACAACCCCGTGGCAATGGTCGAGGCGGTGCGGTCATTCCTGCGTCACGTCGACAGCACGCAGGCGGGGAAACAGCCCTAAGTCAGCGCCAGCTCGGGCTGACCGGCCAGGATTCGCGTCGCGAGCTCGACCTCGTTCTTGCTCCCGATGTAGAGCGGCGTGCGTTGGTGGAGCTCGTCGGGCAGCACATCGAGCACACGCTGCGCGCCATCGGAAGCGGCGCCGCCCGCCTGCTCGACGATGAAGGCCAGCGGATTGGCTTCGTAAAGCAGTCGGAGCTTGCCCTTGGGCGTCTTGCGATTCGCCGGATACGCGAAGATGCCGCCGCCGAGCAAATTGCGGTGGAAGTCGGCGACGAGCGAGCCCACGTAGCGCGTGCTCAGCGCCTTGCGGCCGCCCTCCAGCCCCTTGTAGTGGCGCATGATCGACCGCACCGGGTCGCCCCAGAGCTCCTCGTACGAATCGTTCACCGAGAGGTAGCGACCCTCTTCGGGAATTCGAATGTTGGGATGCGAAAGCAGGAATTCGCCGATCGATGGGTCGAGCGTGAAGCCGTGCGCGCCCTGGCCCGTGGTGTACACCATCATCGTGCTCGAGCCGTAGATCACGTAGCCGGCCGCGACCTGCCGGCGTCCGGGCTGCAGAATGTCCTCGAGCTCGCCCTGCCGTCCGCGCGTGATCTTGCGAACGACGGAGAAGATCGTGCCGACCGGCACGTTCACGTCGATGTTCGACGATCCATCGAGCGGATCGAACAGCAGGCAGTACTTGCCGCACTTGAAGTGCTCGGGAATCTGAATGATCCCCGGCTCTTCCTCCGACGCCATGGCGCACAGCCGCCCGCCATGGTCCATGGCCTTCACGATGATCTCGTTGGCCATGATGTCGAGCTTCTGCTGGACCTCGCCCTGCACGTTCTCGCTCTCCGCCGAGCCAAGAATGTCGGCCAGCCCCGCGCTGCGGACCTTGTTCGCGATCATCTTGGCGGCCAAGGCCAGATCGTACAGAATGCCCGAGAGCTCACCCGTCGCCTCCGGGTGATTGCGCTCTTCCTCGATGATGAACCGCTCGATCGTGACGACCGAGGTTGCCGTATGCTTGACCACTGCTACCTCACCGAATCGGGAGACTGCTTGGTCGTGGGTCGAGCGCGACCCGCGGCGTAGCGGCGGGCATCGACCTCATACCGATTCTTCGAATACCCGCGACGAACGGATTCCCAAAGGTAGCGTGCCGGGAACCACACGCTGGCCTCAAACTGGGCAACGTGACGAATCTCGTGCAAGAGTAATTCTTCCGACGGTTCGAGATGCGGCGCCAGCCAAATCGTGTGCCACAATGTGATCGCCGACACGGAACGCTGACCGAGACACCAGCCGCCGATGCGCACCGGCAGTCCACCACGTCGCCACCGCGCACGGGCCAACTCCGGATGCCGTTCGAGCATGTGATCCGGCAGCCGGGCTGGATGACCCGCTAGGGCGCGGGCCGCGGCGGTGAGCGTGGCGGCAATTCCCATGTGTCTCCCGCGGCGTCGACGAAGATTCGATGGCCATCCGTCCTGGCCACGATCGTGCCGAGCCGATCGGTTCGCAATACTTGCGCCCCGCTCGCGGCCAGGCGACGCATGATGCCGGGCGTGGGCAGACCATACGAATTTCCTGCCCCCACCGACACCAATGCCAGACGCGGCCGGACGGCCGCGACAAACGCCTCGCTGCTACTGGTGCGGCTCCCGTGATGCGCAACCTTCAGAATGTCGGCGCGAAGCACCGCGCTGTCGCGAGCCAGCAGCCACTCTTCTTCCGGTTGCTCCGCATCGCCCATGAACAGCAGCGTGATGTCGCCGTAGCGAGCCTGAACGATGACGCTCGCCAGGTTTGGATCGGCGAGTGACGCGGTCCACGCGGAATCGGGTGCCAAAAAACGGAGCGCTACGCCGTCGACCGTGAGCGTGTCGTTTGGGTGCGCCCGAACCCAATGCACGTGGTCGCGCCGCGCGACGTCGAGGCTGGTTCGATACGCGTCCGCCGCGCCGGGAAACCCGGCATCGACGTAAGTGCGCGGCCGCAAGGCATGCAGCACGCTCGCCGCCCCGCCCACGTGATCCGTGTGCGGATGCGATAGCACGAACAGATCGAGGTGGCCGCTGCGACGTCCGATGTACGGGATCACCGTCGATCGGCCGGCGTCGCCGCCACGCCAGGCGCGGCCCGCATCGATGAGGATCCAGTGGGCATGCGGCGTTCGCAGCGCGATCGCATCGCCTTGGCCAACGTCGATCATGTGCATTTCCAGCTGCCCGGAACGGGTTGGGGCAAAGGGAAGCCAGAGCAGCACCCCGGCCGCGGCGAGCGCCACGATCGTCGGACGCTGCCAGTCGCGCGACGCACACGCCACGATCACCGCCGTCGACATGACGCCCGCGACGGCGGCGGCGAGCGCCGTGGGCGCCACCGGAATTGACGCCCAGGAAATGCCCGCCGCGGTCGACGCCACGCGGTCGAGCATGCCAAGGAGCGGATGCGCGGCATCCGCGAACAGCGCGGCAAGGGGATGAATCGGCGCGAGAAGCATCCCGCAGAAGATCATCGGCTGCGCGAACACGATCAGCGGGGTCGCGGCGAGGTTGGTGAGCGGCGCCGCGACACTGATCCGTCCGAACACCCACGCGACCACCGCGGCCGAACCGACGGTTGCGACGGTCGTGCCCAACAGCGTCACCACGATCTCCTTCGCAAACCACGACAGCCGGTGCACGCCGAGCCGGCGCGCGAGCATCCCGGCCGAGATCATCGATAGCACGCCAAGGATGCTCAGTTGATATCCGGCATCGAGCACGACGCGTGGCTCGATCACCGGCTGTGCCGCGCCGAGTCCGACGATCGCCCATCGCGACGTCGGTCGCTGTCCGAGTCGGCTCGAGAAGAGTGCCGTGAGCATCGTCGCCGACCGCACCGCGGGAACCGGCGCGCCGATCATCGCGACGTACGCGACGACGGCGACGATCGTCGCGACGTTGGCGCGGCGCCGGGGCACACCGGCCAGCTCGAGCATCAGCTCGATGGCGAGCGCGATGATGCCCACGTGCAGCCCGGCGATAGCGAGAATGTGCGCCAGGCCGGCGGCGGCAAACCGGTCGCGCACCTCGGGCGACAGCTGATGACGGTCGGCGATGAGCAGTGCGCGCACCAGCGGCGCGTCGCTGCCGAAGGTTCGGTCGATGCCGTGGCCGGCGCTTGTGCGCATTCTGTCCAGTATGTCCGGGCCACTCGTCGGCGTGATGCGCGCGTGCTGAACGAGCAGCCCGCGATCCGTTCTGACGATCTCGCCGCTGGCGATCGCCTCGGCGCCCGCCGCCGCTTCGCCGTACTCGACGGCGATCCAGGCGATGCCGTGACAAGGCAATGTCTCGGCGCCGACGTATCCGCCCGGTGCAACGCTGTCATTGAGCACCACGCGCACGCGCGGCGCGCGCACGAGCGACGCGGTACATTGCGCCCGTTGCGCCTCCGAGCTGCCGGCGACGATCGCGCCGGCGAGCGCGAGCCCGCTCGTTGCGGCGGCCACCCACGGCGCGTGACGCGCGCCGACGACCGCCATGACGACGATCGCAGCCGCGATCGCGATCGCCGAGCCTGCGTAGCCCGCGAGCAGCCCGGCCAGATATGCACCCAGTGCGATGACAACGAGTGGCATGCCGCGCACAATTTCGCTCAGCGCGCGCGGGCCACTTGCATCAAAGCATTGCGCCTAGCGGCCGATTGCCGCCGAGGTTCAGCCGGCCAGTGGAAGCGGCTGGCGCTCGCGGACGATCTGGCCTGTGAACGTGGAACCGGTGGTGCCGGTCAGCTCGACGTTCACGTAACTGCCGACCATCGACACGTCACCGGGTAGGAGCACAGTCTTGAAGTCGCGCGTGCGGGCCTGGAGCAGGTCGCCTCCGCGGCGCGCTTCCTTCTCGATCAGCACTTCATACCGCCGGCCGAGCTGTTGCAGGTTCGCCGCGCGGGAGATGCCGCGGATCGTGGCGACCAGCCGCGCCAATCGGTCGGCGGCCACGTCGTTCGGCACCGTGAGCTCGGCGGGCATGCGCGTGGCCGGTGTGCCATCGCGCGGCGAGAACTTGAAGGTGAACGCGTCGGCGAAACCCACGGCGCGAATGACGTCGAGCGTCTCGTCGAAATCATCGTCCGTCTCGCCGGGGAAGCCGACGATGACGTCAGTCGTAAGCGAGAGTCCGGGCACCGCCGCGCGGAGCCGGTCGACGCACTCGAGGTACTGTTCGCGCGTGTATCGGCGCAGCATGCGTTTCAACACACGCGACGAGCCCGATTGCATGGGCAGGTGGACGTGCTCGCACACCGCGTCGACCTCGGCGATGGCTTCGATCACGCGATCGGTGAAATCGTTCGGGTGTGGGCTCGTGAACCGGATCCGTCTCACGCCGGCCACCCGGCCAACGGCGCGCAACAGGTCGGCGAAATCGAAATCGCCATCATGGTAGGAATTCACCGTCTGCCCGAGCAGCACGACTTCAGTCATGCCGTCGGCGACGATCGACTCGACCTCCCGTACGACATCGGCCAGCCGGCGACTACGCTCCGGGCCGCGCGTAGTTGGGACGATGCAGTAGGTACACCGATAGTCGCAGCCGCGCTGCACGGGAATCCAGGCTTTGACCTTGTCGAAGCGACGTGGCTGGAAATCCTCGTAGTGCTCCTCGAGATCGAACGTGGTGGCGACGGCGCGCTCGCCGCGGCGTGCGCCGTCGATGAGCGCGGGGAGCGCGCGATAGCCGTCGGGGCCGATCACCACGCTGACGTGCTTCGCTTTGGTCAGCAGCTGCGGACCAAGCCGCTGTGCCATGCAGCCCGTGACACCGACCACCGCGCCGGGCTTCATGCTGCGGCGGAGCTCGCCGAGGCGGCCGATCACTCGCTGCTCGGCATGCTCGCGAATCGCGCAGGTGTTCACAAGAATGACGTCGGCCCCGTCGGGACTTTCGACCTGCGCATAGCCATGCGCCGTGAGCTTGCCGAGCCTCAACTCGGAGTCGCTCACGTTCATCTGGCATCCGTACGTCTCGATGTAGACCGTCGGCCGGTCGTCGCAACTCATTCAACCAAAATAGCTTGTAGCCGTCCGTCTGGCGACGGCTCGAGCCGCCCCTCAAAGCGCTGGCC
>DATJIZ010000314.1:0-19396 GCA_035492735.1 Gemmatimonadaceae bacterium | reverse complement strand
GGCTTCTGGCCGAACCGCAGCTCGAACCACACGGCCAGCATGTCGAGCACGCCGACCGGGATGCGCGAGAGCCCGAACTTGGACTTGCCCGCATGACGCGGGTAGAGCGGCACCGGAATCTCGGTGACCGTGAAGCCCTGCGCCGCGGCGATGACGATCATGTACCGATGCCAGTCGGGGCGGATCGGCAGTGCCTCCATGATCTCGCGGCGATAGGCCTTGACCGAGTTGAGGTCGCGGACCGGCACGTGAAAGAGCGTTCGGCTCAGCCGGTTGTACACGCCCGAGACGAAGGCTTTGTCGTACCTGCCTTCCTTGAATCCCGTGACCATGTCCGCCTCGCCGGCCAGGATCGGTTCGACGAGCCGCGGGATGTCCTCGGGCTTGAACTGCAGATCGGCGGGATAGAACACGAGCACGCCGCCGCGCGAGGCCAGATAGCCTGTGCGCAGCGCATCGGCGATGCCGCGTCGCGCCCGGTGCCTGGCGAGCCTGAGGAACGAGTAGCGCTCGGCGAGTTCGACGAGGACGGCCCAAGTGCGGTCGGTGCTTCCGTCGTCCACGACGACGACCTCGTACCGATGGGGCGAGCTCGCGAACGCGGCCGCGGCCTGCTCCATGAAGAGCGGCAGATTCTCCGCCTCGTCCTTGGCCGGGACGAGCACGGACACCTGGATCTGGGAACTGGCGACTGACGATTGGGTGGTGGGCAAAGGCGCGAAGGTCCGTTGTGCGGAAGTCGTAGCCGGGTCGATCATGTTCGCGAGTCCCGATTCCCCATTCGCTGTTCCTCTTTCCTCTCGCCTTAGTGCTTCGTCCCTCGTCCTTCGTCCCTTCTCGCTCGTCGCGCTTCCCTCTTCCCTCTTCCCTCTTCCCTCTTCCCTCTCAGACCCGCTTGCGCATCCGCGCCGACAGGACGCCGAGTTGGTCGCGGTACTTCGCCACGGTACGGCGAGCGATCTGCACGCCGCTCTCCTTCAGGATGTTGACGATCGCCTGATCGGTGAGTGGATGCCTGGGGTCTTCGTCGGAGACGAGCTTCTCGATCTGCGCCTTGATCCCGCGCGCCGAGACATCCTCGCCAGCCGTGGTCGACAACCCCGACGAGAAGAAGAACTTGAGCGGCAGCACACCGCGCGGCGTCTGCACGAACTTCTCGTTCGTCACCCGGCTGACCGTCGACTCGTGCATGTTGATCACCTCGGCGACCTCGCGTAGCGTGAGCGGCTTGAGGTACTGCACGCCCCGCTCGAAGAAGTCGCGCTGCCGGTCGACGATGTAGTTCATGACCTTGAGCATCGTCTGCCGGCGCTGCTCGATCGCCTGGATCATCCAGTTGGCCGAATTGAGCTTGTTGGAGATGAACTCCTTGCTCTCGCCCTCGAACTTCTTCTTGTCGCGCGCGATCTCCTGATAGGCCCGGCTCAGCTTGAGCCGCGGGAGGTTCGCGTCGTTGAGAAAGACGTGATACTTGCCGTCGATCTTCTCGACGATCAGGTCCGGGATGATGTAGTTGTCGCTGGAGTCCGAGTAGACGAGGCCGGGCTTGGGGTCGAGCTTCTTGATCTCGTCGGCGGCTTTCTGCACGTCGCCCGGGCTGATCCCGAAGCGCTTGGAGATCTCGCTCCAGCGATGGTTGATCAACTCGTCGAAGCAGTCGCGGACGAGCCGGTATGGCACCGATTGCTCGAGCCCAGCCTCGCGGAGCTGGAGCATGAGGCACTCACGCAGATCGCGGGCGCCGACGCCCGGTGGATCGAGGCTCTGGATGATGCGGAGCATCTCGTCGATCTCGTCGAGCGTGTACAGCGGCAGGTCCTCGGTATCGCGCTCCACCGATTCGGCGGCCTTGATGACCGTGTCATTGACCGCGTTCCGGAGATCATCGAGCGCGCAGGCGATGTATCCGTCTTCGTTGATGTTGCCCACGAACTCGTCGGCGAGGAACTGCTGGCGCGGCGTGAGATCGAGCAGCGTGATCTGATCGAGGAGGTGATCGGAGAGGTCGCGGGTGTCGACCGTGACCGGCTCGTAGTACTCGCGCTCCTCGTGCTCCTCGCGCCGTCCGCCGGCGTCGAAGCCGTCGAGGAGAATCTCCTCCCAGTCGATCTCGTCGTTCGAGCTCTTCTCCTCGGTGGGCGCTTCGGCTTCCGCTGCCTCCTCTTCGGTCTCCTCCTCTTCCTCCTCCGGCTCGACCATGTCCAGGAAGGGATTGTTGAGCAGCTCCTGCTTGAGATGCTGCTGGAGGTCGAGCAACGGCATATAGAGCAGATCCATCGCCTGATACAGGCGAGGATTGATCTTGAGCTCCTGCTTTAGCTGTGTGCTTTGGGAAAGACCAGCTTTCATGAGACGATTGGTGCTCCGACGGTGCCCTCGTCGGCCTCGGCGAATCGGCCGCGGAGCCGTGCCGTCAACGTCGGGCCGAGATAGATGTCTGCAACAGTATCATCGAATACGAGCTCGCGCACCGTCCCCGAGACCTTGACTTGGCCATCGAACATGATGTACGCACGGTCGACGATGTCCAACGTTTGCTCCACGTTATGATCGCTGATCAGCACCCCGATGCCGCGGTGCCGCAGGTTTCCGACGATCTGCTGGATGTCGTGGACGGCGATCGGATCCACGCCGGCGAACGGCTCGTCCAACATCATGAACTTGGGTTGCGTGACGAGCGCCCGTGTGATCTCGAGACGCCGCCGCTCGCCCCCTGAAAGGGCGAAGGCCTTGTTGTGCCGAAGGTGCTTGATGCTGAGCTCGTCCAGCAAACTCTCCAGCCGCGCCCGGCGCTCGCTCGCCGAGAGATTCAAGGTTTCAAGAATCGCCAGGATGTTGTCTTCGACCGAGAGCTTGCGGAAGATCGAGGGCTCTTGGGAGAGGTAGCCGATTCCCCGCCGTGCCCGCTTGTACATAGGCATCGTGGTGATGTCGACGCCGTCCATCACGATCTTGCCCGCGAGCGGCTCGATCAAGCCAACGATCATGTAAAACGTCGTCGTCTTGCCCGCGCCGTTCGGCCCCAACAGTCCGACAATCTCCCCCTGTTGCAATCGAAGGGCCACGTCGTTGACGACGCGGCGCCGGCGGTACGCCTTGACGAGCCCGGTGGCCTCCAGCACGCTCCCGCCGACCACGGGCATGGCCCGCGGCGTTGCCGCGCCGTGCGCCACTTCAGCCGATGGTCCGGCGTGCTCGCCAGTGTGGCGCAGCGCCGAGGCGAGCGCGTCGCGCGACGCCGAGATTTCTGTCCAGATTCGTTCGGCAAACCGGACCGTGCCGCCGGTCTGGAGGTTCGCCGGAAGGTGCAACAGGATGCCGTCGGCGGCGAGACGCGGCAGCACCGAGTGCGCCAGATGCTGACGAACCTCGTCGAGGCTGAGGCGGCCTGCCTCGCGTTCGGCGTCGCGGCCGCTGGCGCGCAGTGCGGAGAGGTAATCGTCGCGATAGGTCCTGACGGCAGCCTCGAACTCCGCGGCGCCCGAGGCGTCGGCGCCGCTGATCAGAGCGTGGAGCGCGAGCGCCGTCGACCGATCGCCGCGCGCGAGCTGGTCGACGAGGGCGCGAATCTGCGGGTTGTCCAGGGGAGCAGTCACGGGAGGGGCCGTTTCGGGGTAGCAAAGTCCGCCGGCGGTCGGCCGGGCTTCGCCGGCGCGGGCGACTTGGCGGGCGGTGTCTTTTGCGGCGGCGTACGAGAGTTTGGCGAGCCGCTGGGCGACCCGACGGCGCGGCGCGGCGTGCTGTCCGCCCGTGGCTCGATGAACACGCCGTTCACCGAGTCGATCGTGGTCACGGTGGCGACCTTCTGCGAATCGAAGTCGATCGTGATGATCCGAGCCGTCACGTAGTTCACCGCCGCTCGCCGCTGCGTGCTGTCGCTCGGCGCCATGTGATAGAGCGAGCTGGCATCGCCGAATGCAACGAGCTGCTTGATCTGCGGATTCTGCGACGTGTCGTGCGGTGCCCGTGCGGTATCGAAGTGAGCGACGATCGTGTCGCCGCTCAGCCAATCCGTCGTGTCGGGCGGCGTCACGACGAACCGGGTCGTGTCGGGCTTGCCTTGCGCGAACGCCTTGTTCACCGCGCGCACGAGCCGAACGCGTTGACCGGGCATCGCGATGTCGAGTGAATCGGCGATCATGTTCTGACTTGGCGAGACCACCGTCGCGCGGCTGGCGCCCCAGGCGTACGCGTGGTCGAGGAGCTCGTTGACGATTCGGAGATCGATCGTGTCGGAGCGAAGCGTCATCGAGTCGCTCACGGCCGTGGCGCGCGCGCGGGCGATCACGCGCTGGAGCTTGCGGTTCCTGGAGTACAAGTCGATGAGGTCGCCCGTGAGCGTGAATGGCCGATCCTTGTTCCCGGTGAGCTTGGGGTTCCGCATCAGGTGCATGAACTCCTTGCCCTCATCGATCGTTGCCGAGTCGCCGGACGCGCTCATGTCCGGCCGCGTAATCGTGACCTGACCGCCGCCGTAGATCATGCTCGCGCTGTCGCCGTCGACGAAGATCGTGTTCGCCACCACGACGAGCGGCGGCTCCGGCTTGCCCGTGGAGTCCTTCTCGACGACGTGGATCGTGGGCCGTGCAATGGCGCTCATCTGCACACGCGGGCGAATGCGCGGCACGGCGCGACGGTACTCGGCCTGCGGGCCATCGAGGGTCGAACCGCTGGCCATGCGCGCGTGCACGTTCCCCGCGCCCACGACACGCTCGTCGGTCGGGAAGTAGTTGAGGAAGTCGGCGTCGACGTGTCCTCGCGGGTCGTCGAACGATGCGTGCCCGATCAGCTGGTCGTGGTCGGCGAACTGCTCGGCGCTGTCGCCCTTGAGCGTGATGCCGCGCGCCGGACACTTGATGATGACAGACCCGCCACCGCCGCCGACGAACGTCACCTGGCCCTGACCCGGCAGCGAGTCGAAGGTAAGACGGGTCATCGGCTGCTGGACGAGCTCACACGGCGTTGGGCGCTGCTGCGCGTGCAAACCCGACGCGATTGCGCACGCCGCCAGCATCATGGAAATCCGGCGCCACATCATTTTTCTGGAAGCAGCACGGACCCGTTGCCGCCGCAGTTGCGCATGCAGGTGAAACGCGTGAAGGTCTGGTTGGCAGTGAATCCGGTGCCATACTGCGTATCCGAACCGCGGGCGATCGTGTACGTGGTGTCGCTCGAGATCTGGTGCGTGACCTGGTTGTAGATCACGTGCGGCGACTTGAGCATACGGCCATCGACGAGCTTCACTACCACGTCACCCCATCCCTCGAGGATCTGCGTGCGCGTGCTGTAGACTCCGCGCTGCGCATCCATGGTGCCTTCGGGCGCGCCCAGCTCGGTGGTGAAGTTCACGTGCGCCGTGCGGAGATCGATTCGTGTCTGGTCCTCGAGCACGAAGGCGGTGTCGGCGTTCAGGACGCCTCGCTGCACGCCGTTCGTGGTGAGGACGAAGCTGGCGTGGAGAAAGACCTGATCGGCGCTGTCGGCGAGCGACGCGCCGGCGGCGACAGGCGGCGGCTGCGTCTTCTCACAAGCGGCGGCCGCGGCGATCGCCGCCACCGCAACGAGCAGTGCGGCTCGCATCAAACGACCCGTGCCCGCATGAGGTCGTGCAGGTGCACCACGCCGACGAGCCGCTCGGCCTCATCCACGACTGGTACGGCCATGATGCCGTGCTGCTCCATTCGGAACGCGACGGCACTGGCGAGCTCGCCCAGCCGTCCGAGCTTGGGTGTTCTGGTCATCACCGTGTGCACCGGCGTGGGCAGCAGTTCGCCGCCGCGCTCGATGAGCCGGCTCAAGTCGCCGGCGGTGAGCACCCCCTGCACCCGCCGTGCGTCGTCGAGCACGATCGCGATACCGCGCCGCTCGGCGATCATGACGATCGCTTCGCGCATCGTGTCCGTCTCGCTCAGCACTGGTAGGTCCTGACGAAGCATGATCTCCTCGACGCGAACGACGAGCTTGCGCCCGAGCGCTCCCCCCGGGTGGATCCGGGCGAAGTCCTCGCGCTTGAACCCCTTCTGCTGCAACAGCGCCACTGCCAGCGCATCGCCGAGCACCAGCGCCGCGGTCGTGCTCGTGGTGGGCGCCAGGTCGTGCGGACAGGCTTCTTCCTTGACGCCGGCGTCGAGAGCTACGTCGCAGTTCCTGGCGAGCGCCGAGGCCGTATCACCGGTAATGGCGATGCTTCGTACCCCGAAGCCTTTCAAATGCGCCAACAGCGCCAGGAGCTCGTCCGACTCACCGCTCTTGGAGATGAGAATGGCCACGTCGTCGCGGCCGACGATGCCCAGATCACCATGGACGCTGTCGACCGGATGAAGGAAACTGGCCGGCGTGCCGGTGGAGGTGAGCGTGGCGGCGATTTTTCGTCCGATGAGGCCGGACTTGCCTACGCCGGCCACGATGACCCGCCCGGGCGACTCGGCGATCAGGCAAACGGCACGGGCAAACTCCTGCCCGAGGCGCTGCTCGATGACGCCGAGGGCCTCTCGCTCCAGACGGACGACGCGGCGGCCGCGGTCGATCAGCTCCTGATCGTTCATCGCCCGGTGAGGCTCGGATTCGATCGCTCCGCGACGTAGCCGTGCCAGGCATCGTCCCAGGCGCCACGTGCCTTGAGCAAACGCTCACAGAGCTCGCGGACCGCGCCATGCCCGCCACGGCGCTCGAGGTGCACGCGACACTCCCGCCGAATCTCAGGCGCCGCATTGGCGACCGCCACGGGAAGCGCGACGACGCGGAGGATCGCCAGATCGGGAAAATCGTCGCCGACGAACGCGCATTGGGCCGGCTCCAGCTTGTGGCGGTCCAGCATGCGCATGAACGCCGCGAGCTTGTAGCCGTCCGGGTCCTGCGCGACGTCGTCGACGCCCAGCTCGAGGCCGCGCAAGCGCACGCTTTCCGAGACGCGTCCGGTGAGGATCGCGACCCGGATCCCCGCCCGGCGGAGCATCGTGATCCCCAGGCCGTCCTGGATGTCGTAGCGCTTGAGTTCGAGGCGCTGGCGGTCCACGTCGCCCAGGTAGATGCCGCCGTCGGTCAGGACGCCGTCGACGTCGAAGCCGACGAGCGCGATGGAACGCGCGAGCGCTGGGTCGATCACGACGAGACTCTGTGCCAGATGTCCACGGCGCGCAGCACGAGGTCGTTCAGGCGGTCGAGCGGAATCATGTTCGGTCCGTCGCTCGGTGCGTGATCCGGATCAGGATGCGTCTCCATGAACAAGCCGTCGGCACCGGCCGCCGTTGCGGCGAGAGCGAGCGACGGGATGAACTCGCGCGCGCCGCCACTCGCACCGGCCTCGCCCTGGCCAGGTCGTTGGACGCTATGTGTGGCGTCGAACACGACGGGCGCGTCGCATGCGGCGCGCAGTCTGGCAAAGCTCCGCATGTCGACCACGAGGTCGCCGTAACCGAAGAACGTGCCTCGCTCGGTGACAGCGACCGTCTCGTCGTCGGCACGCGGCGCGGAGGGCCGGGCGCGACGCACCTTCTCGATCGCGCCGCGCATGCCTTCCGGGTGCATCCACTGGCCTTTCTTGACGTTCACCGCCCTGCCGGTGTGTCCGGCCGCGACGAGCAAGTCGGTCTGTCGGCAGAGGAACGCCGGGATCTGAAGCACGTCGACCACTTCGGCCGCCGGCGCACACTGGTCCGGTAAATGAACGTCGGTCAGGATGGGAAGACCGGTGGCGCGCCGCACCCGGTCGAGCGCGGCGAGTCCTTCGTCGAGCCCGGGGCCGCGCGGCGCGCCGGCATTCGACCGATTGGCCTTGTCGAAGCTGGCCTTGAAGACGATTCCACCTGGCACCCGCTCGGCGAGCCGGGCGAGATGTTCGCCGACGCGCAGGTTGAGCGTGTCGCTCTCGAGCACGCAGGGGCCGGCAATGAGAAACAACGCATTCCGTCGGAAATGCAATGTCACGTCAGTCGGCGGCCTCCACGAGCGGTGCAGCGCCGTGCGTGGTGTGACGCATGCGCTTCGCCTTCGCGGCGGCGGCGATGAAGCCGGCAAAGAGCGGATGCGGCCGCGTGGGTCGCGACTGGAGCTCGGGGTGGAACTGGCAGCCCACGTACCACGGGTGCGCCGGAAGCTCGACGATCTCGACGAGCTGACCGTCGGGCGAGAGACCACTCAGGCGCATGCCGTTCTGCACGAACAGCTCGCGGTAGCGGTTCGAGACTTCGTATCGGTGGCGGTGTCGCTCGCTCACCTCGGCCTGGCCGTAGATCTCCGCGGCGCGTGAGCCGCGGGCGAGCCGACATGGATACGCCCCGAGCCGCATCGTACCACCCATGTCGGTCACGTGCTGCTGCGACTCCATGAGCGAGATCACCGGGTTGTCGCACTCCGGGGCAAACTCGGACGAGTGGCTGTCGTCGAGCCCGCAAACGTTGCGCGCGAACTCGATGATCGCCGTCTGCATGCCGAGGCAGATGCCGAAGAACGGCACGCCGCCTTCGCGCGCCTGGCGGATCGCTTCGACCATGCCCTCGACGCCGCGCACGCCGAACCCGCCGGGCACGAGAAGTCCGTCGACGCCGCGCAGGATCTGCGCGGCGCGCTCCGGCCCCGCGAAGTCCTCGCTCGACATCCACTGGATGTCGACACCGACGTCATTGGCGATGCCGCCGTGAATCAATGCTTCCTGCACGCTCTTGTAGCTGTCCGCGTAATCCGTGTACTTGCCGACGACGGCGATGCGCACGCGCTCGTGCGGCACGAGCACGCGCTGCACGATCTCGCGCCACGCGGAGAGCGCCGGCGCCGGCCGCTCGATGCCGAGCTTCTCGAGCACGCGCTCGTCGAACCCTTGCTCGTGAAAGCGCAGCGGGATCTCGTAGATCGTGCGAACGTCGGGGCTCTCGATGACGGCGCCGAACTCCACGTTGCAGAAGAGCGCGATCTTGCGCTTGATCTCCTCGGAGATCGGCCGATCGGTGCGAACGATGAGCATGTCGGGTTGTATTCCGATCTGCATCAGCTCGCGCACCGAATGCTGGGTGGGTTTGGTCTTGAGCTCGCCGGCCGCGGCGATGAACGGCAGGAGCGTGAGATGGACGAAGATGGCGTTCTCACGGCCGACGTCGTGGCGGAACTGACGGATTGCCTCGAGGAACGGCAGTGACTCGATGTCGCCGACCGTGCCGCCAACTTCGACGACGACGACGTCGGTTTCCGGCGCAAGGCGCCGGATCGCCGACTTGATCTCGTCCGTGATATGGGGAATCACCTGCACGGTGGCGCCGAGGAACTCGCCGCGCCGCTCCTTGGTGATGACGTTCAGGTAGATGCGGCCGGTCGTGACGTTGTTCGCCTGCGACAGCGCGCGGTCGATGAACCGCTCGTAGTGCCCGAGGTCGAGATCGGTCTCGGCGCCGTCGTCGGTGACGAACACCTCGCCGTGCTGGAACGGCGACATCGTGCCGGGATCGACGTTGATGTACGGATCGAACTTGAGCATCGACACGCGCAGGCCGCGCTCGACGAGCAAACGCCCGAGCGATGCCGCGGCGATGCCCTTGCCAAGCGACGACACCACACCGCCGGTCACGAAGATGTATTTCGTCGTTTGAGTGCGTTGCGACTGTGGCATCGAGATCATCCTGTGGTGAATGCTGTCCAGTTTCGATTCGCGCGTTCCAAGTCTTCTTCAGTATCGATTCCCGGTCGCACGGGCTCGTCGATCAGCGTCACTCCGATTGGAATGCCGGCCGAGAGCGGCCGAAGCTGCTCGAGGCGCTCGATTCGTTCCAGCGGGTTGGGAGGAAGCTGGACCCAGCGCATGAGCGCAGAACGCTCGTACGCGTAGATGCCGATGTGCTGCCACACGCAAGTGCGCTGCAACTCGGCATCGTCCGCGTCACGCAAATACGGTACGGCCGCTCGCGAAAAATACATGGCGCGGCCGTCGTCGGCCGCCACGACTTTCACGACGTTCGGGTCGCGGAGAATGTCGGGGGTCGCGATGACGGCGGCCGTCCCGATCGAGAAGCGGGAGCCGCCGACGAGCTGCGCGCTCGCGGTGATCGCCCGACGCGACACGAACGGCTCGTCGCCCTGAATGTTCACGATGACGTCGAACCGGCTGAACTCCGACCGGCCGGCGACTTCGGCGACCCGCTCGGTTCCGGAGCCGTGCGAGGCGGAGGTCAGCACTGCTTCGGCGCCGGCCTCCGCCGCCACGTCAGCTACCTCGCGGCTGTCAGTGGCGATGACAACGCGCTCGGCGACGGCGGCGTCCATTACACGCCGCCAGACCTGCACGACGAGCGGGCGGCCGGCCAGGAGGCGGAGGGGTTTTCGGGGGAGGCGGGTCGCGCCCAGACGGGCTGGGATGACTGCGAGCGTCCTCATGCGCGGCGCTCGGGAGGGGTGGGCTGCGCGCTCACGACCGCGAAAATCACGTGCTGGAATGTACCGTGCCGCGGAACCCGATGCAAACCGACGAGGCCGACTCAGCGGGCTACGGAAATTCCGACGCTCTCGTGCACGTGATGGTGCACGGGATCGGCCATGACCTCGACGTGAAATACGCTGAGCGAGAGGCGAACGCCCGTTGCCTGCTCCAGCGTTGGGAACCGTCCGCGATCGGCGCCGCCGACCACTTCGCGGAGCGTCAGCGTGGGCGATCCGCCGAGCGGGAGGGCGATCTGGTCGATCGGGAAGTTGTACCGGGCGTCGAGAAACAGGAGCTGATCGCCGCCGAGCTCCAGGAGCTCGAGAGTCGGTAGGGTGCCCGGCCCACCGAGATAATGCCAGCGCTGCCGCGGGATCGGGCCGTGGCTCGTCAGGATCGCGTGTGCGTCGAACTGGAACGATTGGGTGCCGAACGTGGGAAAGCCGATGGAGCCGTCAACCGTGAGTTGCCCGAATGTGCTCCGCGTCGAGGAATCGATCGCTGCCCCGCCGGACCAATCGCCAATCTCGAGATCGGCGCGCGCGCGCGCGACGATGCCCTGGTCGGCCCAGTCCAGCGTAGCGCCGAAGAGTCCGGACGCAATCCGTCCGCCTTCGACGGGTGGGTTGGGACGCAGTCGATCATCGCGATCGTGTTGATTGAAGATCGTGAACGGCCCTCCCTCGGCATTCGAGTCGGGCCGAACGCTGCTCGATCGCTCGAATCGGGCGCCGATGCTCGGCTCGAGCGTCCAGGAGACTCCTTCCCATCGCCGCGCGACGAGGAGGTCGCCGCGCGTGGCGCGGTAATAGTTCCGCGCGTCGTCGCCGAGCAAAATGAACTCGGCGCTGTTCACGAGATCCGACCAGATCCACTTGTCGTTCGAGAACGTACTGCGCTGGCCGATCACGCGGACGAACGTGCGACGGTCGATGGAGTCGGTCACGGTCAGCATTGGATCGATGCGGCCAAGCTGCGAGCGATACGTCACGCGCGGCTCGACGACGATCACGCCTGCCCGTGTGCTGCTGCCTGGCCGAATGCTCGGCCCGAAGCCGAGCGAGAGCCCGTTCGAGCGATCGTAGCTCGGGATTGCCAGGCCGTAGATGCCTGGCCACTCGATCGTAGATGTCTGGCGGGCAACGACCGTGCGATAGCTGAGCGCGAAACCGCTGGAATTGGTCGTGATATCGTAGGTGAAATCGCGGAACGACTGCGTGCCGCCGCCGATCTGTGCCAACGTGGACTCGTAGACGCCGCCGCCAATCGCGATGGCGCGCCCGGTGATCGAGCCGCCCGGATGCATATAGAGATCGCCGGCGACGACGATCAGGTCGCCGCGGACCGATCCCTCGACCACCGCATCGCGGCCGAGCACGATGACCGTCGTGCGATACACGCTGTCGCGCCGGAGCAGGACGAGCTCCCGATCGGGTGGGATGACGATGTGGGGTCCGGCGAGCGCGCGCTCGAGAATGGCTGGTCCGATCCCGGGCCCGGCATCGCGCAGCTCGACGGCGAGCGGCGCACGGCCACGTTGCGCGTGCGCGGCCCCCCCCCACAGCAGAATGGGGAGGAGCGCAGCGCAATACTTCACCGCGCCAGCTCCAGAAAGTTTCTGAGCAGGGCCTTGCCCTGAGGCGTCATTACGGATTCCGGATGGAACTGCACACCGTATACCGAATGCTCGCGGTGTTTCATCGCGTGTACCTCGGTCGGATCGTCCTCGGCCACCGCGACGATCTCCAGGGCCTCAGGCATCGTGTCCCGCTCGACGATGAGCGAGTGGTATCGCATGACTTGCATCGGTGACGGCAGCCCCGCAAAAATGCCCGTGCCGTCGTGGCGGATCTGTGATGTCTTGCCGTGCATCACCCGCTCGGCACGAACGACGTCGCCGCCATACGCCTCGCCGATCGCCTGATGACCGAGGCAAACGCCGAGGATCGGGATCGAGGCTCCCCACCGACGAATCGCGTCGACGCTCACCCCGGCTTCCTTGGGCGTGCACGGCCCGGGCGACAGCACGATCGCCGATGGATGGAGCGCGCCAATCTCCTCGACGCCGATTGCGTCGTTGCGCTGGACGACGACGTCCGCCCCCAACTCGCCGAGGTACTGCACGAGGTTGTAGGTGAAGGAGTCGTAGTTGTCGATGACGAGAATCATATGGGGGAAGAGGGAAGAGGGATGGGGGAAGGGGGGCGGTGGCGGGACGCTGGGCGGCTGCTCGGGCGACGGGCGGCACGGCGAAGCCAATCCGCCGTTCTGCCCTCCCCCTTCCCCCTTCCCTCTTCCCCCTTCCCTACCCTCTAGGATGATACTGCCGGTGGACCTGGCGCAGGTACTCCCGGTCCACGTGTGTATAGATCTGCGTCGTTGAAATATCGGCGTGGCCGAGCATTTCCTGAACGGCGCGGAGATCGGCGCCGCCCTCGAGGAGGTGGGTGGCGAAGGAGTGACGGAGCGTATGCGGTGACACGTCCTTGGTGATCCCGGCCCGTTCGACGTAGCGGCGGAGGATCTTCCATGCTCCCATGCGCGACAGCGGCTCGCCGCGCGCATTGAGGAACAACACGCCCTTTCCGGCGCCGCGCTCCAGACGAGCCCGCGACTCGCGAAGATACGTCGCGACGGCGGCGATGGCAGACCGTCCGATCGGGACGAGGCGCTCCTTGGCGCCCTTGCCGAAGACGCGAACGAGTCTGTCTTCGAGCATGATGTCGCGCACGCCGATCGTGATCCACTCGGACACGCGCAGGCCGGCACCGTAGGCCAGCTCGAGCATCGCGCGATCGCGAAACACCAGCGGGTCGTCGAGTGTCGGCGCTGCGAGCAGTCGCTCGATCTCGCCGACCGTGAGTACGTCCGGGAGCGTTCGCCAGCGTTGCGGCGTCTCGAGCCGCTCGCTCGGATCACGCGCGACGACGCCGTCGGCGAGCAGGAACCGGAAGTACGTGCGCACCGCGCTGATGTTGCGGCGGATCGAGCTCGGCGACAGCCCGACGTCCTTGAGGTGGTAGATGAACTCGCGGAGCATCCGGCTGGTGACGTCGATCGGCGACATCGCGCCCTTGGTGCGCGCGTAGTCGACGAGCCGCTCGACGTCGCGCCGATACGCCTCGAGCGTGCGCGGCGAGCTGCCCTGCTCGAGCGTCAGGAAGTCGCCGAAGCGGTCGAGCTGGAACCGGAGGGTCGCGCCTTCGTCGGGCATCGCCGAATCATGGTGTGGCGGACACGATCGTCGCTACGGCAATGCACGCGAGCCCTTCGGCCCGACCGATCCAGCCCATGCCCTCGTTCGACTTTCCCTTCACGCTCACGTTTGACGGATCGACCTCGAGCGCGTGGGCGAGTCGCTGGCGCATCGCCTCTCGATGCGGGCCGATGCGCGGGCGCTCCGCGACGACCACGGCGTCGACGTTCTGGACCGCGAAGCCCGCCTGCTTTATTCGCGACACGGCGGTCCGCAGCATCTCGATCGAGTCGCGACCCTTGTTCGTCGGATCGTTGTCCGAGAACATCTCGCCGATGTCGCCCAGCGCCGCGGCGCCGAGGATCGCATCGGTGATCGCGTGCGCCACTGCATCGCCATCCGAATGCCCCTCGAGGTGCACGTCGCCCGGTATGGCAACGCCGGCGAGGATGAGCGGTCCCGGCGGCGCGAAGCGGTGGGAGTCGTAACCGATACCAGTGCGAATGGCGGGAAGGGGCAAGCGAGAAGGGGGAAGAGGTGAGGCGGTCACGCGGCGACGGTTGTCGTCGCCGCACTGACGCCGTCACCCTTTCCCTCTTCCCCCTTCCCTCTTCCCTCCAACAGCGAATAATCCTGCCGCCGACGGGCGACCTTGAAGCCCGCGTCGAGAATCAGCCGCTCGATCTCGGCCGTCGTCGTGCGGTGCGTGGTATTTGCGGCCGAGACGACGTTCTCCTCGATCATGAGCGAGCCGAAGTCGTTGCAGCCAAACCGCAGCGCCGTCTGACCGACCTTGAGGCCCATCGTGACCCAGCTGGCCTGGAGGTTGGGCACGTTGTCGAGCACGATGCGCGCGATCGCGACCGTCCGCAGGTAGTCGATGGCGTCGGTCTTCGGCATGTGCGACATCGTGGGCGTGTTCTCGGGCTGGAGCGGCCAGCAGATGAACGCCGTGAAGCCGTGCGTTCGCGCCTGCACCTCGCGCACGCGTTCCAGGTGCTCGATGCGCTCGGCCAGCGTCTCGCCGATGCCGTACATCATCGTGACCGACGTCTTCATGCCCTCGTTGTGGGCGAGCTCCATGATCTCGAGCCAGCGGTCGGCGCCGGCCTTCTTTTTCGCCACGAGGTCACGCACGCGCTGGACGAGAATCTCGCCACCGCCGCCGGGAATCGAGTCGAGGCCGGCTTTCATCAGCTCGCGGATGACGTCGCGCGCATCCATGCGGAAGGTCTTGGCGAAGAAGTCCACCTCGCTGGGGCTGAAGCCGTGGATGTGGATCGGGTGGTAGGTCTTGATGTAGCGCAGCAGGTCGAGGTACCACTCGAACGGGATGTACGGGTTGTGCCCGCCTTGCATGAGGATCTGGATCGCGCCCATCTGCTTGGCTTCGTCGATCTTGGCGCCGATCTGCTCGTACGAGAGCGTCCAGCCTTCGGCGTGCTTGGGCCGCCGGTAGAACGCGCAGAACCCGCAATCGGCGACGCACACGTTCGTGTAGTTGATGTTGCGATCGACGATGTAGGTGACCGTGTTGTGCGGATGCTTCTCGCGGCGAATACGGTCGGCCTCGGCTCCAAGCTCGAGCAGGGAGGCGTTGGTGTAGAAGTCGAGAAAGTCGATGGGCATGGCGTAGGCGACGGAGACCGGCTGACGAAATGTAGCCAACCTCGAACCCTCTTGCCATTTGGGCTGTCCAAGCTATACATAGACCTGAACAGTATACCCCATCACTACCAATGGACGCTCCCTCGCCACTCCTCGCTGGCACGCTGGACCTGCTCATCCTCAAGACGCTGACGATCGCTCCGCTGCACGGCTACGCCATCGCTCAGCACATTCATCGGCTCTCGAACGAGGCGTTGCGGGTCGAGGAGGGATCGCTCTACCCCGCACTTCAGCGGATGCAAATCAAGGGGTGGCTCACGTCCGAGGCAAAGCGCTCGCCGACCGGTCGTCAGGCTCGCTACTATCGCATCACCGCCGCCGGACGCAAGCAGCTCCTCTCCGAGGAGAAGGCGTTTCGCGCTTCGGTGTCGGCAACGACGCTCGTGCTCGAAGGAATCAAGCCATGACGCCGCGCGAGCTCTTCGGTCGGCTCGCGGCGTGGCTCCGCCGGGATGAACTGGATCGGCGGCTCGCCGAGGAGCTGCGCGAGCACATCGAACTGCTGGCACGCGACCTGGGCCGCGACGGTCTTCCACCGGACGAAGCGCGTGCGGCCGCGCGGCGACAGGTCGGCAGCGTGACGCGCGCGCGCGAGGAGAGCCGCGACGCGTGGGGATTTCCCGCCATCGACATCGTGCTGCGCGATGTGCGGTACGCCGCGCGAGGTCTGCGGCGAGCGCCAGGCTTTGCGCTGACCGTCACTCTCACATTGGCGCTCGGCATCGGTGCCAACGCGGCGATGTTCGGCGTGATCGATCGTCTCATGTTTCGGCCGTTTCCCTACCTACGCGAGCCCGCGGCGGTCAACCGCATCTACCTGCAGTCGACCTATCGAGGCCGTACGAACACCACGGTGACGTTTCCATACCGGCGATTTCTCGATTTGACCCGCGCTACTTCCACGGTCGCGGCGATTGCCGCCGAGTCCGAGTGGCGATTTGGCGTCGGCCAGGGCGACGCCACGCGCATCCGAAAAGTGTCCGGCGTGAGCGCATCGTACTTTGGTCTGTTCAACGCGTCGCCTGTGCTCGGGCGATTTTTCGTCAGCGCCGAGGACACGCCGCCCGTTGGCGCGATGGTCGCCGTACTTAGCCACGAGCTGTGGTCATCCGGTTTTGGCGGGGACGACGTCATTGGCCGTCGTCTCAAAATTGGAACCCTCTGGTACACCATCATCGGCGTTGCTCCGCCCGGGTTTCGCGGAGCGGCCGAAGGCGGCGCGCCCGACGTCTTCGTGCCGATTACGACCATCCCGGCGAACTTCGGATCGTGGGCGCAGTCCAGCTACCTGGCGGACTACCGTTGGGACTGGGTCTCGGCGCTGGTGCGTCGCAAGCCGGGCGTCGAGGCGGCGGTCGCCGGGCGCGAGCTCACGGCCGCGTACATCGGGAGTCGCGCCGCCGCGCGCCTGCTCAACCCCCGCGTACTGCCTGATTCGATCGCCCACCCGCGCGCCATTGCCGGACCGGTGAAGTCTGCGGCGGGCCCGGACGCCGGGCTCGAGTCGCGCGTGCTGCTCTGGGTTGCTGGCGTCGCGTTGCTCGTACTCGCGATCGCCTGTGCGAACGTCGCGCACCTCATGCTGGTTCGCGTGATTCGACGGCGGCGGGAGATCACCGTGCGGCTCGCGCTCGGCGTAAGCCGCGGGCGGCTCGCGGCCCAGCTCGTGACCGAGGCATTGCTGCTCGCCCTCGTTGGCTGCGCGGCCGGTATCATCGTCGCTCAGTGGGGCGGCGTGGCGATCCGTCGCCTGCTCCTGCCCGAGGGCTCTGACTTCAACCTCGCGACGGATTGGCGCACGCTCGGCGTCGCGCTGACGTGCGCAATCGCCGCGACGCTCGCGACGGGAATCGGCCCGGCAATTCTGGCGCTGCGAACCGACCTCGCGGCGGCGCTCAAGTCAGGTCCGCGTGAAGGCACGCACGGACGATCGCGCGCGCGAACCACACTCGTCGTCGGACAAGGCGCGCTGACCGTCGTACTGCTCGTCGGCGCCGGTCTCTTCGTGCGAAGCGTCCTGAGTGTCGAGGCCGTGCCACTTGGCTACGACGCTCACTCGGTGCTCGAAGTGATTCTCGACTTCCGCGGCTTCACGATGGACAGTATCGAACGCGTGGCGGCGCGTCGGCGGCTGCTGGCCGCAGCGCGATCGCTGCCTGGAGTCTCGTCGGCGTCGCTCGTCAACAGCCAACCGTTCAGCACCAACACGGCCGATCTCCATATCCAAGGCATCGACTCCATCGAGGCGCTCGGACGTTTCAACTTTCAGATGATCTCGCCCGACTACTTCGACGTGATGCAGACGAGGATCCTGCGCGGCCGCCCGATCACCGATGGCGACCGCGGCGCGGCGCCGCTCGTCGCCGTCGTGAGCGAAGCGATGGCGAGAGCGCTGTGGCCGCACCGCGATCCACTCGGTCAGTGCATGCACGTGGGAATCGGCGAACATCCCGAGGCGACCTCCGGCCAATGCACCACGGTCGTTGGCATCGCCGAGAACTCCGCGCAGCAAAACCTGTCGGATGATCCGCGGTTCATGTACTACCTCTCCGCCGAGCAGTTTGCGCCGGCGGATATCTCGACGATGCTCCTCCGCGCGGCCGGTCCCGACGCGGCCTCTCACGTGGAAGCGGTCCGCCGTGCACTGACGCGCGCGATGCCGGGTGATGGGTTCGTGGTCGTGCGGCCGCTGCAAGAGATCGTGGAGGACCGCATGCGATCGTGGCGGCTCGGCGCGACGTTATTCGTCGCGTTCGGGGGGCTCGCGCTGGTCGTCGCGTTCGTGGGCCAGTACGGCGCGATCAGCTATCAGGTAGCGCAACGCATGCACGAGCTGGGCGTGCGCGCGGCCCTGGGCGCGCGCGCGAGAGACGTCGTGTGGCTTGTCGGGTGGCAGAGCGTCCGAGTGGGCGCCCTCGCCGTGGTGCTGGGTATCGCGCTGGCGGCGAGCGCCGCGCGATGGGTGCAGCCGCTGCTCTTCCGCCAATCGGCCACCGATCCGCTGACCTACTCGATCGTCGCGGCAGGAATGGTGCTCGCGGCGCTCGCGGCGGGCGCCTTGCCGGCGGCGCGCGCGATGCGCGCCGATCCATGCACCGCGCTGCGTGCCGAGTGACGTCAGGCCGCGAGGAACCTGAGCGATCCGTCGGGCACCTTGCCGGCGGCCACCAGCCGCCGGAAGAATTCGGTCAGGCCAGCCAGGTGATGATACGAGAGCCCGTAATCGAGGCCGGACAAATACTCGAGACAGACCGCCTTGTGCACGCCGGTGGCGATCGCCGCTTGCGCAGCGAGCGTGTCGAGGTGCTGTAGACCCCAGTTCCGCGATTCGATGAGCCCCGCGTGCACGGCGAGCGCCTGGTCGACCGCCGTCGTGCGTTGCGCGACCCACACCGCGAACACGAACGGAAGCCCGGTCCACCGCTTCCACTCGCCACCCAGATCGTACGCGTACCGGTATTCGGTGAGCGTTTCGTCATTGGCGTAGAGGCCCGGTGAGCGAAGCCGCGACCAGAGATGGAGCGCCGCGTCGCCGATCACGAGACGGGCATCGTGCTCCTCGTCGCCGAAGCGGCCGACGTCGGAGAGCTCGGCGTCCGCGGGAATGAACGCCGGCTTGGCGTCCCAGACGTTCTCGAATAGCAGCTCGAGCAGCGCGACACTGGTCATGGAGCTACGGCTCACCAGCACGCGCCTGCCCTGCAGCTCCACCGCGGGGCGCTTGGAAAAGAGCACCACGCTGCGCACCGGGCCGTCGCTGCAGATCGACAAATCAGGGAGCAGCAGGTAACGCTTGGCGTCGCGGGCGTACTCTACGGCGGAGATCACGCTGACGTCGAGCGTCCCGTTGGCCATCTCCCGGTTGAGCGCCGTCGGCACGCCGTCGACGAGCTCGCCCGCGATCGGGACGATGCCACGGTCGATCGCGCCGTAGACCGGGTAACAGTTGATGTACGGAATTCGGCCGACGCGCATGGGCAGGCGGCTACGCCGCGATCGACGAGCTGCCGTCGCTCGTCGGCGCCGGCTCGTCGAAGGTGCGGACGACGTTGTAGAACGAGTCGCGTTCGACCGGCGTCTTTCGCGCGTTGCGAATGACTCGCAGGATCTGGTCGAGCGACATGACCTGC
>DATJIZ010000313.1:0-2064 GCA_035492735.1 Gemmatimonadaceae bacterium | reverse complement strand
CTCCCCGCGCTTCCCGCAGATTGGTCGAGTGGGTCGGTTCGCGGGCTGAGGGCACGCGGTGGACTCGAGGTGGACATCGCGTGGGAAGGTGGACGACTCGTGCGTGGCGTGCTGCGCTCGTCGCGCGGGGGACGAGTCGCCATTCGTGAGGGTGGCGGTCTGCGAGTGACTCGCGGCGGGGCGAACGTCCCTCTCACGCGCCCGGCACGTGGCGTCGTGGCGTTCGAAGCAGTGGCTGGCCGTATGTACGAGATCCGTCCAGCGCGATCGACGCAGCGCCGTTAGCTCTTGCACACACACGACGCGTGTTCATGATTTGAAGCCGGGGCTGACGGCTCGACTATGGACGGGGACACAATGCGTCGCCCGATGGGTGCAGTTGCTCGCGGCTCACCTTTAGGCGTTCACGCCGCACCGCGGGACGTGGGTCGTGACCTCACCCTTCGTCTCTCAATGCCTCCGTCGGCTGAATCCGAAGCGCCCGTCGCGTCGGGACGATGCATGCGAGTGCACAGCACAGGATCGTCGACAGCGCGAAGACCGCCGATCGACCGAAATCATCGAGATGCACATCCGACAGGTCGTTGTTCGCGAGACCGAGCGTCAGGATCGCACCAACGCCAATGCCTAGCGCAATCTGAACGAGCGGGCGCCTGAAGACGGTAGTCAGGACGTGCAGCGGCTGCGCGCCGAGCGCGACGCGTACGCCGATCTCCCGCGTCCGCCTGGCGACGGCGAAGGCCGTTACCGCATAGACACCGGCGAGCGACAGCATCAGCGTCACGCTCGTTAGGCTGATCAGGAGCTCCAACCAGAACGCGTCTGGGGAATCCACCAGACGGGGCAGCGGTTTCGGATCGATCACGCGCAGCGCGGGATCGATCGCCTGCGCAAGCTCGCGGAGGCGCACCGCAAAACCTTGCGGATCGCCGCGAACGTGAATGGCGACTCGAAGAGGCCCCGTCTCACGCGGCAGCGTCGGCTGATAGATGCGGGCTCGGCCGAAATCGCTCCTGTTGTCGCTTACGCCGAGATCAGGCACGACACCGACGATGTCGTACCACGACTCGGCGGTGGGCTCGCGAGTTGATGAGAAGCGAAGCCGGCGGCCAATTGGATTACGGCCGCCCATTACCTGATCGACGAAAAACTCGTTCACGAGCACGGCACGCGTTCGGTGTTCCGCGTCGGCCGTCGTCAACGCCCGGCCGCGGATCACGGGCGCACCGACCACGTCGAAGAATCGCGGATCGACGGACACGTACCCGGCGCAGTCGCCCACACAGCGTTCACTGTGCTCAGCGGCCGGACCCGGGTCCATCTCGATCCCGCGCCACCTGGTACGCATCAACGGCATTTGATCGGCGTACGTCACGTCCACCACGCCCGGCTCCTGTCGGAGCCGGTCGGCGAGTGCGCGGTAGCGTGTTTCGAGCCGCACCGCACGCGCCGCCGGCACCGTGTCGCTGCTCGCCGCGACGCCGTCCAAGCGATCGATTTCGAGCGTGGCCGTGAGAAATGCTTCGGCCGGGAATCCTGCTGGCGTTTTTCGCGTGACGTCCGCTCCCACGCCGATCAGCGGCACTGGAAGCATCGTCGTGAGCGCAATCTGCGCGACGATGACCGCGGTCCACACGCCGCCGAACTGCAACCCGCCGCTGCCGCTTGACGCGGCTCGGAGCCTGGCACCAGCACCACCTAACGTCACTTTGAGCGCGGGAACGACACCGGCGATCGCCGCCGCGAACAACGTCAGCCCAGCGGCATACAGAATCGTCGTCGACGAAACCGACGTATCGACATAAAACGGCAACGGACCCGTTTGCCCTTCGATCATCGCCCAGGTACGCGCGAGCACGAAGCGCGCAGCCATGAGACCGACCCCCGCGCCGACGGCGCAGAGCACGAGCGCCTCGGCAAATAGTTGCATGATGAGGCGCCCACGGCTGGCGCCGAGTGCGGCGCGAACCAGGATCTCGCGCTCTCGACTGACGACGCGGGCGAACAACAACATTGCGACGTTGCCGCACAACAGCGCGCCTAACAGTACGAGGAACACGTTGA
>DATJIZ010000312.1:0-25073 GCA_035492735.1 Gemmatimonadaceae bacterium | reverse complement strand
CGACGCATGGCGCGCCAGCGCCGAGGCAGCGCTGGCCGGATTCGGCAAAGCGATCGATGAACGGTTTTCCGCGTGGGGTCTCACGCCGGTCGAGCGTGAAATCGCGATGCTCCTCCTGCAGGGACACAGCCACAAGCACATTGCGTTCGCGACCGGCCGAAGTGAGCGTACGATTCGGCAGCATGCCGTTGCCGTGTACCAGAAGTCCGGCTTGAAAGGCCGTGCGGAGCTGGCGGCCTTCTTCCTCGACGACATTCTGCTGCCGCCGCAACCGCACTGATAACGATGGCGGCCGGAGTCACCGCCCATCGCGCGCAAACGAGCGAGGGTCAAATGCACACAGCTACGATTCACATTCCGGAGTCGATCCGCGCCGAGCATGAGGAAATTCATTCGGCGCTCGTCGCTGCGACAGAGGCGGCCGGCCGCGTCGGCGCGGCCGCGAAGGGACTGGCCGCCGTCCTTCATCCACACTTCGTGCGTGAGGAGCAGATCGCGCTGCCACCGCTCGGGCTTCTCGAAGCGCTCGCACGGGGGGAGTTCACACCGGAGATGCGTGACGTGTTGCCGATGACCGACTCGCTTCGCGCCGAGTTACCACGCATGCTGGAAGAGCACAAGGCGATTCGAGCCGCCACGGAGCGGCTCGGCGATGCCGCCCGCGCGGAGAACAACCTGGCGGTTGCGCGGCTGGCCGAGCAGCTCGCGATGCACGCGCGGAGCGAGGAGGAGGTGTTCTACCCCACCGCGGTGCTAGTCGGCGATCTGGTACGATCGCGTCTACCGGTGCCTCCGCGGTGAACGAGGCCAGCTCGCGGGAAAGGCCAACGAAAGCAAAATGTTCCGCTATGCACGAGTCATCGTATGCGACTAAAATAGTCAGAGCTCTCGCGCCGCCGAAACGCTACGGCGCCGCCGACGATCGGAGATACCGCAAGATCCTCAGATCGAGATAGTTAGCGATGCGCGACGGAAGCTGCCGCCGTTGCGATCGGGTCAGGACCCCCCTTGCACGGGGAACGATCGTCATCAGGTAGTCGATCGTGCGCTCACGCGCCGACACGTATCGTGCGTACGCATCCCCCTGGTTGTACGCCTCCGGCAGCGTGCCGAAATACTCGACGACCGGCGTCCACACGGAATCGGCGAACACCGAGAACTTGTAACTGAGCGTCGCCAGGCTGTCCGCCTGTTCGCGGCTCAGCTTCAGATCCTGCTGCTGCGTGAGAACCATCGCCATCGGATTGGGAATCACGCTCGTCGCGAGATTCTTCATCGACTCGGGCGTCGCCCGATCGCCGGCGCGCACGCGGCCCACGTCGAGCCGCTGCGTGAGGAGCTGCCGCTCGCGCGGCACACCGATGTCGATGCTCACTTGAAGGCTGAGGAACGGCAGCGTGTGCGTCGTCGATTCGCGCGGTCGCGTCGAGCCGAACCGCTGATTCACTTCGTACTTGAACGTGCGCGTCGAGGGATCGAATCCGCGGACGAACAGGAGATTCTCGTCGGGCGGAATCTGCTGTCCCCAGCCACGAGCGTCCGCTGCTCCATGCATCGCCAAATCGAGAATGCCGAGCGGGTTGCCCACGGTCAACGCGATGGCCGCGCGTTTCGGCAGCCGCAGCTTCGCGGGATTGAACTTGAGCTGCACGGCATTCGCGAGCGTCCACGGCGCCCGGCAGCTGGCGCGCGACGCCAAGTGCCCGGTCTGTTTCAAGAGACATGAGCGTGCCGCCGGCGCGCCCGTCGCGAGCAATGTCCGCATCGCCGACGCGACCGAATCGCTCGACGTGCCGGGATCGAACACGAACGCGCGATCGTTCGCGGCGCCGTCGCCATTCACGTCCGACGCGACGAGCGGCGTGAACAGCGGGCCGGACTCGGCCCGCACGACAGCCGTCAGGTAGATCATGTCGACGATCGGCAAACCGGTCCAGCGAAAGTCGACGGTGTGGCGCGACGTTCGCGGCTGCGTACCCCAGGCCACGGCGAATGGATTGCCGGCCGTGCTCGAGAACCCGCGATACTGCTCGCGCACGCCGAGCAGCGTGTAGGTGAGATCCCAGTTGAGTCGCGGATCCGCGGACACCGGCTTGAGATCCACTCTGAGCTCGCGCGAGTGGATCGCGAGATCGGACTGCTCCATCCAGACGCGCGCGAACGCGGGCGTTCGGCGCGCCGCGCCGCCGGCGATGCTCCCTGTCGCCGGAATGATCGCACTCGCCTCGGCGAAGACCGGACGATCTGCCTCGTGAGGCAGCGCAAACTGCGGCGACCGATCGAGATTGAGATCCACGCCGCCCGGCTGATGCACGCCGTTCGAGGCAATCGCCTGCACGCCGAGCACGAAACGGTTGTCGAGCACCGGGCCCGACCAGTCGGCGGCGGCACGCACCGACTGCGGCTCGCGGAACGCCGGATCGAACAGCGTGACGTTCGGTGCCTCCGTGGCGTACACCGTTCCCGCGGATCCGTCCGCGCATCGCGTGGGAACCGACGAGGGATCGCTGAGAAACTCGCCCCATGTCGGAAACGGCACGGCCGAGCCAACGCACGCGATGGATTGCGAAGACGACTGCAGACCGGTGGCATTCATTGCCGCGGCGACGAATGGCGACGGCGCGACGTTTTGGAAGACACCAATCCCCGCGTGGATCACCGCTTTCGGAGGCCGCGCCGCACCTGGTACATACGCGACCTGCGATGACTGGCCGTACGCCCACTGCACTCCGATCCGCGGACTGACGTACACCCGACGCGGCAAATGGTCGTTCGGCACGCCGAATGCCGCGCTCACCGCCGAATTCGGCGCCGGCCGTACAGAGAACCGATTGCCGTCCACCCGCACGCCGTACTGAAGCTGCACGCCGGGCGCCGGCCGCCAGTAGTCGCCGAGTGCTACGGCGCCGACGACTTGGCCGCCTGATTGTGTGGTGCTCGTGAGCGTGCGCGTGAAGCTCGCCGGCACGCCGGCCGCGAGATCGGTCAACGAGTTGAATCGGAACGTCCCGAGCAACCCTTGGCCGACGTCGCTTCGAAAGGTGTCGCGCCCAAGGCTCGAGGTGAGGCGGATGGTGTGCGTGTTGTCCAGGCTGAACCAGCTCAGTTGGTTCGTGATCTGCACCGTGCGATTCGCCGTTGCCGCGGTGACGGCGCTGCCGCCGAACGACAGGGACTGCACCGCTGATCCGCCGTCAGCGAGCGCGGACGTGACCCGCACGATGCCCTCGGGAAGACGCTCGTACGGATCGGAGCTGTTGCCTTGGCCGGCGAATCCGAGCGTAGTCTTGGTGAGCACGCCGAACCAGAAATAGTTGGTGTGCACGATGGAGGCATTTGCGCCCCAGAACGTCGACGCCCCGGCATGGCCGGGCGTGGCGAGCACAAGACTGACGCGATCGACGGGCTCCGTTCGCCGAAAATCGCCGGCCGCGCCCAGCGTGAATGAATGCCCGGCTCCGGACGCACTCGGCATGAGATCGATATTGAACAGCCCCTGCGCAACATCTTGAGCTTGCTCATTCGGCACCCCGCCCGGAGCTACGGGAATGCGCTCGGCGCCAAGGACGTTCAACAGCCGCGCCGCCGAATCCGGCGCTACGCCCGCGGCGGTGAGACCGCCGGCGCTTGCGTCGACCAGCGACAGCGCATCTTTCGATCGCCGCGCGACGTTATAGGCACTGTTATAGAAGATCTCATCGATCTTGAACGGTCCGGCCGCGTTGCCGCCGACGCGCAGACTCGTATAGCGACTGCCTTGCGCGGCCGCCGCCTGGTCGGGCCACTCGAGCTGCGGCGCCACGCTGGCGTTCGTCACCGCGCGTCGCGAGAAGTTGGAGCCGGGAATCGTCTGAATGGAGACTTGCGCTCCGCTGAACCCGCCTTTCGAAACGTCGAACGGATATGGGTTGATCGACGTCGTTGCGAGAACGTCCGGCGGCAGGGCGCTGATGCCCGAGCCGAGGCCATTGAACGTCACGTTGTTCTGATCGCCGGAGAGGCCGAGCACCGAGTACATGTCCGGTGCGCCCCCGAGTCCCGGGACGATCTGGAAGCCGGCGGCGGCGGCCATCGCCGCGAGATTGCCCTCCCGATCCGGCGATACCGGATCGTTGGTGAGCGCTTTGCCGCCGCCGCCGACGTCGGGGTCCTTCGAGCCGCGATCGGGCAGCGCCCGCGATCGTTGCTGGCGAACGATCACCGCGTCGAGCGCGACGATGGCCGACGAGAGGCGAGCGTCGGCGAGCATGACCTCTTCGTCACCGATCTTGCGTACTTCGTATCGCTTCGACTGAAGTCCGAGCTTGCGGACCTCGATCCAATAATCGCCTTCACCGTTGATGAAGATGATGGTGAAGCGGCCGCTCCTGTCCGTGGTCGTCGTCTTCGACACCTGTCCGGCGTACGACGTCGCTTTCACGTCCGCGCCTCGCACGGGCTTCTGATCCGGATCCGTGATGCGGCCGCGTATGATGTCGGTAGACACCTGCGCGCGCGCGACAATCGGCGTGATCGCCGCGAGCGCGCCGATCAGAAGGGCGCGGGCGGCCACGCCGAGGCATGAATGCGGCATCGCCGAGTGTCCTCGTGTGTTCGAGAGAACGCTGCCGAGCTATTTCGAGAGCTTCGAGCCCTCGATCTTCACACGCTCGAGCGTGAATCCGCTGACGCGATCACCGGCCTGCAGGTAGACGACGCCTCCTTTGCCGAATCCCGCGATGGAGCGCCCGAGCGGCATGCGCACCCGCTCAAAGAGTCCGCGCGGCGGATTGAGCACGTCGTAGACGAGCTCTCCATGCTGCGATTGCGCCGTGGTGGTCGTGAGCACCCACAGGTTGCCGTCGAGGTCCGGCATGGCGGCGTTTCGATGGATTGGCGGGAAGTAGTCCGGAATCTCCGAGAGCGGAACGGAGATCATTCGCTGAATGCTGCCGCCTTGCCCTGAGGGCTCGGTGCCGCCGCCCGATCGCCCGTGACCAGCGGCGCCGCCCTCACCACCGGCGTCGGTTCGCGGCGGCGTGTTCACACGACGATTACGAATCGCCATGAGCGAATCCCACACCACTTTCGCCGAATCGGCGAGCTTCTGCTTCTCGTCGTCAGTGAGACGACGCCAGTCGAAGGGCAGCTTGCCCGTGGACTTCGAGCTGCCGTCGGGAAGCACCCAGTCGACATGATAGTCGCGGCCACGGACGAAGGCGAGCGTGCCGTCGGACAGCACGGTCCACGAATCCTCGGTCGGCACGGGCTGGATGATCGTCGTCACGACGCGCTTGCCGTCTTCCGGAGGGTCCGTTCGGTTCTTGCCGACGGCGGTATGCAGCGTGCCCACCGGTTCCACCGTTCGCGTATCGAGATCGGCACGCAGGATGAGCACGGAATCGGCCATCACGCCGACGCCGTTCACGGCGCGCACCTGCGTCGATCCACGCGCGTACAAGCGGCCCTTGGAGTCCGCCACTTCCGGGAAGGCGAAAGGCATCGGGAATGGCGTGATTCCATCGTTATAATCCGGCAACGCGATCGCGCGTGTCACCCGACCCGCCGGATCGAGCAGGAGCGTCGGCTCGCCGTAGCCACGCAATAGGAGCGTCGAGTCGCCGAGGTAGCGAATGATCCGCCCGGGCTGCACTCCGTAGCTGTTCGAGATGCCCGACGCCGAATCGAAGGCGACTGTCGCCGTGGTCAAGGACCGATCGAGGATCTCGAGCTGGTGCCGACCCGCGTCGTTGACGAGCACCCGGCCGTCGGACAGCTCGCGCACGCCGAGGATCGCGCCGAACGCCTCGGTCGTCTTTGCGAGCGGCGCGCTGACGTTGACGATCGGAATCCCCTGTTGCCGCGGCGCAGGCGTCTGCGCGGACGCGACTGCGCTGCAGACGAGGGCGGCGAGCGCGTTCTTCACGGGCGCTTCGCGCAATACCGAGAGGCAGGAGCGTGGTTTTGGCGGCGCGGCGCTGCGCGCGTCCACTTCGACCTGAGCGGCGCTGGATTCCATGCTGTCGACCTCCGACTTGGCGCTGTCCAAAGCCGCCTTCGTGGCGCGACCCGCCTCATATTCGCGGCGAACTGAATCGAAGGTCGCCCGAGCCATCGCCAAGCGCGACGACGCGAACTGCCGGGTCGTCGCCAGCGACGTCGCCGCCACCTCGCGCTGATTCGCCGTCACTACTTCCGCCGAGGCCCGCCCGGTATTCATCCCCAACACGAGTCCGACCGAGAGCGTAAACACGGCGCCCGCCGCGATGCCGATCAGCGCGACGATCTTGCCCATGCGGGGCGGTCGCGACCGACCGAACTGCCGCTCGCTCCGATAGGCTCGTTTGAGCTCTCGCTTGAGCGACTCCCGAAACTCGGGAGTCGGCGTGTGCGGGTCCTGGGGCTGCGTCATACCACTCCTCCATTGCCTTTCAACGCGATTTCCACTTCGCGGCGCAATCGCTCGCGCGCGCGCCGCAACCGTCCTTCCACCGCTCGCTCCGAGATGCCGTAGAGCGCCGCGAGCTGGGACATCTTCAGTCGATCGTAGTGGAACGTCTCCAACAGCTTTGCTTCGTTCTGCGGTATGCGCAGCAACGCCTGACTCACCAGCGAGGCCGCCTCGGCAGACTCGCTGACCACGTTGGCGTCGACCGCCGCGAGAATCTCAGCCGGCGAGACGTCGTCCAACGCGTCCGGCTGCCGGCGTCGGAAGTAGCTCGTCACGAGATTCCTCGCGACGGTCATCAACCAACCCGCGGGATTCTTCGGGACGCCGTGCTCGCGCCAATGCCGCAGCGCACGAAACCACGTCTCCTGCGTAATGTCCTCGGCGAGCTCGCGCCGGCCGCCGCATCGGCGCGACACGAAGCCGTATAGCTCTACGATCGTGTCGTCGTAGATCCGTTC
Organism: Gemmatimonadaceae bacterium; assembly: GCA_035492735.1. Taxonomy (GTDB): domain Bacteria; phylum Gemmatimonadota; class Gemmatimonadetes; order Gemmatimonadales; family Gemmatimonadaceae; genus JAQBQB01. The sequence goes on along the minus strand of DATJIZ010000312.1, from coordinate 18,185 downwards.
GAGCTCGTGTTCGCTGATGCGGTCGGGCATCCGTGAGGTGGTGTGGTGTCTATACGACGCATCACGCGGCGGAAACCCACGCAGGTCGTAATCGACTCATTATGCGGGGGGCGGACGAGGGTTCAAATCGCGCCGTCGCGATTGGCGAAACGTTGGGCATGGAAACACTAACGGCCGGCGCTGCTCCGTGGAGTGGGCCGGCCGTTCCGCCTGTGTCAGCGCGACCCGCGACTAACTCGCCTCCGCCAGCTCGGCCTCGATCCGCCCCGCTCCAACCGCCGCCTTGAGCGCCGCATAGTCGCGTTCCGTCTGGTCGGCGTAGGCGACCGCGAAATCCCCCATCGCCTCATCGAACACATCACTCCTGCCGAGATAGCCGCACACCAGCCACGGGTCGCTGGCCTTGGCGTGCGCACGCGCCAGCGCCCACCCGCACGCTGTTCCATAAATCGCCAGCATGCTGCGATTGAAGGTTTCAACCAGCGGCTTGATCTTCGCGTCACGCAACTGACGTACATAGAGCTCGCGGCCTTCGAACCCGGTCGTCCAGCCGAGAAAAATGTCCGACGCCGATTGCATGAGGCGCTGTCCCATGACTACGCGCTGGCCGGCATGCCGATACACGCTCTTGCCGGCGTACGGTTCGAGCACCGAGGCCGTGGCCTGCTTGAACTGCAGGAACAGCGGCTGGTTGGCGGGCGACATGAAGAGGCCGATCGCGCAATATCGCCCCACGCTGCCGATTCCCACGACCTTGATCGCCGCATCAACCAGATGGTAGCGATCCAGAAGGGCGCGCCGGTCTTCCGCGAGAGTCTCGCGATAATCGGCCAGGAACTTGTCCAATTTCGCCCTGAATCCTCTGTCACGTGCAAACGCCGGGTGAAAGATGAGCGGCGGCTGGTCCTTGATGTGTACTGCCCCGCCGACCATGTCAGCCAGCTTTGGGAAGTCCAGTTCCGACGAAGTTTGACTCCTTGCCTTTTCGACTCTCCGCCGCAGGCGCTTCTGCGTTGGGCGATCCAACAGTCCGAGCAAGTCCTCCCAGCTGAAATGCGAGTACCACGACTCGAGAGGACTCATCTCCGCCGCTTCGCGCAGCCGTTCGCGATAGCTGCGCGCACAGGTCACCGCCGCATCGCGCCCCGCGGCGTCCGGCAACCCGTTGGACCTGGCCGCGAGGACGAACGATGTCGCGAGCCGCTTCACATCCCATTCCCAGGGCGCAGGTGCCGTTTCGTCGAAATCATTGATCTCGAATATGATGTTGCGTTCGGGTGTGGCAAAGCCGCCGAAATTGAGCAGGTGACAGTCGCCACAGGCCTGGACGTTGATGCCGATCGACGGCGAAGTGGCGAGATCCGCGGCCATCACGTTTGCAGCTCCGCGGAAGAACGTGAATGGCGATTGCAGCATCCGGCCGTACCGAATCGGAATGAGCTCGGGCAGTCGTCCGCTGTCGGATGCGTGGAGAACCTTTAGTGGGCTCACCCGGTGCCTGGGCCGCTTCCACACGCCCTGACTCTCCCGGGACACTGTATCGCGCAGCTTCTTGCCGGCTGCAAGAAGATCCTCTGACGGCACGAAGAAGCGTGACGGAGGTTCGGGCACGTCGGTCGCGGGCGCGAGCTTTCTCACGCTGCTCATGGTCTGCTCCCCGGGGGAATCACGTTCACCGTAGCCGACACGAATGAGCTTGGATATCCGACGTTAGGGCGACTTGCCTGCGATCAGCGAACTCGACACGATGCGAATGCCCCGGATCTCACGGCACGGCGAATGTATTGCTCGCTCCTGTTAGGGTTCTCTTCGCAGGCATCGGAAGGACCGTGTCGAGGCTCCGCACCTTGAAAGCCCGGACGTCCAGTGCGCGTCCCGTGCTCGCGCTCATGGTGAGTCTGGCGCTCGCGACAACGGCCCCTGTGCGATCGGCGGCGCAGGAGCTCGAGCCCAGATCGTATTCGAACGCGCCCGTCGGATTCAATTTCCTCCTCGTCGGCTATACCTACTCCCTCGGCGGCCTGTCGGTCGATCCGTCGGAACCGCTGCAAGGCGCCCAGCTCAGAATTCATTCCGGCGTCCTTGCCTACGCGCGTGCGCTGAACGTGTGGGGCAAGTCCGGCAAGGTCGACGTCGTGCTGCCGCTCCTCGAGCTGTCGGGCACTGGGACCGTGGCTGGCGAGCCCGCCGAACGTAGGATCAGCGGCTTCGGCGACCCGCGGCTCCGCTTCTCCGTGAACCTCTACGGCGCCCCGGCGCTGTCCATGAAGGACTTCGGACAGTACCAAAGGGATCTGGTCGTTGGAGCGAGCGTCCAGGTGTATTCACCTTTGGGCCAGTACGATCCGAGCAAAGCGATCAATCTCGGCACCAACCGCTGGGCGATCAAAGCGGACGTCGGATTCTCCAAGGCCCTGAAAGCGTTCACTCTGGACGTCACCACCGGCGCGGCCTTCTACGGCGATAACCACGACTACCTCGGAGGCAGGTCCCTCGTGCAGTCGCCTGTCTACGCCGCGCAGACGAACCTCAGCTACGATTTCGGTCACGACGTGTGGGCGGCGATAGGCGCGACCTATTATCGCGGCGGCCGAACGACGTTGAACGGCGACGTCAACAGCTCGGCGCTGGGGAACGCCCGCGCCGGCGCAGAGCTGGTGCTGCCCCTGTCTCGGCGCCAATCGGTCAAGCTTGCGCACAGCCGTGGCGTCTACACCCGCGTTGGAACTGCCTTTTCGCTCTTCGCAATCGTCTGGCAGTATCGCTGGGGCGCCGGGTACTAGGTCCCGCGGCGAGAGGCCGACCATAACCAAGGGCTAATCGCACACGGATCTCCCTCTGCCCCATAGTCTCCGAGGCGGGGTGACGCAGGGGGGGCAGATGCGGGCCGTTGAGCGGGGCAAGGCCGCGATCGAACGGGCAATGGGCGCCTTCAAATCATCGGCGGTGAGTGCCACACCATCACCGGTGCGGGTGCTCGTCGCGACGATTGTTCCACTGATCGCCGTGTTCGCGGTCGAGTTCTTCTACTGGGGCTCGACGCTGCGGTGGTCGTTGCTCTATCCGACCGTACTGGTCTGTGCGTGGTTCGGCGGCTTCGAGAGCGGTGTGGCGGCGACGGTCATCTCGACCGCGCTCGTCTGGTGGTATTTCGTTCCGCCGGTGCACGTGATCCTCAAGCCCGGCATTCCGAAGTACATGATGGCGGGATTGTTCGTGGTCGTCGGCGTCCTCGTGAGCGCGGTCGTACGACGCCTGCGCCGCAGCTCGGCCGAGCTCGCGCGAAATCAGCGATTTCTGCAGGCGATCCTCGACTATTCTCCGGACGCCATCATCATCAAGGACCTCGACGGCCGGTACATCCTCGTCAACAAGGCGTTCGAGGCGCTCACCGGTGTCAGCGCGGCGGCGGCGCTCCAGCATACCGACGATGACGTTTTCGCGCAGTCGCTGGCCGAGGAGCTGCGAGCCAAGGATCAGGTCGTTCGGGACACTCAGGCCCCGCTGCACTTCGAGGAGCGGCTCGAGTTGAACGAGGGCTCGGTGTTTCTCATGAGTGAGTTTCCGCTGCTCGACGAAGCGAGGCATACGTTCGCGATCGGCGCGATCGCCACGGACATCTCGCAACGCAAGCACGACGAAGAGGCGCTGCGCGAGAGTCTCGAGGATCTGCGCGCGGCACAACACGTGGCCCACGTTGGAAGCTGGCGCTGGGACTTCCGCACCAACCGCTCCACGTGGTCGGAGGAGCTCTACCAGATCTTCGGCATCGATCCCACCCAGGCGCCGGCGCCGATCACCAATCCGGGCATGAAGCTGCTGACGCCCGACAGTCTGTTACGCTTGACCAAGTGCATGGACAAGCTGCGCGCCGACGGCGAGCCGTACGAGCTCGATCTCGAGTTCACTCGCCCCGATGGCGGGCGCCGCTGGTGTGCGGCGCGCGGCGAGCCGCGGCGCGACCCGACGGGGCGGATCATCGGGATCAACGGCACGGTGGCCGACATCACGCACATCAAGGAGCTCGAGCGCCTGCGTGACGAGTGGACCTCCGTCATCGCCCACGATCTGCGACAGCCGATCGGCGTCATCTCGATGGCGTCGGAGTTTCTACCGGCCCTGCATCGTGAGTCCAGCGAGCAGGAGCGGGCGATGCTGCAGCACATCCAGTCGGCGACCCATGCGCTCAAGCGAATGGTCGACGACCTCCTCGACATGTCGCTCCTGGAGGCGCATCGCCTCAAGCTCGAGCGGAAATGGATCGACCTGCACGATACCGTGCGAGAAGCGGTGTCGCGGCACTCGCGCCTCATCGGCGCCCGGGTCAAGCTCGAGCTGGACGGCCCGCCGGCGACGGTGTTCGCCGATCCGATGCGTATCGAGCAGGTTCTCGGCAACCTGTTATCGAATGCGGTGAAATACGGCGATCAACGATCGGGCGTCGAGGTGCGGGTGAGCGTGGGCGATGGCGAGGTCACGATCGCCGTCACCAATTTCGGCGCCGGCATCGCTCCCGAAGACCTGCCCAGATTGTTCGACCGGTTCATGCGGTCGAAGATGACTCGGACCACCGGCGTGCGCGGGCTCGGACTGGGTCTCTACATCTCGAAAGCGATCGTCGAGGCGCACGGCGGCCGGATGTGGGTCGACAGCATGGCCGGCCAACACACGACGTTTTACTTCGGGCTGCCGGCCAAGGCGGCCCGCTTGGAGGCTGCATGATATCACCACAACCGCGGCGCGAATATCGGTCGCGGCCACTGCCTCGGGCGCGGCGAGCGGGAAAAGCTCAGCGCTGGTTGCGGTCGGCGGATTCGCTTCCGCTGTGGCGAAGCCGCACGATTCGCTCGGCCTCGAGCCAGTCGGACAAGTCGCTGCCGTCGCCGCCGCCGCGCGAGAGGTAGAGCGCGTACGCCTGCCGGCGTATTTCGTCGAGCTCGTCGGACACGGATCGGGCGACCTCCGACGACTGCTCGATTGCGAGCATGGGCGTCTCGGCGTTGCGCATCGGACCGTTCGCGTTCGTCGTCGCATCGCGGGATGTGGCATCACGCGATGTAGCGTCGCCCGAGGGTGGGCTCGACGCGCGCTTTCGCGGTGCGCGCGTGGTCGTCGCTGTCTTCTGTGGCTTTTTCGGTTTTTCGTCGGCCATGGTCATTCGTCCTTGCGAGGCGTCTCGCCACGCGGTTCACGCAACTGGTCGATGCCTCGGGCAATTTGTTCCGATAAGCAATAGTAATCTGTGAGTGCAGACACGAAGACGACCGCGCTGCGACTCCGGCGCCGGCGACATGCGAAACGTGTTCCGTTGAGCGTGTGCCGCGGCGGGCGAAACGAAGATTACACCGAGCTCAGGCTCGCCCGTGAACGCGTGCCGGCGTCAACCGGCGCGCAGCAGCTCGCGCGTGGCATCCGTCCGCGGCGCAGTCAGAACGTGCTCGGCCGGCCCTTCCTCCACGATGTCGCCCTGGTGGAGCACGACGACGCGATCCGCGTACTGCCGCGCGAAGTCGACGTCGTGCGTGGCGATGAGGAGAGCCCGGCCATCGGCGGCGAGCGCGCGCAGCGTATCGCCCAACGCTCCGCGGCGCGCGGGATCCAGTGCCGAGGTCGGCTCATCCATCAACAGCAATGCCGGATCGAGCGCGAGCGACCGCGCGATCGCGACGCGCTGTGCTTCGCCGCCCGAGAGCTGCCGCGGGTACGCTTCTGCCCGGCTGTCGACGCCGAGCATCGACAACAAGCGATTCGCGACGCCGTTGGCTCGGTCGCGCGTCCACCCGAGCACGTGGATCGGAGCGAGCGCGACGTTGTCCAGCGCGGTCATGTGCTCGAACAAGGATGGAGACTGAAAGACGAGACCCACCTGGCGGCGCAGCGCGCGAAGGCCGGATTCGGGACGCACGGGTCCGGGCTCGAGCACGGCGTCGCCCGTCGCAATGGTGCCGGCGGTGATGGGATCGAGGGCGGCGATTGCGCGGAGCACCGTCGACTTGCCGGCGCCCGACACGCCCATCAGGGCGCACACTTCGCCGGCGTTGACGACGAGATTGACGGCGCGCAGCACCATGCGGGCGCCGCGTTGCACCTGCAGGTCGCGCACGGCGAGCGTCGGCGTCACGCCAGGTTCCACCGCCGCTCGAGGCGGCGGGCAAGCCGCGACAGCGGGAGCGAGAAGATCAGATACACGGCCGCGCACACGGCGCCCGGCACGACCCAGCTTCCAATGTTCGTCGCGTAGATCGCCGTCTGCTTCGTCAGCTCGACGACGGTGATGACCGAGACGAGCGACGAGTCCTTGAGCAGCGCCACGAAGTCGTTCGTCATCGGAGCGAGCGCGAGCCGCAGGGCTTGCGGTGCGCGAATGAGCCGGAAGATCTGTGCTTCCGAGAGCCCGAGCGTGCGGCCGGCCTCGAGCTGCGAGCGGGGAATGGCCTCGAGCGCGCCGCGATAGATCTCCGATTCGTAGGCGGCGTAGTTCAAGCCCAGGCCAAGCACCGCCGCCGCGAACGCGGGTAGACGAATCACGCTCGAGAGCCCGTAGTACAGCACGAAGAGCTGAAGCAGCACCGGCGTCCCGCGCACGACCTCGACGTACGCGGTGAGCACGGCGCGAACCGGTGGCGCGCCGTAGACCCGGCCGGCCGCGATGCCGGCGCCCGCTGCGACCGCCAACCCCATCGAGAGACACGAGAGCAGCAGCGTGATGACCGCGGCGCGGAGCAGGGAAGGCAGGTAGGCCACCGCGGATCGAGCAACCGGTGGCGCGCGGGACGCCGCAACGCGCGACGTGTCCAGCACGCGCGCGAAATAGCGTGCCTGGTCATCGTCCCATACGCGCCAGGTGCGAAGGCTCTGTTCGAGCGACCCGTCGCGCATCCGGGCGCGCAGGATGGTGTTCACCGAATCGCGGAGCGCGCTGTCGCGGCGCGCGAGAAGCGCGACGTAGTGCCCCACGGCGACGGGCTCCGGCTCGATCACGAATCCGCCGGAACGCCGCAGCGAGCGCTCGGCGATGATGTTGTCCAGGAGTACGGCGTCGACGCGGCCGGCAACCAGGTCCTCGTACGGATGCACGTCATCGTCGTACGAGATCGGAACGACGCCCGCGGATGTTTGCGCGTCGAGCAGGATCCGGTACGCTTGCGTGGCGCCCAGCGTGGCCACGCGATGACCGGCCAGATCGGCCAGCCGGCGGAATCTGACCGAGTCCGCCGGTCGCACGGCGAGGACTTCACGAAACTCGTAATAGGGGATGCTCACGGCGTGCCGTTCGCGGAGCTCGGGGCGATCCTCGACGCCCGACATGCCGATCGAGAAGTCGCCCCGTTCGACCGATGCCTCGATCGACGACCAGGCGACCTGTACGAACCTCGGTTCGCGACCGAGCCCGTTCGCGATCATGGTGGCGATGTCGACGTCGAAGCCGCGGACGCGGCCGGGATCGGCGGGATCGGCTTCGACGAACGGGGCGCCGCCTTCCGCGTCACCGCCCCAGCGCAGCGGATGGTCGCTCGCCACCTTCGGTCGCGAAGCGGAGCATCCGTACGCGACGAGGGCGCACACGATCAGCTTGCACCTTGGGATCACGATCGGCGGCTCTCCTGTTGCCGAACTTTGTGCACGACGACCCCTGGTCTGGCGTTCCCGGTGCCCAGCGCGAGATTACTGCTGCCGCGGCGAGCGCCTGCCGCAGCCGGCGGTTTCCACTGAGCAAACTTATCCTCCCACCTGCTGATGCCGCTTCTCACCGATCGCTCGATTGCCTCCACGGCCGTACGGCTCGTCGGAGCCGCCACGATACTCGCAACGGCCGCGGTGCCGCGCCTGGTCTCGGCCCAGAGCTCACTCACGCCTCAGCAACGCCTGGCGCGCGAGGTCTACTCGGAGCTCATATCGATCAATTCGTCGGACTCGGTCGGCTCGGTGACACGAGCCGCCGAGGCGGTGGCGAAGCGCTTCCGCGACGCGGGATTCCCAGCCAGTGACGTGCAGGTGCTGGTGCCGGCGGGCAAGCCGACCAAGGGCAATCTCGTCGTGCACTATCACGGGCGCGCCGGCGCGGCGGCCGGCAAGCCGATTCTACTTCTCGCGCATCTCGACGTGGTTGCCGCGCGACGCGACGAGTGGCCGCGCGACCCGTTCACCCTCACCGAGCAGAACGGATATTTTCTCGGCCGCGGCACCGCCGATGACAAGGCCATGGCGTCGATCTTCGTGGCGAACCTGCTGCGATACAAGCAGGAAGGCTGGCGGCCGGAGCGCGACCTGATTCTCGCGCTGACCGCCGACGAGGAGGGAGGCGACGCGAACGGCGTCGAGTGGCTGCTCAAGGAGCACCGGCCGTTGATCGACGCCGCGTACGCCATCAATGAAGGCGGTGGGGGAACGCTCGATGGCGCCGGCCCGGACGCCAAGCCGCTCTTCCACTCGATTCAAGCTGCGGAAAAGGTCTACACCGACTTCACGCTCACGACGCACAATCCGGGCGGCCACTCGAGCGTGCCGCGGCCCGACAACGCGATCTACGAGCTCGCCGATGCGCTCGGCAGACTCGAGCGATTCACGTTCCCCGTGGAGCTCAATCCCACGACGCGCGCGTTCTTCGAGCAGACGGCCAAGGTCGAGAAGCCCGAGATGGCGGCCGCCATGCGCGCCATTGTCGCGAATCCCAACGATGCCGCGGCCGCCGCGGCGCTCTCGAAAGATCCGCGCTACGCGTCGATGCTGCGGACGACGTGCGTGGCGACGCGGCTTGCCGGCGGGCATGCCTACAATGCGCTGCCGCAAACGGCGACCGCCAACGTCAACTGCCGTATGGCTCCCACGTCGAGCGTCGACGCGGTACGCTCGACTCTGGCGCGGGTGATCGCCGATACGGGCATCGCCATCACGTTCACGACCGGTCAGCGTCCGGATTTCCCGACATCGGTCCCTCCGATCGAGCCGGCCGTGCTCGCGGCGACCACCGACATCACGCACAAGATGTGGGGCGACATCCCCGTCATTCCGACCATGTCTACCGGTGCGACCGACGGGCATTACCTGCGCGCGGCCGGCATTCCGACGTACGGCGTGAGCGGAATCTTCTCGTCACCCGGCGAGACCAACGCGCACGGGCGCGACGAGAAGCTGCGCGTCAAGTCGTACTACGAAGGCCTCGAGTTCCTCGACCAGCTCGTGCGAAGGCTCGGGGGTTCGGTACAGCCATGAACGCTCAGCTCTTTGGCGCGAGGCCCGTCGATAACAGATTGACGAGGAGGCGGGCCGCGCCGGGATCGACCGCCGCGATCTGCGCATCGAGCGCCAGAGACGAGTACACCAGCGTGCCTTTGCCGACGCGTGCGACGAGTAGGGGACCGGCGTTCGGCGCGCGGTCGGCCTCCCGGATCGACAGCACGCTCTTGTAGCGCGGATCGAAGGCGAGCGGAACCGAACGCGCCCGCTCGCCCGACCAACTCTCGAAGTCCTTGGCGGTGATCCGATTCGGCCACGCGAGCAAGGGCGATTGTGGGTCGAGCAGGTGAAGCGGCCAGCCGGAGTCGATCTCGCGCTCCGCGGTGTCAGGCGTAACCGGATAGGGCATGATGCCGCTTTCGGCCAGCTCAGCGCCGCCCGGGAGAATCACGAGCGTGCCGCCCTGGCGGAGGAAGCGGCGCAGCGACGGAACGGCGCCGGCGAGTTCTGGATCGCGGAATGCGCCAGCGCCGATCAACACCGTATTGAATGCGGTGAGATCGACGACCGAAACGAGCGACGGCTCGAGCGATTGTGCGTTGATCTGCAGCTGACCGAGCTGCGAGTGGAGATCTTCCGTCCCTTTCACGTAGCCGACGCGCAAACGCGACGGCGCGCGCACGTCGACGACCTGCAGACGCTCTTTCGCCGGTCGCAGGTACTGCTGCGTCGGAATGTGTGGGTAATCGCGTGAAATGGTCCCGTTGAAGAAGGTCTCGACGCTCACGGCCGGGGTTGGAACGGGACGTTGACCAGGCGCAGGGGCGAGTGGCGTCATGAGCTGCGCGCCGGCAAAAATCGAATCGGATCCGGGGGCGAGCGTGCCGCGAAGCCGGAAGAACGCGTTGTGATCGCCGAATGCGGAAAGCACGACCAGCCGCCGCGCACTGTCGACCGTCATTCCCGCCGGCACCTGCAGCGTGACGTAGGCGCTTTCCGGTTCGGCGCGCATCGACTGGACGTACACCCTGAACAGCCGGTCGATCGGCAGTGCCGCGCGCTCGTATTCCGCCAGTCGTTCGAGGAGAACGGAGATCGGTGCCGCGCCGGTGAGTGGATGGCGAAGGTCGCCGCGCAGTGAACCCCCATCACGGTGAACGACCGGCGGTCCGACGAATGGAATGTCCTCGCCGGCGATCGTGAAGCTGGCTTCAACGGCTCCCGGCGAGATCCGGTCTTCGCCGCCGACGAGTCGGTAGAACATCGGACCGACGAATCGGTGCAGGGCGGTCCCCTCGATCAGCCCGTCCACTTGCCACCAATTCCGATTGATGACGTCAGCCCGCATCGTCGTCGTCCAGCGCCCCACGCTGTCGGGCGGGATGATCACCGTGTCGCGCAGCATGACGACCGATCGCGTTTCCGTGGTGGCGGCAAGCCGGTGGAGCGACAGCGGTGATGTGCCGCCGTTCCGGATCTCGATCGAGACGGGAACGGAATCCGGTGCAGCAACGATCGCACGCTCCGCCGTTCCATCGATGATCACGCCGGCGGCCGCCACCAGCGCATCGGTGGCCACGCGGTGGAGGCGCGTGAGTGACAGCGCGAGATCGCCTATCGGGCCGCCACAGATCGGTACGACGCGCTCGGTGCACTGAAGCTCGCGTCGCAGTCGCAGTTCCTGGCCAATCAGGCGCGCGAGGAGCTTTACCACCGAATCGCTCGGAGCCGCGAGCGCGGCAGCCCGAACGACATTGGCGGTCGCGTGGACGGAATCGAGAAGTGGCTTGGCGCTCGCAGCGCCATCAGCGAATCGTTTCCAGCTCGTATCGATGCCGGCAAACAAATCGGCGATCGGCTCCTCTGCCTCCGAGGAATCGGCGAGCAACACGCGTGTGGTATGGCCGACGGACACCGATTCGGTCGACGGCTGCGTGCGCTGGAGTTGACGGACCTCCGCTCCTATCTCGGCGTACGTCCGGCCCGCCTGGCGATCGAGCTCGCCGACGTCGATCACGATGGCGCCCGGTCGTGGGCTGTGCGTCTCGATCAACAAACGACCGACACGCCACGCGGCCAGGCCCAGGACCGCCCGCGGCGACAGCCTGGCCGTGTCGGCGGCCGCCACGATGCCCTCGCGAGCGAGCCTGGCGGCGAGGCGATGCGTGACGTCGTGCTCGGCGGTATCGGCGGAAAAAACGGAGATCACCACCTGCGGCCTGAACGCTCTGATCACCGATGCGACATCCTTCAGGAGCGAATCGTACGGCCACGCGTTCGCGACGATCGAGTCCACGCGGCTCGGCCCGACGTCGTACGCTCGAGTGAAGTACTGATGGGCACCGTCGCGCCGACGTTCTTCGATCAACTCCGCCGTTCGCACGACCGCAAGGGCGGCCTGGCGCTCGTTCCCCGCGGCGTTCGGCCCACTCTCGCCCCGGGTGAGCGAGAGGTATCCGGTTTCCACGCCGTGACCGAGACTGAGCCACGCAATGAGCGCGTTGTCCTCGTCCTGCGGACGCGTGCCGATGATCAGCACGCGCGCCGACGTGCCGAGTCGACTGGCGCTGTACCGCCAGCCCTGGGCGGCGGCAGGAGCGGCGAGAAGCGGGAGTGCGCCGAGCGCGGCGAGTGTGACGCGCGCACGCCGGACGGTGGCAACAGTGGCGATCATACTACTAAGACAATAGTTGATCGCCGCCGCATGGCAAGCCCATGCGGTCATGACCGGCGATCGGACCGGCTGCCGCCGGTCAGTTGATCGACCGACTCAGGCTCCGGGTCGGAGCTCCGCGTCCGGCCCGGCCGACAATGGCCGCCGGACACCGGCGATCACCATCGACGTGAGCTGCTCACGAGTCGCGGCAGTTGCCTGTTCGCTCGTCGCGAGACCGTACCCGAGCACGATGTCGCGGATCCGGGGCGTGTCGAGCGCGCTCAATTCGCGAAGCAGAATGTCCTCGCCCTGCTGCGCGACGCTGAACGGATCGAGCACCGGGCGCGCCGCGATTGGCGCGGCCGGGTGGACGATCGACGGGGCCGGACCCTCGAAGTGCGACTCGAGCGGGCGGGCGTGCTCGACGGTGATAGGCGCCTTGAGCGCTCGCGACAACGCTCCATCGAGGTACACGCGCGTGAGGCCCTGCGCCCAGTACATGAGGTCGTCGCGATTGGGCTGGTCGGTCTCTCGGGGTGTTCGCAGAGTCGCGCCACCATCGATCGGGACGAACTCGATCCAGCCTTCCCAGACATTGCCCGCCGGTCGGCCGCATGCCTGCGGCGCAAACCGACGACCGTCGGGCGCGGTCAACGCTGCATCGAACCGTACGAGCACTTCGGGCATGGAGCCTCGCGATCGCAGACGAGGATGCGTGTTGCAAGGCGAATTCCACGAACGAAGCAGCGTCGTCAGTGGCTCGGAGGCGCCGGCACGATGACCAGGCTATACGGACGTTCACCCACCGGAATCGTCGCGCGTACACGTCCGCTTTGCGTGTCGATCACCGAGATCTGATTCGAGCGGCCGTCAGCCGTGTAGAGCGTACCGCCGTCGGGCGACAACGCAACGCCCCAGGGACGCGTGCCGACGTCGATCGATGACACGACCTGCGCCGAGCCCGCATCGATGATCGTGACCCGGTTGCCGGCGCCGTTCGCCACGTAGACTCGCTTGCCGTCCGGCGACAGGGCGATGCCCGTCGGCTTGGTCTTTCCGTCGGCCACGTGGACCACGGTCAGCGCGCTGTCGGCGCGCGCGTCGATGATCGACAGCGTTCCTCCGTTCTCCGAGGTGACGAACGCGCGGTCGCCGTCCTTGTCGAAGCTCACGAAGCGCGGACGCGCCGGGACGTGCAACGTTCCGATGAGCCGACCGGTCTGCGCGTCGAGGATGGTCACGCTCGAGTCCGACTCGTTGGTGATGAACACGCGCCTGCCGTCCGGCGTCACGCCCACGCCCTCGGGCTCCTTGCCCACGGGAACCGAGAAGAGCTGATGCCGGTCGGCGACACGGATGCCCGAGGCCCGCGCGGCGCTCTCGTTGGACACATACACGATCCTGCCGTCGCGGCTCACGGCGACCTGCTCGGGATCGGGGCCGGCGGGCAGCTTGTCGACGACGGCGCGCTTCGCGACGTCGATGACCGCCACAGCGTCCTCGAGGCCGAGCGCGACGTAGACGCGCTCACCGTCGGGTGAGAGCGCGATGCCGCGCGGTCGCTTGCCGACCTGGATGGTGGCGAGCGGCTGGAGCGTGGCGGCCGACACGACGCTCACCGTGTTCGAGCCTTCGTTGCTGATGAACAGTTCCTGTGCGTCGGCGGTCGTCCGACCGGCGGACAAGGCGACCACGATCGCCAAGATCGGGCACGCGGCCCGTCCTCGTGGCCACCACTCATGGTTCGACATGCGTCTGTCCCTCTTCATGATTCGCATTCGTCAGAGCACACGGATTGGCATCGCGGTGCGCGGAAACCCGACCATCGCCGCCGCTCGTCCAGGGGGATCGTGTCTTCGCGTGCGACGCGCCCGCCTCCGGTGGTGGCGTCGCCGTCGGGAACCTCCGGAATCTCCGTGCCAACGGGCCACGCACATGACCGATGCGCTCCGGGTCGACGGCCGCGCGAGCGTGAACCGGCTGTACGGACCTGCCGACGTCGTACGCTATCCGTGCGATAGTAAGCCGGGACCGGGAATAGTACCATCCAGCTCGCAGTTCGCTTCCCGAATCCCGGAGGGATTCAATGTCACGTCTTCGTCGTTTCTCAACCTCCATCGGTGTGCTCTTGCTCGCGGCGCCGCTCCTATCCGCGCTCGCCGCCCAGGTTCCCGCGCAGGACACGGTGGAGCAGACCATGACCGCGATTGCCAGCTCGGCGCCGGTGGTCGCGCCAATCGTCGTGTCGCGCGCCGTCACCGAGCGCACGCTCGCTCCGGCTCCGATCGTTCCCGCCGGAGTGACGCATTCCAATAGTGCGGTTGACTCGCGCGCGAACGCAGTCGCCACGGCGCCGTATGCACTGCGCGCCTCATCCAGCAGCCCGCGGAGCTCCGCGATGATGATCGTTGGCGGTGCCGCGTTCATCGTCGGAGCGGTCGTAGGTGGCAACGCGGGCACGGCGGTCATGATCGGCGGCGGGATCCTCGGGCTCATCGGCCTCTGGAACTACCTGCAGTAGCCATCGAACGCTGTCGGCGCGACCGGCGCGATCACAGCTCAACCGTCCGGCGTCAACGGACAGAGAACCCGCCGCGAACATCGCGGCGGGTTCGGTGTTTCGGGGCCGATCCTCGTCACGTGGTCTAGTTGTCGAGCAGCTCGCCGACGTGCGACAACGCGGGCACGTGGTCGCACACGAGCTTCACGCATACGGTGAGCGGCACGGCGAGCACGGCACCCGGGATGCCCCACATCCAGCCGAAGAACAGCAGTCCGAGAAAGATCGCGACGGTGTTCACCGGGAGGTGGCGTCCGAGCATGGACGGCGTGATCAGGTTGCTCTCGGTGAGGTGAACGGCAAGAAACGCGGCGGGTGCGAGCAACGCGTGGCCCGTCGAATCGATGCTCGACAGCGCAGCGAGGGCGATAATCGAGACCGTCACCATCGGCCCGAGATAGGGCACGAAATTCAGCACGGCGGCGATCCCGCCCCACAACACCGGATTCGGCACCCCGATTGCCCAGAGTGCAAGCGCGGTGATCGCGCCGACGCCGGTGTTGATCAGCGTGACCGTGACGAGAAAGTGTGACGCCGCGAGCTCGATCTCGCCGAGCAGGTGCTCACGACGCTCCAGTTCGGGGCGCCCGGGCAGGAGGGCCGCCAGCTTCCGCCGTACGAGCGGCCCATTCGCGAGAAGGAAGTACGTCAGGAACACGACGCTGAGGGCCGCGGGGATCACGCTGACGGAATCGACGGACAGGCGCGCGAGGATGCCCGGCGTCGCGAGCTGCACCGTGCGGGGTGCGCTGCCGGCGCCGGACGCGGCCGCTTGCGCCATGCGATCCGCCGATCGCTGGAGCGCGGTGAACGGAATCATGATGCGGTGGATCTTCGACTCGAGCGTCTTGATCGTCTGCGGCGCGGAGGCGGCCCACTCGATCGCCGGCGACGCGAGCGCCGTGACCGCGCCCCCGGCGGCACCGAGCGCGCCGAACACGACCAACGCTGCTGCGATTCGACGGGGAATGCGCTTGCGCTGCAGCCAACGCACGGGTGCGCCGAGCGTGAGCGTCAGCATCATCGATATCACGATCGGCAGCACGAGCATGCGGCCCAGCCGGAACGTCACGATGAGCATCACGCTCACGATGACGACCAGCATCCGCGACGACGACCGCGCGACGTCCGCATCACTCGACCCCGATGCCGGCGCGGACGCCGGCGCCGCGTCGATCTCGAACGTGGCCACGCGCCCTACGCCGCGGCCGGCGGCAACTCGACGATCTCGAGCCAGTACCGGCCGAGCACGTTCATCGCCTCCACCAATCCCGAGAACGTGACCGGCTTGGTGATGAAAGAGTTGACGCCGAGTCGGTAGCTCCGGATCACGTCCGCATCCAGCCCCGACGTCGTGAGCACCACGACCGGAATCTCGATCAACGTCGCGTCGCTCTTGATGCGCTGCAACGCTTCGCGCCCGTCCATCTTCGGCATGTTGAGGTCGAGGAGAATCAGTCCGGGACGCGGCGCCTTGCCCGTCTCGCCGGCGAACTGGCCGCGCTGGTAGAGGTAGTCGAGCAACTGCTCGCCGTCCTGGACGAACCGAAGCTCGTTCGAGATGTGCGCGTCTTCGAGCGCCTGCTGAGTGAGCATCCGGTCGTCCTCATCATCGTCGCAGATGAGGATCGTGATCGGAATCTTGTGCTTGTCTTGCATCATCATGGCGCATACTCCGCTGCCGCCTGCGTGACCGGCAGAGTGACGACGAACGTCGCGCCCTGGCCGGTGGTGCTCGTCGCGGCGATGCTGCCGCCGTGCCGCTCGACGATCTTTCGGCAAATCGCCAGGCCCATGCCCGAGCCATCGTATTGCGCACGGGCGTGGAGCCGCTCGAACATGCGAAAGATCTTTTCTGCGTGCTCTTCCTTGAACCCGATGCCGTTGTCCGACACGGTGATCGTGCAGGTCCCGTCACCGGAGCTCGACGCGCCGAGATCGACGACCACCGGCACATCCTTCCGCCGAAACTTGAGGGCATTGCCGAGCAGGTTTTGAAGCAGCCGGCGCATTTGCAGCGCGTCGGCGTCGATCACCGGCAACTCGGCGACCGCGATCCGGCCGCCCGCGTCGGCAATTGCCGTCTCGAGGTCGGTGACGACCTCGCGCGCGATGGCCGCCAGGTCCGTCGCCGCAAACGGTTCCGAGCTGGTGGCGACCTGTGAATAGGCGAGGAGATCGCTGATCAGGGTCCGCATGCGCGCGGCCGCACTGAGCATGCGCTGGAGATACTGCCGGGCGTTGCCGTCCAGCACCGGGCCGGCCGACGTACCGAGGCGCTCGCCGAACGACAGGATCTTGCGCAGCGGCTCCTGCAGGTCGTGCGACGCCACGAACGCGAACTCGTTGAGCGCCGCGTTCGAGCGCTGCAGCTCGCGGCGCTGCGCGGCGAGTCGACGCTCCGCGAGCTTTCGCTCGGTGACATCCTCGATCGCCAGCAGAATCAGGCGCGACACGCTCGGGTCGTGTGTGACGAGCCGGGCGTTGAGCAGCATGATCTTGCGGCCGATCCCGGGAAATACGTGATCGACCTCGACGTCGTACAGTTCCGACTCGGCGACCAGCCGCTCGCGAAGCAGTTCGCGCAGCGGTGCGATGTCCCACTGGCCGTCGCCGAGGACGAACAGCTGTTGGCCGATGGTATCCGCGCGGTCCAGGCGAAAGGTTTGATAAAACGCGCGATTGGTGTGCGTGACGCGGAATGCCGAGTCGAGCACGAGCAGCGGCTCGCGGACCGTATCGATGATGTCGAGCAACAGTCGCTCCGCCGGCGGGCCGCCATTGGCCGCGCCGCCCGAGCCTGCCACGGGAACGATCTTGCTGCTCGTCATCCGATGCAGGCTAGGACTCGCTCGATTCGCACGCAATGACACGAACGGGTTAGAAGACGTGCTCCCGCGCGCACGGTCGGGGGGATGTGCCGCGCGGCGTCGTCGCGGTAGCTTCATCCGAGGCGGCCCGTCGGGCACGACGCGGCACCATTCCCTGCACGACCATCTCAACGAGGACGACGCATCCCTCCAGCCAACGAGAAGATCACGGTCGCCGTCGTCGATGACAATCGTCTCGTGCGCGAAGCACTCGCGGCGATGCTCGATCAACTTCCCGACGTGCGTGCCGTCGCGACCGGTGTTGCCGAGCCCGCGTTTTTGGAAGAGACGAAGCCGGACGTGCTCCTGCTGGATGTCGGGCTGCGGGACGAAGACAGCTTGCGCG
Organism: Gemmatimonadaceae bacterium; assembly: GCA_035492735.1. Lineage (GTDB taxonomy): Bacteria > Gemmatimonadota > Gemmatimonadetes > Gemmatimonadales > Gemmatimonadaceae > JAQBQB01. The sequence goes on along the minus strand of DATJIZ010000312.1, from coordinate 576 downwards.
TTGCGGCCGACATCGTCCACCGCGCCCCGCACGTGAAGATCATCGTCATGGACCTCATCCCGATGAGCGAGGACATCGTTCAATTCGTCAACGCGGGTGTGTCGGGGTTCGTGCTCAAGGATGCGACGTTCGACGAGTTCGTGGCGACGATCCGGTCGGTCGCCGCCGGCGGCAAGGTACTCCCGCCCCGCATGACCCAATCGCTGTTCTCCCAGATTGCAATGGCCGCCGACGCGCGGGGCCGCGAGCACGTGCTCGAGGACGTGCGCATGACGCGCCGCGAGCGAGAGGTGATCGATCTCATCGGCGAAGGATTGAGCAACAAGGAGATCGCCCAGCGGCTCAACATCGCGGCGCACACGGTCAAGAGCCACGTGCGGAACGTCATGGAAAAGCTGGCGCTGCACACCCGATTGCAGATCGCCGCCTATTCACGGCGGGACGGGGCCGACTAGCGCCGATCGGTCACGCAGACGCCGCGCGGAATGGCCCGTGAACGCGCCGGTCCACTGCGTGGAGTACCCCGACGATCACCCGTTTGTGGGATGGGCCGCTCCAGGCGATGAGGGTTATGCT